>NZ_JABXKO010000097.1:0-66273 GCF_017114965.1 Nostoc sp. JL31
CCCAGCCATACACAGATACACCCCTCTCATACGAGAAGTAGATTACCATATTTCGGTATTAGTGGGATAGGTTCATGTTCGATCTGCGATCGCAAACGTTGTTGAAATTCCAGCACTTGTTTAGGACAAGCACCAAAAGACCCATGATTCAGAAACGTCACAGTCGAGTCAAGCGACCATAAGTCTCTGATGGATAATCTAGAATCCAAAATTTAAAATCCAAAATTGATAAACTCCCCAGGCTGGATTCGAACCAGCGACCAATCGATTAACAGTCGATCGCTCTACCACTGAGCTACTGAGGACCACTCACGATTTATAATATTAGGGCTAAAAATAGTATTTGGCAAGTACTTTCGCCAATATTTTTTTTAGAAACTTAATTTAGAGAATTTTTGCAGCCAAAATCGATTCAAGAACTTAAGCAGAGACTCTGAGATACTAAATATCTACTGTAATCCCATTCGTAATTCAGCCAGACGCTGCCGCGCCTTAGCATCAATGGCATTAGCTAAAAACCGACTCTTAGATTGTTTGCGCGTATGATACTTTTGTCGCATTCGGCAAACAGTGGTTTCCACTTCCCCACAGAGTTGCTGTGCTGACAACCATTCAGCCCCATATCCTTGGATCATCAATTGCTGTGCCCGATCTGATGTAGCAACAATCACACGCGAAATCAAAGATTGGGCTATTTGGTGGCGAAAAGAAGCGCAGGATTTTTCAATATAAGTATCTGCTGTTTGCCCAAAATCAGTGTAATAAACAGATAAAAGCTCAGTAATAATTTCTTTATTACTAGAGCTATTCTGATATTGAGCATCAAAAACTATCTGAGTTGTGTAACCTTGAAACGCACTATAACCAGTCATCGCTTCCACAAGTTCGCCCCGTGCAGCCTCTAGTCCAACGCTATCACGCGTTTTTTTAAGGCAAGGCCAAGCGCCTATGATATTGTAGCCGTCCACTAACAAAACGGCTTGGAGTAAGGAACGGGGCATGGTTTTTAATCACAATTTTCTAGAGTTAACAAAATTCATTCATAAGTTTTATAATAATTGATGCATAGTCTGTAACACTATGCTACACAGAATAAAAAATACGGCAACCTTACAAAACTCAAACCTCAGATAGACGCACCAACTTAAAACGCGCCTTTTAAATAAAGGCGCGTTACAGTTCTTTCTTAGTAGTATTCAGGAGTGCTAAGTACAATGAATTTTACTTATTCACTCAGCACTCATTACTCAGCACGGGCTAAACGCCCCGCTATCGCTAACAGCACTGAATTAAGAGGCTTCGCTGTGTACCTCCATCAGACGTTGTTTGAGACGTTGGGCTTCACCACTATCAACCAAAGAGCCTTTTTCTAGCAAGAAAGCGCCGTCACAGTAATTTAACTCATCTAATCGATGTGTTACCCAAAGAGCTGTAATACCTCGACTTTTGACAAGGCGACGGACACCAGCAACTAAATCCAACTGGCTATCTGGATCTAGTAAGGCAGTGGGTTCATCTAATAATAAAACTTCACAGCGACGGGCGATCGCACCAGCGATCGCGACTCGCTGTTTCTGTCCCCCAGAGAGTGCATAGATAGGGCGTCGTTGCAAAGTAAGCAAATTCACCGCTCCTAACGCCTCCTCAACCCTGGCTCTGGTAGCAGCAGGTGGCAACTTTTCTTCCACCAATCCAAAAGCCACATCAGCACCAACTGTTGGCATCACCAGTTGATGATCTGGATTTTGGAAGACAAAGCCAACGGGTTGCAAAAGCCGAATTTCGCCAGATTCAGGAGCTAATAACCCCGCCAGCAGTCTCAGTAAAGTAGATTTTCCACTGCCATTTGTACCCAAGAGCATCCAAAACTCACCCTTGGGTACTTCTAAAGAGCAAGATTTGATAACTTTCTCTCCATTAGGCCAACTGAAATTTAAATCCTTGACCTGAATGCCCACTTGAGCCATTTGTCAACCTTGGTTACTCAGCAGCTACAGCGAAAAAGCCAGGTGGTCTGCCACCACCAGGGGTTGTACCATCTTTCTGAACAATCTGCACCCCAGAAATTTCACTAGCGCGGACAGCAATTTTTTTCTCTGTCTTGCCTTCGCACTTGAGTTCTACAATGTCAGGGTTCCCAGAACGGATTGCTGCCAAAATTAGCTGATAGACAGCCTCAGCATCCTCTGCTGACTTACGTTGTACTGAGATTGGGAAAGCAGTGTTTCTGATGCTTAAATCGATGGTAAACATTTAGCAATAATCAAATTTAACTGTGGACTCATTTTAGCGTCAGCTGACTGATTCTAGGGAAATGGGTATTGGAAGAGGCAGAGGGGCAGGGTGCAGGGAGCAAGGGGGAGAATTCAAATTACCTCTTTCGCCTCTTGCTCCCCTGCTTTATCTACCTCGTCTGAATCAAAAATTAATTTTTATGACAAAACCCCTAGAAAAATTAGCGATTTACACCTAATATTATTAAAGGTGTGTAAAAAATTGTAAACTTGGTTAACAACCTGGTTAACTTTCTGCTTATGGAAGGCTTTTATATGGCCGTCTATAATACAGATACAACCTGTACTTATAAACATTTGGAGATTTGCTCTAATGACCATCGCAGTTGGACGTGCCCCTAGTAGAGGGTGGTTTGACGTTCTCGACGACTGGCTCAAGCGCGATCGCTTCGTATTCGTAGGTTGGTCAGGGATACTATTATTCCCCTGCGCCTTCCTAGCACTAGGCGGTTGGCTGACCGGCACCACCTTCGTCACCTCTTGGTACACCCACGGATTAGCCTCCTCCTACTTAGAAGGTGCTAACTTCCTGACAGTGGCAGTATCCACCCCCGCCGACAGCATGGGACATTCCCTATTGCTGTTGTGGGGACCAGAAGCCCAAGGCGACCTCACCCGTTGGTTCCAACTAGGTGGTTTGTGGCCATTCGTTGCCCTACACGGAGCCTTCGGTTTGATTGGGTTCATGTTGCGGCAATTTGAAATTGCGCGTCTAGTAGGGATACGTCCTTACAACGCCCTCGCCTTCTCAGCTCCGATTGCAGTATTCGTCAGCGTATTCCTGATGTACCCCTTGGGACAATCAAGCTGGTTCTTTGCACCCAGCTTTGGGGTGGCTGCAATTTTCCGATTCCTACTATTCCTGCAAGGGTTCCACAACTGGACACTCAACCCCTTCCACATGATGGGTGTTGCGGGTGTATTGGGTGGTGCTTTATTGTGCGCCATTCATGGTGCGACAGTAGAAAATACCTTGTTTGAAGATGGTGATGGTGCTAACACCTTCCGCGCCTTCAATCCAACCCAGTCGGAAGAAACCTACTCAATGGTGACGGCAAACCGTTTCTGGTCACAGATTTTCGGGATTGCTTTCTCCAACAAGCGCTGGTTGCACTTCTTTATGTTGTTCGTGCCAGTCACAGGCTTGTGGATGAGCGCCGTCGGCATCGTCGGTTTAGCACTCAACCTACGAGCTTATGATTTCGTTTCCCAAGAATTACGGGCGGCGGAAGACCCTGAGTTTGAAACCTTCTATACCAAAAACATTTTGCTGAACGAGGGTATCCGCGCTTGGATGGCTCCTCAAGATCAACCACACGAACAATTTGTATTCCCTGAAGAAGTTCTACCTCGCGGTAACGCTCTCTAAGAATTCAAATTTGACCATGACCTGAATTAGGGTTGTGCTTGGCGAAAATTGACACACCCAGATAAAATAATCTCCTTGTAATCAGCCAATAAATTGTCAATTTTCACTATTATCCAGTAGTCTCCCATCAAAGAGGTGGGAGATTTTTTCTATATATGGTTAATATCTCTAAATTTATATGTTATGTTAGGTAAAGGTTATGAACCCAGAGTAAATCCTCTGCCCTTTTGAAACTAAGACCGCTTAGGCAATAAGGAGGTGATGCCCATGATAGAAAGTAGTAAATGCATGGGTCATCAGGTTGCAGTTAGTCGGCTGCGCGCCGGGGCTGTTCTCTAAAAGTTAGCCTTAGTCATCTTTGAGATACTAAGTTAGCTCAAGTAGCTAGGCAAGCTCGGAGTTCCTTCCGGCAGTCTGGTTGCAACCTGAAGACCCGCTAGACCGCTCTGACTTAGATCATCCGATCTAAATCAGGGCGGATAGTTTTTTATAGGTAATTTTTGTTTTATTAATGCTTACTGTTTATAAAGATAGATAGCGATGGCTGCCAGGAAGAAAGGCAACCTATTTAAGTTTTCTTAAAAAACATCATAAATATCTTGCGTTAAACCTTGGAGTATGACCAAACGTGATAAATAGCGTCTATCTGCCAAGTTTGATTTAAATCTAGACATACGCATTGTGGCTTAAATTTATCCTACCATACTTTCTGTGTGGAGAATAAAAGGGGTTTGCCTTTGTCAGATGCAAAATGTTGTAACAAATATATAGGTAGGAATTTCTTGATATGCCACAACTACTCACCGAAGCAGAAATTCAAAAACAGGCAAAGGTTTTGTCAGATTGGACTGTTAAAGACTCCAAGTTGCAAACTACCCGCACATTTAAAGACTTTATTGGAGCAATTGAGTTTGTCAATAAACTAGTTGAGCCGGCTGAATCAGCCGCACATCATCCAGATATAGAGATTTCCTACAATAAAGTGAAGATTACACTTACAACACATGATGCAGGCGGATTGACCCAGACAGACTTTGATGTAGCACGGGTGATTTCCCAGATCAACTAGCTGATTTCTTCTAACATCTTGTGCCAGACTACAGGAAGTTACTGCGATATACAGTTTGTATGCCGAACCAGTGTGTTCTAACTGGCGTGAGATTTATACGAGGGGTAAGTGAAAGAAGCAATTTTTGATGGCAAACGGCTAAGTGTCTAAAGCTTTCAGCAATTTAGCCTGCGTAGAGAGCGAATGACCCAAACCCTACTCCCTACTTAGATATTTAGATAAGTATGTGTGACAGTTATTAAGGCGATCGCTGCAATCTTGCCATCTAGATCAGATGTTTTATAATGTTATGATATAAAGATATGTTTTTGCATAAGTTAATCACATAAGTTTTTAACCCCAAGTTAATTGTTTATTTAGCTTTGCAAAAACTAAAATTGTAGTAGTGCCAACTATGCCTCATCCATAGGTTTCAATGAGATGTCGCATTTTCGAGAATTAGGTGTAACGAAACCAATTATCTAAACAAGGTGTGAGGAGTAAAGTGAAGATGTCTAATCTATTATGGAAATCCTTAGTGGTTAGCCCAGCAGTTTTGGGAGCAACATTGTTAGTTTCGGCAACAGCAATGGCGGCCCCAAGCACAACCACAGAAGTATCATCAGCCAAACAACTAGGTGTAACCCAAGTTGCCCAACAGCCAGAAATATTGGCTCAAACAACCATAGATCAAGTTAATCGCTACAGCAACGAAGGCAACCAAGGTAATTCTCAGTCTCAAGTAACATCGGTTTCTCAATTTTCCGATGTACAACCTACTGACTGGGCATTCCAAGCATTGCAGTCCTTGGTTGAGCGCTATGGTTGTATTGCAGGTTATCCAAATGCGACTTATCGCGGTAATCGTGCTTTGACCCGTTATGAATTTGCCGCTGGTTTAAATGCCTGTTTGGATCGGGTTAACGAATTGATTGCCACAGCAACAGCTGACTTGGTAACTAAACAAGATTTAGCTACGTTACAACGGTTACAAGAAGAATTTTCCGCAGAATTGGCTACCCTACGCGGTCGCGTAGATTCCTTAGAAGCGCGGACTGCTGAATTGGAAGCGAATCAGTTCTCCACCACCACAAAACTAGTCGGTGAAGCAATTTTTGCAGTTACTGATGTGTTTGGAGGTAACACTGGTGACAACAACAATACTGTCTTCCAAGATCGGGTACGTTTGGACTTGCAAACCAGCTTCACTGGTAGAGACGTTTTACATACCCGTCTTGCTGCTGGTAATGCAACAGCCTTTACACAACTTGATAACGCTAATAATCCCATCGGTACTGCTGAAGGCACACAAACCTTTGAAATTGGTAGCAGTGGTAACAATGCTGTAAGGATAGACCGTTTGACCTATGAAGCTCCTATAGGTCCAGCCCAAGTTTATCTCGCTGCTAGTGGCGGACGGCATAGCCATTATGCTGCTGTCAATAACCCTTACTTTTTTGACAACACTGACGGCGGTAACGGCGCTTTATCTACCTTTGCTACTGAAAGTCCCATCTATCGGATTGGTGGTGGTGCAGGTATAGCGCTCAATCTGCCCCTTGGTAAAGGTGGCGGTCTTTTAGGAAATAGCTCAATCACTGCGGGTTACTTGGCATCACAAGCTAACGATCCTGCTCTTAGTTCAGGTCTGACCAACGGCGACTATGCCGCTTTAGGACAGTTGAACTTTAGTGTAGGCGATCGCGTGGCTGTAGCTGCTACCTACGTCCACGGATATAGCGCTAGTGGTGCTTTATTCGACTCTGGTACAGACGGAAATACTGGAGGTTTTGATGTCGGTACTGGACAAGCTAACTTTTTAGGTAATGCAGGAGGTGTAACCCCATCTAGCAGCAACTCCTACGGTGTGTCGGCTGCGTTTAGACCCAGCGACAAACTGTCCATTAGTGGCTTCGTCTCTTACCATGACGTAACAGGTGTCGGTGCAGGTGATGATTATGAAGCTTGGAGTTACGGTGTAGGCGTAGCCTTACCTGATTTCGGTAAAAAGGGTAACGTTTTAGGTGTTTTTGCTGGTGCAGAACCCTATTCCTTTAACCGCCCAGGTTTTGGTGGGAACAATGATATACCCTACCACTTTGAAGGTTTCTACAAGTATCGTGTGTCGGATAACATCTCTGTAACCCCTGGTGTAATCTGGTTGACCTCTCCTGGTCAAAACAGCGATAACGATGATGCTATTATCGGTACGCTCAGAACTACTTTCACCTTCTAGAGTGTTGATTATCCACTGACAATTTTGAACTCTATTTCTCCCCGCCATTAGGCGGGGTTTTTTGTTTTCAGTAGCAGCAATGGATAATCCCCAGTAATTAACCGGAGTATACTAGAAAAGTTAGGAGTTGTGAGTTAGAAGTTATGAGTTATGGCGGGTTTTATATGAATAGCTCAGAGTAGGGTGGTCATTGTAATACCCACTCTATAAGTAACTTACGCCGTGAGCAACTTTTTCTGAGGGAACTTTTCTAATAGAGGTTAATTGAATAACTCTTAACTCCTAACTCTTAACTCTTAACTCTTAATTCCTAATCCCTAACTTATTGCTGCTTGTGGAACTATCCTGTAAATCGGAATACGCAATTCTCGCCTTATTAGAGATGGCCGCTCATTACGAAAGCGGCGAACCACTGCAAATTCGACAAATTGCAGCACAACAAAACATACCCGATCGCTATCTGGAACAGCTACTAGCAACCTTGAGGCGTGGCGGTATAGTTAAAAGTCAACGTGGGTCAAAAGGTGGCTATCTGTTAACGCGAGAACCCCGAAAAATCATCCTTTTTGAGATTTTGGAATGTTTAGAAGGCTTAGAGGCGCGGGCTGGTGAAGAAAACGTTAATTCCAAAAGTATAGACAGTTCAGTTATAGAAGAAATTTGGCAAGAAGCAAGCCGCGCGGCAAATTCAGTCTTGCAAAAATATACGCTCCAGGATCTTTGTGAAAAACGAGATTCGCTGCGGCAATTAGATATCATGTACTACATTTAGTCAAGAGTCATTTGTCATTTTTTGATGACTAATGACCAATAACAAATAATTAATAATTAAGGACTAATTTATGCGAATAGCTCGTAACATTACAGAACTGGTTGGTCGTACTCCTTTAGTGCAGTTGAACCGCATTCTTCAAACAGAAGGATGTGTTGCAGAAATTGTGGTGAAACTGGAAAGTATGAACCCATCGGCATCAGTCAAAGACCGGATTGGGGTAAGTATGATTAATACCGCAGAGGAGGAAGGGCTAATTACTCCTGGGAAGACAGTATTGGTAGAACCCACTTCTGGAAACACCGGAATTGCCCTAGCGATGGCAGCAGCAGCTAAGGGTTATCGATTAATTTTGACAATGCCAGAGACGATGAGTGGAGAGCGTCGGGCAATGTTGCGAGCATACGGAGCAGAACTGGAACTAACACCAGGAATGGAAGGCATGAGTGGGGCAATTCAACGAGCGCAGCAAATAGTTAATACTACACCAAGTACCTATATGTTGCAGCAGTTCCGCAATCCAGCTAATGCAAAAATGCATCGGGAAACTACAGCCTTGGAAATCTGGGAAGATACCGATGGACAAGTAGATATCATTGTGGCGGGAGTGGGTACAGGTGGTACGATCACTGGTGTAGCAGAAGTAATTAAAGCACGCAAGCCTAGTTCTAAAGCGATCGCAGTTGAACCTGCCAATAGCCCAGTTTTATCTGGGGGACGACCAGGGCCCCACAAAATCCAGGGAATTGGTGCTGGGTTTATTCCTCAAGTACTCAAGATAAAATTGATTGATGAAGTGATTACCGTCACCGATGAAGAAGCGATCGCTTATAGTCGGCGTTTGGCAAAAGAAGAAGGACTACTATCTGGCATTTCCAGTGGAGCAGCTTTATGTGCAGCAATTCGCGTTGCCCAACGTCAAGAAAATAAGGGACGTTTAATTGTGATGATTCAGCCTAGCTTTGGTGAAAGGTATTTGAGTACACCGTTGTTCCAAGACCTGGAGGCAAGGTTAGCCACTAGCGTCAGTTAACGATACATTGAATTAATGGTCAATTCTAAGCACGTTTCTAACCATTACGAAACTCTCAAAGTTAGTCCAAGTGCAAGCCTTGCGGAGATTAAGCAAGCTTATCGCCGCTTGGTTAAGTTGTTTCATCCTGACAGTAATCAGGAAACAGCCGATCGCGAGCAAATTATCCGCATCAATGCAGCCTATGAAGTTTTAGGCGACAACCAAAATCGCCGTAATTATGACCAAGAACTGCAAGATGACTCCCAAAAATTAAATAGCGATCGCCAACAGCGTACAGCATCAGCGCAAAACCATTACCAGACAAGACGAAAAACTGGACGGGATGTTGACGAGCAAGTTGAAGAATGGCTGCGTCAAGTTTACCAACCAGTAAATCACTTGCTTTGTACGATTCTTTATTCTTTAGAAGAACAAATGGAGCAATTAGCTGCCGATCCCTTTGATGACGAGTTGTTAGATGAATTTCAAGAATACTTAAAAACCTGTCGAGATGACCTCAAGCAGGCACAAACTACTTTTCGCTCCCTGCCAAATCCCCCTAGTCTCGCAAGAACAGCGGCTCACCTTTACTACAGCCTCGACCAAGTAGCAGATGGACTCGATGAATTAGGTTATTTTCCTTTGAACTACGATGAGCGTTATTTACACACAGGTCATGAACTATTCCGCATAGCTACAAGATTACACTGTGAGGCACAAGCATCTGTTACATAATTATTGGCATTGAGCATGGGGCATTGGGCATTGGGCATTGGGCATGGGTAAATTGCGCTAGATGACTAAGGACGAATGACTAATGACTAAGAAATTAGTTTATGCTGGAAATAGAAAAAGGTTAAGAAATTTTAAATTCTGCTCATAGTGTACTCATGCCATGTATTGTTAATCGCCGCGCCCAGTTTTCAGCAAGTCATCGTTATTGGTTGCCAGAACTGAGTGAAGCCGAGAATATTGAGAAATTTGGTGCTGGTACTAGATTTCCAGGGCACGGACATAACTATGTCTTATTTATCTCCCTAGCTGGGGAATTGGATGAATATGGCATGGTGTTGAACTTGTCTGATGTGAAACACGTAATTAAACAGGAAGTTACCAGTCAATTGGACTTCTCTTATCTCAATGATGTGTGGGCAGAATTTGAACAAACTCTGCCTACGACTGAGAATATTGCACGGATTATCTGGCAGCGCCTAGCACCTCATTTGCCTCTAGTGCGTGTGCAGTTATTTGAACATCCTGAACTTTGGGCAGATTATATGGGAAACGCAATGGAAGCCTACCTCACCATCAGTACTCACTTTAGCGCCGCCCATCGGCTAGCTCATCCTAACCTCAGTAACGAAGAAAACACTGAGATTTATGGTAAGTGCGCTCGTCCTAACGGTCACGGACACAACTACCATCTAGAAGTCACTGTCAAAGGTAAAATTGACCCACGTACTGGCATGATTATTGATTTAGGTGCCCTGAATCAAGTGGTAGAAGATTATGTGTTAGAGCCATTCGATCACACATTTTTAAACAAAGATATTCCCTACTTTGCCGAAGTTGTACCTACTGCTGAAAATATCGCACTTTACATTAGTAATTTAGTGCGATCGCCTATTGAGGAATTGGGAGCTAAACTTTACAAAGTGAAACTGATTGAAAGTCCCAATAACTCCTGTGAAATCTACTGTACGGAGTCTGAATCAGATTCAGCCAGTGCAGCCCTGAATCAACCAGTATTAGCAAGGGTTTAGGTAATTGTAAATTTAGGCATAGGACATAGGGAATTTATCTCATCCCAATGCCCAATGCCCAATGCCCAATGTCCAACTAAAAAAGTTTACTCACTAAGCAGTTAAAACCAGGTAGCAAAGGACTTGTCAATTCATCTTGACTAAATAAAGTAGCTGCTAACTTTAATACAGCCTGTTCGCGTCGATAAACCTCAACTTTCTTTTGTACAGAATCGCAAATCCAATATTCCTGAACCCCTTGCACCGAGTACAGCTTTAGATTTGTTTCCCTGTCACGTTTCTCGTTTTTTTCGCCGGGTGACAAAACCTCTACCACTAACTCTGGTGCGCCCGTAAGATGTCCAGCTTCATCTAGCAAGTATTTTAAGCGTTCATGACTTGCCCACACCACATCAGGGATCACATTGTCCAAATCCGAGAAAATAATTCCAGGTGCGATCGCAGCTTTACCTAAACCAGTTTTATCTGACCAATTATTAAGAACTGTAACAATATTGCCACAACTTGATTGATGATCCTAACTAAGTGATTTAGTCACAAATAGTTCTCCATCAATAATCTCATAGCGATTTCTACGTTCACGAAGTGTCTCGGAACGAGAATCGCTAGCAAATAGCTCTAGGTCAGTAGTCGTCCAACGCACTGGAGTTGTTTGCATAGAAACCGCCTAACCTTTTCCTAAATCATATTTTAAAAATACCGACGACGGGCGGAATGTCGCAAATAGCGATAAATGCCCCACGCTAAAACTCCAAAAAAGAGATTTAGTAAAAAACGACTAAATATAAACCACAAAATATAAGTGTCAAAAAACTTTGACGGACTCAAAGGACTAATTTTCCTAACTAAGAGAAACAGCCCAAAAATAGCATTTCCACCCAGCACGAGGGCAAACAGCACTAAACTCCTCTGCCAGTAACGGCGCTGGATTGTACGGTCTGAAATCAAGGTAATTACAGGTTTACCTTGCACTTTTCGCAGTAATTGTTCCAGCCGCCAAAACATCCACAACAGAAACGGAAATAAACCGTAACTTAGGAAACGTAAGGGTAATGAATAACCCCAAGCACTAGATAGGACATTCACTAGGGCATGACAGATGACAGAATTTAGCCAAGCCCTAAAAATAAACTTTTTATCTCGATTTAACCGATTTTTAGAGGAAATATAGGTTCCTAATGCATATCCCCAAGGTGCAGAAAACATCGCATGGACTGGCGTGCCGATAGTACGTTCAAAAACCGATGCTGTACCGTGGAAAAAGTAAATCCAGTTCTCTTCAGCAGTGAATCCAAGGGCAACAGCGATCATGAAGAGGAAAACGCTAGAGTGAAGTAATCGATACTTGCGTTGCAGATAGTAAGTTGGGATAACAACCGCAGCCAACTTGCAGCCTTCTTCAATTGGGCCTATTTCCACAAGTTGCCGTAAGGCTGTACCAAGAAGCGTAGATGCGAAGCAGCTTGTCGCCAGACATCGCTTAATCTGATGCCAGTCTACGAAAGAGTTCGCTACAATTTCAAAATCCCATTCAAGTTTAAGGGCTAAAAAACCAGATATTGCCCCAATGATAAAGAACATCAGTAACTTTAACAGAGGTGGGGCAAATGGCATCCGACAGTAGTAGTAGCCTAGCAGCAGCAAGGGTGGTATTGCTGCCCACAACAGTAGAGATAAATCAACCACTCACCTGAGCGATCGCTGTACGGTGACGGTGGGTATTGTTAGCGATCATGGGAGTTTGGAAACCCGCTTCAACAATAGCTTGCTCAATGTCCAAAGCAAAATATTCATCTAAATACGGTTCAGTACTTTTGAGCAAAGTCAAAATGTAGGCTGGCATTTTCTTGTAAACTTCAGATTTGGGATTCATATCCATGATTGCCAAGTAGCCACCCGGACGCAAAACGCGCCGCACTTCAGCTAAAATCTGTCGGGTTGCTGATTGGGGTAATTCGTGGCACATCAGGAAAATAGAAACTAAATCAAACGAGGCATCAGGTAGCCCGGTAGATTCTGCTTGAGCATGAAGCCAGTTAATTTTAGCTTGACGTTTTTGGGCGCGGTAATTGGCAACTGCTAAAAAATAGGGAGATAAGTCTAACCCTGTAATTTTGGCATGAGGATAAATTTCTTGCATGGTAAATGTACTCAAACCCACACCACAGGCCAAATCTATGATGTCTTGGGGTTGATTGGGGATTTGCGCTTTGAGGATATCATGGTAACTTTGGCGCAGTTTAGCATCTCCTTCTGCTCCAGCATCTTGCCAAATTCCAGCATGGACAGTACGAGCAGCAACTTCTAACTCGCAAGCAGCTTTCCAACTGAGGTTTCCACCTTCGTAGGCATGGAATGACCGCAAATAGTATTCTGGGTAGGAAAGCTGAGGATTTTGTACTTGAGCTAGATCGTCCTTCCAATCACGCGCTTGTAATGTTTCGACTTCTTGCGTCCAAGGCACACCAATTCTCTCGGCACGTTTAATCATCATTTGTCTAGCTTGATGCTTGGCTAGGTTAGCTAAAGGCTGGATAGCCAGTATGCCATTTACCAAGCGGGAAGCTAAACCAGGATTAGTGTTTACAGCAGCAGTCATAAATCAGTTTGCATTTAACAGCCTTTTCTACTTATGACATAGTTGCTGGAGGCCAGTCTAGATGCAAATTGAAAAACATTCTGGGGAATGGGGAGTGAAGAAGGGAATAGGTTACAGGTTATAGGGTAGAGGGTAAAGGTTATTCTCTATCATCTGTAACCTAAAACAGTTTCCCCATCTCGCATCCAAAAGGTTATTCCCTATCACCTGTAACCTGTCACCTAATCCCCATGCCCCATTCCCTATTTTGCAGTAGGCTTGAGAGCTAACAACACCTCTAATTCACTGGTGGATTTATCTGGGCTAATAGCGGTAAAACCAAGACCACGAATGGAATTTAGGATGGTGATAGTATCGGCGTTAGATGATACAAAACTATTGATCAGGGGCACAGTTTTAGTTTTATCCATATCCAGGTAGAAATAACCGCCGTTAGGCTTTTGCAAAGAACCAGTCACAGCTTTGAAGGCGTCGCTAGTGTCGAGAGATGGATTTTTGCGATCGCTAACTGCGTCAGCAATTGGGCCACCAAGAGCTAAAAATACAGTATCTTGATCCAGCCAACCATGTGCTAATAAAGCTCCCTGTTGAGGTATTTGCCATTCAGTTACGTTTTTACCACCGATATTTCTGTTGGCGACGTTGATTCGTTGGGTTTTTGCAAAAGTATCCAATTTTGTCAAGGTAGCTTCGGCAGTTTTGCGATCGCTAGTATCAAATACTAAAGCACCTCCAAAACCAACACTCGCTAATATCCCTTGATTTGATGGAATCGCACCAAAACCGAATTCCCCATTCATCCAGCCAAAAATATCCTTATCTAGGTCTATATTGACAGATTTCAGTTGTCCTCGCGCTTGTTCCAGAGCTTGCTTCATTTCTGGATAATCTTTTGACTGTTCTACTAGCACTTCCCAACCACGGCTGATACCATTTCCGCTAATCAGAGCAAAGGTATCAGCAGGAAATTGCCCGACTATATTCCCAGGACTTGATTGATACTGAAATTTATTTAATTGCGGATCTAAATTAGCGATCGCTTTTACCCGCACTCCCGCGTCATCAACACCAACACCCGCTACCACAGATTTTATCTGCTTCAGTTGCGTCAGGGTTTGTGGGGGTAACTGCTTTGCCTGCGGATTTCCAGCAGTTAATTGCTGTATCATTTCGGCATAGTCTGGTACATAAACTTGAGCGAGGCTGTTTTTAACATTCACTCCTTTAAGAATGCTGCTAGCACCTTCTTTACTGGCAAAAGAAGACTGTCCCTTAAACGTGTCAATAGCTTTTTCTATAGCTTGCTTTTCGGGGGCTAACACCAACTGACTATCATTTAAAACTACGCTATACGTCGGCTTGCCATTTTGTGTAGTTTCGACAATTTTTTGACCTTGATAGTCAGATTCCTGTAATTTCACCCCTTTTTGTGACTTCAATTTGTTAGCAAAATTTAACGCACTAAGTTTGTCCTTGATTCCCACCACTATCAAGATATTCGATTCCTGCTGTAGATTTGTTGGTATATTAGGTGCCCCAGAGGGCACTTTTAACTGTGCCGGTTTTACAGGATTTGGTGGCAGTACAGCAATCATCACACTACCAGCCCAAGGCTTTATGTCTTTTTCATAAGAAACGTTACTGTCACTGAAAATTTGCTTATTGAAATCTTCCAGACCTTTTGCCACTAACTTTTGTGCTTCTGGAGTGCCAAACTGCTGTAATTTTGCCCAGGCTTCAGAGTCAGTAGTAATATAAGTTGCCATCAATGCTGTTGAAGGTACTACTTTAGCACTGCCTAGAGCGTCTAAACTACCTCCTGGTGAGCCTTTGAAGTACATATAAGCCGCTATACTTCCAACGACAACGACAGCAGCACCAACAGCAGGAATGAGAAATTTTGATTTACTTTCAGGCATTTTGTTATCCTCTTTTGCTCAGATTGTCACCGAGATTTATACAAGTGTCACTGTAGAGTTTTCGGATTTATAATATTTCCGCTAATCCATCGCTAGACTAACCCATGACAAAAGGATTCAGCCGCATACTTGTTGGCAAGCTGCACGTCTACCCCCTACTCAAAGAAAATTGTTGCTTTTGACATCCATGATGAATCGGATATTAATAATAAAAATTCTCAGTTAACTGTCATGTCTCAATCAGCAAACATCCAACTTAAAAGTGATTTTCACTATAAATGGGTTTTTGCAAATTAAATACATAGCAATCCTATCTGATTTGTAAAAATTGCAAGGCTGAGATTCCCGACTTCTCTTATGAAGTTGAGAATCTGATTGTTTACGAATGATTTCAGATTGCTATAGCACTTGGATCTCCCAGTCCATCTATACAGCAAACAAGCTAGCGATCGCCCGCCGATTTGTTAAAGAAGTTAAGAAGATTTGGGAAGCGCAAAATCAATCTACAAGCGTACTCTCTGAGCGACTTTGACAGGTACTCGCCAGTATGGGAGTTTTTACGGAGACAGAAATCGATTATTTTACTCTTACACAACTGGTACCCTGCATTTAGTTTCAACTCCAGTTGGTATTTACTGATAAAATTAGTAATCCTATAAATTAGCGGTCTAAAATTACTCTCAAAAATACTTCAATCAGATGAGGAGCGAATTTGTAAATGATATGCTGTTCATTTTAAACAAAGTAGCGTGTTTAGCAGCAAGCTATCCTAAGTTATAAAAATAATTAGGAGTATTTGTACTTAATGAGAATCTATAGAGGTACAAGAGACTCTTGACTCAATGCCCAAAAAGTGCAGAACATCAGGAAAAGTAAATGCGGCAGGGATATAGAAAAAATCTCAGGATCGGTAGCCGATCTTCGGAAGTTCAGGTGAGATTAATTTCAATCTCCCAATCCCAAAGGGGAGTTCTCACCTCCATAATGCCCTGTTGATTTGGGAAATACATCAAACACCGCTATTTTACTTAACTACATCCAACCAAGCCAGACTTTTCAGGATTACAAGGTCAGTAAGCATCAATGTCGCAGTCTTATTTTGATACAGATAATAACGGACACAAACCTTTTGAGTTACCGGGAGCAAGACCACACTACAACCCCGATCGCCCCGGACAGGTAGAGCATATTTTTCTCGATCTCAGCTTGGATATTCCCAAGCAAAGCTATCAGGGCAGTTGTAGCATTCGCCTTTTGCCAATCCGTAATGGTATTGATCGTTTGACTTTGGATGCTGTCAACCTAAATATTGAGTCTGTGCAGGTGGACGAAGTGCCACAAAATTTTGACTATGACGGGGAACAGCTTTCTATTCAACTTTCTCAGCCAACCCAGATTGGTAAACGCTTGCTGATTGCGATCGCCTACTCCGTGGCAAAACCGCAACGCGGTATTTATTTTATTCAACCAGATAAGCACTACCCAAACAAGCCTACTCAAGTCTGGACTCAAGGTGAAGACGAAGACTCTCGCTTTTGGTTCCCCTGTTTTGACTATCCAGGACAACTGTCTACTTCGGAAATTCGTGTCCGCGTTCCCAACCCTCTCGTGGCGATTTCCAACGGCGAATTAATCGACACCACAGAAGATGGTGATTACAAAGTCTATCATTGGTTACAGCAACAAGTTCATCCGACCTACTTGATGACTTTAGCAGTAGGTGATTTTGCTGAAATTCGAGATGAGTGGAACGGTAAAGCTGTCACCTACTATGTAGAAAAGGGACGGGAGGAAGATGCTAAACGCAGCATGGAAAAAACTCCCCGAATGATCGAATTTTTGAGCCAAAAGTATGGTTATCCATATCCTTTTCCGAAATACGCCCAAGTTTGTGTTGATGACTTCATCTTTGGCGGCATGGAAAACACTTCCACAACACTGTTAACAGACAGATGTTTGCTGGATGAACGTGCCGCCTTAGATAACCGCAACACTGAAAGTTTAGTCGTTCACGAACTCGCGCACCAGTGGTTTGGTGATTTGGTGGTGATTAAGCATTGGTCTCATGCTTGGATTAAAGAAGGGATGGCTTCTTACTCTGAGGTGATGTGGACAGAACAGGAATACAGTTCAGAAGAAGCAGCTTACTATCGTTTATTGGAAGCTCGTCGTTACTTAAGCGAAGATAGCAGTCGTTATCGCCGTCCAATGGTAACGCACGTTTACCGAGAAGCTATTGAACTTTACGATCGCCACATCTACGAAAAAGGATCTTGTGTCTATCACATGATTCGGGCCCAATTGGGAGATGAGTTGTTTTGGGAGGCAATTCAAACATTTGTCCAAGATAATGCCCACAAAACCGTAGAAACAGTAGACTTACTCAGGGCGATTGAAAAGGCAACTGGACGTAATCTTTTGTTTCTGTTTGACCAATACGTTTATCGTGGTGGTCATCCCGATTTTAAAGTAGCTTACTCTTGGGATGGAGATGCTAATTTAGCAAAAATTACAGTCACTCAAACCCAAGCTGATGAAGGTAAAAATGGCAGTAAGGATTTGTTTGATTTAAAAATACCTATTGGTTTTGGCTATACCCAACAGGAAGAAGTCGGGAGTCATGGAAAACTCAGTACTTCATTCTCAGCACTCAAAACTTTCACCGTCCGGGTGAATGAACGCGAACAAAGCTTCTACTTTCCTCTAGAAAATAAACCCCAATTTATCAGCTTTGATGTTGGAAATAATTATCTAAAAACAGTAGCTTTAGAATATCCAATCGCGGAGTTAAAAGCACAGTTAGAATTTGATCCTGACCCGATTTCGCGTAGTTATGCAGCAGCAGCTTTGGCGAAAAAAGGTGGGTTAGAAGCTATCATTGCACTGTCTGCATCGCTAAAAAATGACCCATTGTGGGGTGTGCGGGTGGAAGTGGCAAAACAACTAGCCCAAATCAATTTAGATCAAGCCTTTGATGGCTTAATTGCTGGGTTAAAAGATAAAAATGCTTATGTGCGACGATCTGTAGTGGAAGCACTTACTCAATTCAAAACTGCTGAAAGCTATAAAGTTGTGAGAGGGTTAGTGCAAAAGGGCGATCCCAGTTATTACGTGGAAGCAGCAGCTTCTCGTGTTATCGGGGCGATCGCCTCATCAAACTTGGAAGAAAAACCCAAGGAAGACAAGGTATTAAAACTGCTAAAAGGCGTTTTAGAAGAAAAGGCGGGTTGGAATGAAGTCGTGCGGAGTGGGGCGATCGCCGGTTTAGCTGAATTCAAAACCTCGGAAGCAGCTTTAAATCTGCTGCTAGAATACACCAAAATCGGTGTGCCACAACCTCTACGTTTAGCCACAATTCGTGCTTTAGGAAAAATTTCTGTCGGTCAAAGTCCGGCTAATTTGGAACGGATTTTAGACAAATTAACAGAACTAGCCAAAGAAAGCTTCTTTTTAACGCAAGTGTCGGTAGCAGCAGCATTAGGACAAATGGAAACACCTAAAGCAGTGGGGATTTTGCGATCGCTAGCTGAACAAACAGCTGATGGGCGTGTACGTCGCTCTGCTGAAGAAGAAATTTCCAAGGTGCAAAAGAACATTGGTTCAGAAAAAACCCTGCGTCAATTGCGTGAAGATTTCGATCAACTCAAACAACAAAATCAGGAATTGAGAAGCCGTTTAGAAAACTTGGAGGCCAAATCTAAATAGCACTACATGACAATTAAAAGCAGGTAATTGGTAATTGTGGCAAAGCTATTAACAATTACCAAGGTTTTAGTTGATACTGTAATTTTATTGTGGACACATAAAATATTTTATTTTCCACTTAAATCACAGGTATAAATAAACATAGTATCAAGATCCCCGGCTTCTAACATAAGTCGGGGATCTTTATGTTGTAAGCGGTTACTGAGTTTCAATTTGCATATATAGGTACATATTTATATTTTTATAAAAAATGGTTAAGAAAAGATAAAATCATCTAAAAGTTGGATAAGTAGTTGTAGTTTTATAAAGTATAATTAAGAAAAAGATAAACAAATCTAGGCAGTAACAGATGCTAAAATCGCCTCGAACACTATCCCCAAAGGGTAGAGTTCTAGTTGTTTTAGATAAAAGGCTACTGCTATCCTGAACTTGCAACTAACTTGTGGGTCAGGAGAAAAACAATCATTGTAAATTTTTCAGTTGAAGAGGCAAAAAAAGGCGTGGGTCAGTATCAACCTGCTCAACTAAAACTCTATAATCCAGATGCGATCGCTCGCTACTATAGTTACCGTCCTTGGCTAGCCTGGGGGCGAGTGCTGAGAATTATCTCCTCCTTTGCAGGATTTATATTCAGTCTGAAGTGGGACGAGTGGCAAGATAAAGTTGAGCAGAACAAGGGTAAACGAGCTATCCAGTTGCGAGAACTGCTCACCCGCCTCGGCCCGACTTTTATTAAAGTTGGTCAAGCCCTCTCCACTAGGCCTGACCTGATACGCAAAGATTTCTTAGAAGAACTGATAAAGTTACAAGATCAGTTACCACCTTTCGATAATGCGATCGCTTACCAGATTATCGAAAGTGAACTAGGTCGTCCAATTCACGAAAGTTTTAGCGAACTGTCACCTCACCCAGTAGCTGCTGCTAGCTTGGGTCAAGTTTACCGGGGTCGTTTGGTTAGCGGCGAAGAAGTCGCCGTGAAGGTGCAACGCCCTAACTTACATCCGGTAATTACACGCGACCTATATCTGATGCGTTGGGCAGCAGGTTGGCTAGCTCCTTGGTTGCCTTTAAATCTCGGTCACGACCTAACTTTAATTGTGGACGAGTTTGGCACAAAGTTATTTGAAGAAATTGACTATATTAATGAAGGCCGCAACGCCGAAAAATTTGCTAGCAACTTCCACAATGACCCAGAAGTAAAAGTTCCAGGTATTTACTGGCGTTACACCAATACCCACGTTTTAACCCTGGAATGGATTGACGGCTTCAAGCTGACGGATACTCAACGCATTCGCGAAGCGGGTTTAGACCCAGAAGCGATCATCCAAATTGGTGTTACATCAGGATTGCAACAGCTTTTAGAATATGGCTTCTTCCATGCTGACCCTCATCCTGGCAATTTGTTTGCTGTACCCGATGGTCGTATGGCTTATATTGACTTCGGCATGATGGATCAGTTGGAAGAAAGCACCAAAGAAACATTGGTAGATGCACTAGTACATTTGGTGAATAAAGACTACACCGACTTAGCCGAAGACTTTGTAAAATTAGGGTTTCTGACTCCAGATACGAATATTTGCCCAATAGTGCCAGCGCTAGAAGCGGTGCTAGGAAACGCTATTGGCAAAAATGTCAAGGATTTTAACTTCAAAACTATTACCGATGAATTTTCGGAACTGATGTACGAATATCCTTTCCGAGTTCCGGCAAAGTTTGCTTTGATTATTCGTTCTCTAGTTACCCAAGAAGGTATTGCCCTTAGCCTTAACCCCGATTTCAAAATTGTTGAAGTGGGTTATCCCTATATAGCGCGGCGGTTGCTGACAGGAGAATCGCCGGAATTAAGACGACGATTATTGAATGTGTTATTCAAAGATGGTAAATTTCAGTGGCAGCGGTTAGAGAATTTGATTGCGATCGCTCGTACCGATAACAACTTTGATGTATTGCCCACAGCTCAGATGGGGTTCCAATACTTAATGTCGGAAGAAGGCAAGTTTCTTCGGCGACAGTTGGTGCTTGCTCTCACCGAAGATGACCGCCTACACACCGAAGATGTCCAACGCCTGTGGAACCTGGTTAAAGATGACTTAAAACCGGATCGTTTATTAAATGTAGCGATCGGGATTTTAACAGAGTTATCCAGAGAAGGGGCAGCCGCTATCCTGCCAAAAGCGACATTACTTGGGTCTTTTGCTGAGAACCAGTCAACAAATAAAAAGTAAAAAATCTTTAATAGAAATTAGGAGTTTTCATGTATTATTTTCCTGAGCAACCGCCTTACTTTCTCTTACTTGTTGGCTTTTTGATAGCATTAACATCTGGTTTAGCATTATCTGGCACTTTGAAAGTAATTGTGCAGAAATGGCCAAGCGAACGAACAGAAAATACTCAGCCACGTTCCTCACTGAAACAATTACTTGTACCATTTATCGGTATAACAGGCGGTACTTGTCTATTTATGTCTTCAGGTTTAGAGATATTTGGCTTTCCCTCATCCTTGGCTTTAGGAGTCGGTCTACCAATTAGTCTTTTTACTTGTTTGCTAGTTTGGTTGCAGTTGGGAAGTATGATGACTTTTATAGAACGTGAAGGTATGCAATCTTTAGATTTAGATTCTTTTTCTTAGAAAAGAGTAGGAAATTAATAATTTAAAATTAAAGAGAGTTTCAGACTCTCTTTAATGTTTATTGAGCAATTCTATGCTTAAAGTTGCGATACTTTAGCTTAATGTTGTTTATTCTTTGCTGAATAAAGCTACTAGTGGACTTTTGCAGAAGTGTTAGTCTGCTTGGGCGCTTAAAGCTTTGAGGACGTTTTTCAGGTGATTTTAAATAGCGATAATATAAGAAAACATCGCGGTAAGCAATATCAACATCTTCACCCCCACAAAGCCTCGTAAAAGCTGAAGAAGATACACTCATATAGTGTAAGTATGTCAATTTCTGCCCTTGGTCGTAAAGAATATTATCTACAACATCAAATTTAGAAGTCCAATGGCAACCAGTCGCTTTACCGTGATAGGCGTAATTGTAGTAAGAAATTCCACTACGTAAAACTAAATAGTTGAGAACTGTTTGATCGGAATCTGCCCATGCTAGTGCATCAGCTTCACCTGCTTCTAAGTTTGCTAGTAAAGTTGCTAAATTAGCATCGTTAAAAACACCCTTTTTAGAAGCAAACCAACCAGAACAAAAAATTTGATTCCTAATATCTTCTATAGGAAAAATCTTTGCTAGCTTATCTTCTGTCCAGTTGAAAATATAATTCAAATCGGATCTATATTGAAAGTCATTCGTAATCCAATCATATTCATCCAACTTTTGATAAACATCATCGAGTGATTTCATCAATAATGTATCTCCATCAAAGAAGATAAATTTGTCAAATGGGCCATCTAGACAGCAGAGTTTTCGATGTCTTTCTATGCGATAATTCTCTGGCAAACCATACTCTCGCCATAGCTTTAACGCCCTTGGGTGAGCTTTCCAGATACGAGAGCCAAAGTCCTCCCAGTAGGCTATGGAATCAGAATTTTCAAATAAAGTAACATTATCTCTAGATGCAATTTCTGCCTTGACTTTCTCTAGCTGGTCATTATATGGAATTACACAAACAGGAATTTCTCTACCAGCATTAGCTTCTATGCTGTTGAGCAAAGCAACTAGTTGGTCATAGACAACATCATTCGCTAAGGTGTAAATACCATCAATCATTGGAATACTCCTAATATTTAAGTACGCGCAGAAACAAAGGGAAATAAACGGCGAGTCAGTTTGGGGATGAAGGCAAATTTACCCTCATGCAGATAACGATAGTGTTCCCACAATTGCCAATAGGGACTACCAGTTTTCATCCGCGTACCAGCCCAATGGAGATATTTGAGTCGTTGTCCTCGGTCATAGAGGGCGTAATCTTGCTGTTGAAAATTTTGCGAACCTGCCCAACTACCAGGCCCTCCCCCAGGAATTTTGACGAGATTTCCACGTTTAGAAATTAGTTTGAGAACAAGATAATTTAAAATTGGTTGGTCTGTAACTCCTTCCGAAAAATCGAAATATTCGCGATGTGCTGCACACTCGCGTAGAGCTTCATCCATTTGTTGTTCGGTAATAACTCCTTTTCTCGAAGCCCAAAAACCGCTGTTGAAAACATCTTGAAGTTGGGTATCGGAAAAAATTTGCTGTTCTTTCACAAATGGGGAAAATATATTTCGCAGCTTTTCATTAGCATGATGGTAATCACAGCAGAAGAAATCGACTTCTGAAAGTTTGTCTAAATTGTCGGCAATTTTTTCAAAAACGACAATATCCGTATCAATATAAATAAATTCATCTAAAGGTCCAAACCACGCCACCAATTTACGCATTTTGTTGGGTAAGGCGAGGAAATCTCGGTCAAAAATTTCTCCGATGCGTTTGGTAAAGGTATCAATAAGTTCTAAATCTGGGAAAATTTGGACGTTGTGTAAGGTAGCAAGCTGTTCTGCGACCTTGTGGTAATTGTCATTAAAAGGTATGAGATAAATAGTAACTTCTGGGTCATAGTAACGAATGCTATTGAGTAGAGCAATAGCATTATCGATAACGCGGTCATTGGCAACTATATAAATGCCCCTACTCATAAATTATCCTTGGTTAATTAACTTAAGTTTTTGCAAAGCTCTGGTAAGGAAATTTGGCGCTGGAGCGTCATTATAATTTTTAGGAGGATTGGTAAATACTGGACGCTTTTCTGGTTCGTGTAAGTAACGATAATAGAGAAATAACTCTCGATAGGGAAACTGAATATTTTCTCCCGCACAGACTGCTTGATTGATATTAGGAGGAATCCCAATGTAATGGAGATAAGTTAGCTGATTACCGCGATCGTAAAGAATATGTTCTCGTTCCTCGAAATGTTTAGAGCTAGCAGAACATCCTGTTTTTTCATTATCTGGCAGTTGGCGAGCAAAGTTATAAATAGAAAGATTAGACCTCATTACCATATAGTTGATTAATGGTTGTTCGCCAGCACCACCATACAAAATTTCTGACTCTCCATTTTGTAAATTTGATATTAGCCAATCTCTTTTTTCCGAGTCGAATAGTCCTTTTTTTGCGCCATAAAATCCTGAGCAAAATATTTCGGAATCAATGCGTTTTTGCTCAAAAAATTTTAGTAATTTGGGAGAAGTAACATTATATATTTTGCTAACATCTGTAAATTGAAAATCATAGACTACAAAATCATAACTCTCTAGCTTTTCAAACACCGTCGCTAGTGAGTTCATCACCAAGGTGTCTGCATCTAAATAGATAAACTTCTCGAATGGCCCATCAAAAGCGCAAAAACGACGGTGAGCGCCATAAAGACGAGATTTACTCCGATTCAATCTTTCTGGGGCTGCTGCCAACATAAATTGATCCCAGCGGTTGATTGATTCTTGGTCATCGTAAAGAAATACATTAGGGCGTTTAGCTATTTCGTCAGCAATCCGTTGTGTCCGATCGTCGAAAGGATAGATACAAACAGGAGTTTCTGGGCCTAAGATAACATCAATACTGTTGAGCAAAGCCACCAGTTGATCGAAAACATAATCATTGCCAAGGGTACAAATACCATTCATAATTTATGAGTGTTGATCGACAAAGTTTGATAACCAGTTAAGCAAGTTTAATTTGTGTAAAATGATTTGACGTGCTTCTGCGATCGCATCTTTGGCAGCATACCAAGCATCAGGTGTAGCTGTCACTTCTTGGATGTAAGCAATGCCTTTTTCATCTAAACTGGGCAACCGCAAAAAACTACCTGGTGGCAATAATTTATCAGCAGCCGGGCCACCATAGTAAATTGGTAAACACCAAGCAAGTAAACTATCCCAAAGTTTCTCACTCACATACCAATTATTATCAGCATAGTTTTCAATTGCCAGATTGTAATAGTATGGTGCCATTCCATACCATTTGTTACCTAGTTCTCCCGAACTGTTCGCCCATTCTGGTAAGTTACGCCCATACAAATCAAATTTCATACCACTAGATTGCAAAGATTGTAAAAAATCTAAACGCTGACGATGATTGGCTGTGCGGCTAATTCCCGAAGTAATCCAACTACATGGGGCAACTTTTGGGGGCGGTGGCATTTCATTTAAATCTTGAAATGAATTTGAGTGATACCAAATAGCAGGCATATAGTCAGGAATGGGAGCAAAATCATCGGGGCCAGAAACGTAGCCGCAATACTTTTGGGCTTCTTGATAATTATGATTAGTTATTTTTACAACCTCATCTAAAGGCGGTTCTCTGAGCAAATAAATAATCCGCTCTTTGTTAACACCACGCAGTAGAGATTCAACATTTACTACTGGTTTTTGCTGCTGTTTGCGAAAACTATCTAACCAAGATTTTTGCGGCGATGCTTGAGGAAAATCAAATTGATACAGCAACATAAAGTCTGGCTTTTGTGCCATTTTCAACATTTGCATGTTCTTCCAAACACCAAAGTAGTGCGGAGTTTGTTGCCATAACCAATCTTTGTTTTTAGCAAGACCTGAATAGCTGCTAATCATGCCAACAGTTTTAATAGTCATAAATCGTATTTATTCGGTTATTTTTGTACCGTTACCCCAGAATTGGTGGACGCCGATCTTCTTCTACGTAGCTTAATATTTTGGTAATTCTATTCTCCCAAGAAAATTGCTGGGCAAAATCTATACTAGCTGCATAACCCTCTATTTTCCTGGGATAAGTTTCTAAAGTATGTTGAATAGATTGGGCAAGTTTATGCGGGTTATCTGGTGTACACCAACTGGCAATCAAAGGCGATGTTTTGAATTCCATTAAGGGTGGAATCTCAGTTGCAACTATAGGAGTGCCAGCAGCCATGTACTGAAAAAACTTAACTGGATTCGTGAAATCTGCTGATTTTCCAGCGCAGTGAGGATGAACCAAAATATCAGCTGCTTGAAACAAGCTGACTAATCGTTCTCGTGGAAGTATCCAGCCTAATAATTTAACGTTTTCGATATTTTTATCTCTGGCTATTTGTTGATATGCTTGTACTTGTGCTTCTGTTCCTCCTGTGATTACAAACTGAATTTCTGGCAATTCTTTAGCAGAATCAATTAAGAGATCGACTCCTTTGAAAGGGTACAAAGCACCTGAATAGACAACTAAATGCTTCCGTCCATTGATAAGTAATT
This sequence comes from Nostoc sp. JL31, assembly GCF_017114965.1. Classification (NCBI taxonomy): domain Bacteria; kingdom Bacillati; phylum Cyanobacteriota; class Cyanophyceae; order Nostocales; family Nostocaceae; genus Nostoc; species Nostoc sp. JL31. Next base: position 25,904 of record NZ_JABXKO010000097.1, read on the forward strand.
CTTGCCGCCATCTTTCGGCTTCTTGGGGCTGTCTGATTGAAAATGATTGATTGAATCCGTTATGTAGCCAAACTACTTTTTCCGGTGGCATTCCATTTTCTATTAGGCTTTGCCGGATGGGTTCTGACTGAGTTATGGCTATTTTAAAATAGGGGCTGTGGATGATGTCCTGCTCAAATTTTCGGTCTTGAAAATAGTGACGTTCATAGATTGTAGGAACTTTATTTTTGACTGCGGCTTTCACAAAGTTCCAATCTCGCGTATGGACAACTTTAGTATGAGGTAGGATATGAACTGGTAAATAATATTTGGTTACTACTGTACTAGAGTTAGTAAATTTACCACCTATTCGATCGATAGGCCAAGGCATTGGCAATGCCGCAATTTTGAGCTTTTCTTGAACATCGTAAAATTCGATAAATTCTCTGCCGGGTTTTTTGGGTTGATAAGGATAAATTAACGATAGTAAATTAACAGAAGAATTTTTTTTATCTTGATAAATTAAAACTGAGGAGTAGCCTAAGTTAGCTGCGGCATTGGCACAAAGAACATCATGAATTTCGTGTGCTGTGTCCGGCTTGAATGATAGCTCTCCGGTATAAAAAATATATTGATTTTTATTTGAAGAATTTATCATTTTTTTGGGGATGATAGGTTTTTAAAGATTGTGGTATAACTACTTTTGTTCCTGACATTAACTAAAATTAAACTTTATTTTCAAAAACTTTTAATATATCTAATAGGTAAATAGCAGATTGATAAGATTCTGCAATTAATAGATTTTGTTTTTGGGGTTCGGATTCTAATTTATCGGCTAGCAAACGCAGAGAGCTAATGAGAGGATAGAGACACGTGCGAAACTCATCCGAGATATGACTAAAGTTTTGATACTGCTTATGTTCATCTTGATTTTGGTCTATATCTGACGATAACTGCCAGTTAATTTTCAGGTTAACTACATCGCTGAAGAGATCGATGGCGTTGAGAACTCTTACAGATGAGTTGTATGATTGGTCAATTAATTCCTGCCGCTCTTGGGAATTGTCTACTAGATCGTCAACTAATAATCCCAGGAAACCAATCATTGAGTTAAGCCTTGTACGCAGTTCGTGAGAAATGCGGTTAAAGCTAGGATTAGTTTTGGTGGAAACTTCAGTCTGTCCGACAAATTGCATTGAGTAGAGGCGTGAGTAGTAGCCACCTTTTGGTAAAAGTGTTTCATGGGTTCCCACTTCTACCACCTGTCCTTGATCTAAAACGGCAATTTGATCGGCTTTTTGGACTGTGGAAAGGCGGTGAGCAATTACAAGGGTTGTGCGATCGCGACTTAGATCGTCGAGTGCAGCTTGTACTAAGCGTTCGGAAACGGTATCTAAAGCGCTGGTGGCTTCATCTAAAATCAAAATTTCTGGGTTTTGCAGGAGGGCGCGAGCGATCGCTAATCTTTGCCTTTGTCCACCAGACAACATGACGCCGCGATCGCCAATTTGGCTGTCTAACCCTTGAGGTAATTTATCAATAAATTCATAAGCATTGGCTCGTTTGGCTGCTGAGATAATTTCATCTTCTGTAGCTTCAGGTCTTCCATAAGCAATGTTATTTCGCACCGAGTCATTAAAGAGAAATGTATCTTGACTGACAATTCCCATCTGTGTTCTGAGAGATTTGATATCAAAATCACGCAGGTCTGTGCCATCGATAGAGATCCTGCCAGATGTCGGATCGTAAAATCTGGGTAAGAGGTCAGCCAAGGTTGACTTACCAGCACCAGAACCACCTACCAAAGCGAGAGTTGTAGCACGGGGTAAAAATAAATTTACATCTTTCAGTACTAACTTTTCATGACTAGGGTAGGCAAAAGAAAGTGAATTAAAACTTATTCCTTTTTTTAATTCTGTGTAGATAACATTACCGTTTTTCATAAACGGCTTGCGATCGCGACTTAAAAACTCAGTTACTATTTCTACGCTAGTAGCACTATTAGCAAAGCTACTACGAAGACTATTTAACTGAGATACCAAAGGCAGCAGTCGCAGTAATACTAATAAATATGTCAGTAGTACTGTAGAAATGAAAGAAACCTGGTTGGCAAAGAAAGCTTTACTCAAGAACACAATCATAAGTAAGGCTATAACTCCCATTACCTCACTTATCGGCCCGATCGCTTGTGAGTTTACTTGAGATTGAAAATCTGCTTTTTCGCGATCGCGGATTAATTTGGTAATCTTTTGATATTCTCTGTCTTCATTAGCAGTTGACTTTACCAAACGAATTCCATTCAATGTTTCTAAAACACTGATTGAATAAGAGGTAGACATTTCTGATAGTTGTTGACCAAATTGTTTCGCTCTACTAATTGTGTATTGATTGATTAATGTTATAAAACCCAACAAAATTGTTGCTGCGATTGTTAGCTGCCAAGAAATGGCTAATAATAAGGCAACGAAAACTAAAATTGTAATTATTAAAATAATTAAATTGATAATACTACCGATAGCGCTAGAAGTGCGGGCAGTTTCCGAACCAAGCCGATTAATAATATCGCCTACTTTCGTTTTTGAATAATAGTCTATATCAATATCTAGCAATAACTCTAAGCTAGCTTCGCGAATATCCGCATTTAATCTCCGAGTGAAAACACTCGATGTTAAAATACTAAAATAACTAGATAAGTTTTTTAATAAAATTATAAATATAATTGTTCCAGCCATTCCCAAATTACGATAATTTTCGGGAAGATTATCAAATGGGAACATCACAGCTTTGAGAATCGGAGGAAAACCAGTTAAATCTACTGGTTGTCCGACAATTCTCAAAATTACTGGCACAATCAAAGTCACACCGACACCATTAAATAAAGCACCAGAAAATCCCAACAGCATTGTTAGGATAATTAAACCTGGATAGGGTTTGGCGAATCTTAGTATTAGTTTTCTGGTAGACATTGGGTATTTTTATGCAAATTTAACTTAATTATTAATATTATTCACAACTGAGCAATTACTGACTTGAGCGTAGAAGCCATAGCCTCTATGCTATAGTGTTCGACACATCTTTCTCTTGCCTTGATAGCTTTCTGGTTTGCTGACTCTAAATTCTGAAAAATCAATTGAATTTGTTCAGCAATTTGCTCAGGACAACCAGGCTCGACTAAATAACCAGTATCACCTAAAATTTGGGGAATATCTCCAACACGCGTTGATAATACAGGTTTAGCCATTGCCATCCCATCTGTCAACTTCAAGGGAAATTGAGCGCGAGTTTCTGGAGTATCTCGCTGGGGAACAACTACAATGTGAGCAGCTGCTACCAAATCAGGCATAACGTCGGCTGGATACTTAGGTAATTTAATAATCCAACGTCCCCACTTTTGTTGAAGTTGTTTATCATAATCATCATAAGGACTACCACCTACAATTACTAGTCTCAAGTCTGGTTGATTAAGTTTATCGAGCGCGATGAGAACATCTTCTAAACCTTTATAAGGTCTTGGCGCACCGGGAAACATTAAAATGCGATATTCAGATAAACCATAACGATTCCTACTGGATTCAGCATCATATTGAGCGGGATCGAATAAAGAAACATCTTTGCCATTCGGAACCAATGTACCACCAAAACGCTGCTGCAAAAATTTAGTATGCACTGTCACAGCATCAGCGTGACTTACCAAACCTTCCATCCATTTCACATATAAAGTATGATGAGGATTTTTTAGTGCGCCCTGTGGTTTCAGCAAGTCCCTAGCAAATTCTTTGGGTGTAGGATGATAATGCCAGTTATCACCTCCATGCCAGCTGAGTTCCCAATCGTCTATGTCTAAAATTAATGGCTTTCTAGTGAATATTTTCTTTAATAGTCCAACTCCAAAACTTGCTATTTGTGGTTTGATGGCATAAATTATATCGCCATTTATTTTTGGTAAAATTTTTTGAATTTCTCCAAAAAAGTCTGGAAAGTCTTTGCCTGGTAAGTTATAAACGTTGAATTCGGATGGTAAATTTAAATAGAAGTTATTTCCAAATAAAAAACCCATAATTTCAACTTCATATCCTAACTGATTGAGAGCTTTTGCTATCAAGTATGCACGCAGAATCGCTGCACTTGATAAATCTGAAACCAACAAGGATATTTTATAAAATTTTCTCACTATTTTTATACTGGTTATTATTTAATTTTTCAAGGATTTGTCAACTGTTGCTAAATCTGCAAATATTAATTTAATTTGTTTTGTAGGAGCTGGAGCAACTAAATAAATTAGGTGTCAATCCATCAAGATACAAAGTTTTTCTGAGGGATTTTTAATATTTCATGGTAAAGTGTCAGCATCTCTGAAGCAACAGTATCCATTGTACGTACTGGCTGGATACCTTGACGTAATTTAGCTAGTAAATCGCCGTCTTTGGCTAAAGTTGCGATCGCTTCAGCCCATGCTTGGACATCCTTGGCTGGAACTAACCAACCATCGATCCCATGACGGACTAACTCAGCAATTCCTCCTAAATTTGAACCTAGTACGGGAATGCCCATAGCTTGCGCTTCTAAAGCAACTATGGGCCCAGTTTCTAACCACTGCGATGGTATTGCTAGTATATCGAAACCGGCTAATGCCTCTGGTACTGCTTCGCGTGCAAGTGGTTCAGCAATCCGAATCCGGCGATCGCGAGATGCGATCGCCATAACTTTTTCACGATTGGCAGCACCGTATTTTCCCGGATGAGTAGCATGAAGAATTAACTCTACAGGTACATCATTCGGTAGACTATGTACGGCTTCTACTAAAACTTGTACCCCTTTAGTTTCTTGCCAGCGGCCCAAAAAGCCGATTTTTAATGTAGAGTTTTGTAGTTTATTTGGTGTTACTTCACGTTTGAAAGTATTAGCAACACCTTGTCGAGAGACAGTAAGTTTTTCGGGAGGAACCTTGTTTGCAACAAAAGCATTGTATTGCCAATTACTCGTTACAACAATGCGATCGGCTAGTTTTGCTAGTTGCATCAAATTACGTCTATGTTGAGACACTAGGGTAGGAATACCAAGAGTTTTACCAAGTAGACGCAGCTTGAAATTTTTAGAGGTAAGTAATTTTGTTTCTGCTGCTATGCCAACATCCAAGGGAACTTGACTAAAAGCCTTGAGCATCCAAGGCGATACTTGTTTTGCTACTCCCAAGCATTGACTACAATTAACAGAGTCAATCAGCCCATTGCAAGGTTCTTCACCCCAGCGCATCATTGTACCACGCAGACATATAGGCTCAGGTATGTGGACGGTGACTACAGTAGCCATCCCTAACTGGCGGGCGAGAGCAAGGTGATGTAAACCGCAGTCAAATCGCCAAGAATGTTGATGATATACATCGGCTCGATTGTTTTCTAGCCAATTAGCAAAAGTTTTAAAGCCGCCGTGGGGTAGCTGCTTGTGTACCTCTATCTTACTGGGGTTGGGAAAAACAGGATAACGATAAACTGAGATGCCATTGTATTCGTAGCTATCTTCTTCTGTACCTTGTTTAGGAGCAGCAACAATACTTTCTAGTCCATGTACTTGTAAGCCATGCAGTAGTGAATCTAAGTATACTTCAGCACCGGCTGATGTATCAGGAAAATACCAGCTAGTTGTATGGATTAGCTTCATTTATGAACCTGCAAAGAAAAAATTGGAAAGCTCATCTTTTTTTACCACGATTGATTGCTCTATTTAATCGTTATTAACATCTATCTTTTATAAATAACCCAAAGTGAATCTATAAAATTCCGTATTATCCGTATTAATAGTTAGTATGTACAAATAAAATTTTCGATGACTGATTTGGTGTTTTTGAGTAAAAAAGACAATTTAGGACAAAAAGAACAGAATAAATCTAACTTAGCTTTTACACTTCCTCCCAGAGAAATTTTACTGATATACCCAAATCATAATTTATAGTTACTTATCATATTCTTAAGTATTATTACGGTTGTGTACTATCATAGTATTTATGGACTTTCTCAACCTTTTCTCACTGAGATATTTAAGATTGCTGATAAATTCCAAAGTACTTATCTTGAAAGGGAGATATTAATGCAAGTAATCAGGCTTGAGGCACTCTCGGATAACTACATATTTTTGCTGGTGGATCGCCAGCAACAAATTGCTGCGGTTGTAGATCCAGCAGAGGCTGAACCAGTACTAAAGCAACTTGCACAGTTAAAAGTTGAGTTGGTAGCGATTTTCAACACACACCACCACAATGACCATGTAGGTGGCAATCAGCAATTAATAGAACACTTCCCGCAACTAACAGTCTACGGTGGCGTCGAAGATCGCGGGCGAATTCCCGGACAGCAGGTGTTTTTGCAACAAGGCGATCGCGTCCAGTTTGCAGATCGCATAGCTGAAGTTATTTTTGTCCCCGGACATACCCGCGCTCACATCGCTTACTACTTTCCCCCCGAAAAAGCTGGTGAGACAGGCGATTTATTCTGTGGTGATACCTTATTTTCTGGCGGTTGCGGTCGTTTGTTTGAAGGAACACCAACCCAAATGGTGGATTCTTTAACCAAACTGCGCTATCTACCAGATGATACGCGTATCTGGTGTGCCCACGAATACACTTTAGGAAATTTGCAATTTGCCCTAACTGTAGATGGCGACAATGCCGACTTACAAAAACGCTTCAATGAGGTGAAGGCTTACCGTAGTCGAGGAGAAGCTACTATACCCTCGCTGCTGGGAGTTGAGAAGCGAACCAATCCTTTTTTACGTTGGGATCAGCCATCCTTACAATCAACTGTTAAAGGTAGCGATGGAGTGCAAACCTTTGCGCGGATACGGGAAATGAAAAATAACTTTTAGGCATTGGGCATTGATTTTTCTCCCCTGCTCCCTCATCCCCCATTCCTCCAACTTTCTAGCGCTAATAGTTGCGATCGCACCCTTCCTTTCGCTAGGATCTGTAAGCTTTAAGGTATGGGCAAAGCTACTTGGGAAAATATACTCATTTCAGGAGTTCTAAGTTCTGAAAAAACACTAGTTATTCAGGACTCTTGACTCCGCACTGGCTCAACGCCCTGCTACCGCAACAGCACTGGCTCAAGGCCCCGCTACTGCTAACAGCATTGTTTTAGTGAGCTATGCTGCCCAAACCCACCCAAATTAATCAGATTTTACAGGAAAAACGAAAAACGATGGCGAAACGTGTGCAGTTAGTTTTAAATCAGGATATCAGCAAGCTAGGAAAATCTGGCGATTTAGTGGAAGTAGCTCCTGGCTACGCTCGTAACTATCTGATTCCCCAGAAATTGGCAACCAATGCCACTCCTGGTATTCTCAAGCAAGTAGAACGCCGTCGCGAGCAAGAGCGTCAACGGCAATTAGAACTCAGACAACAAGCTCTTGAGCAAAAAGAATCTTTAGAAAAAGTTGGCAGCTTGACAATTGCCAAGCCAGTTGGTGAAAACGAAGCAATTTTCGGTACTATCACCACCCAAGATGTTGTAGATGCAATTAAGGCAGCCACTGGTCAAGAAATCGATCGGCGTGGAATTACCATCCCCGATATTAACCACCTTGGTACTTATCAAGCCGAAATCAAGCTGCATTCGGAAGTAGCGGCGCAAGTCGATATTCAAGTCGTAGCTAGCTAGGAGACAGCAGTGGGAGCATAGGAAGCAGGGAAAGTAGGGGTAAATACAAACTCCAAACTCCTGTACAGACGCGATTAATCGCGTCTCTCGCAAAATCTCAAAACTAAAATCGTTTATGGCTGAAGAATTGAGTTTTCAAGGCGATGGTAGCGATGCCTACGGCGGTAAACTACGCCTCCCACCACAAAATATTGAGGCGGAAGAAGCGATTTTGGGGGGTATTTTGCTAGATCCAGAAGCGATTAGTCGAGTTAGCGATCGCCTTCTTCCCGAAGCTTTTTACATTAGCGCTCACAAAGATATTTATCAAGCTGCTGTGAGGCTCCACGCTCAAGGTAAACCCACAGATTTACTCTCAGTTACAAGTTGGCTGACTGACCATGATTTGCTTCCCCGCATTGGTGGTAGAAATAAATTAGCAACTCTGGTAGACCGTACAGTGTCAGCCGTTAACATCGACGCCTTAGCAGGGTTAGTCATGGAAAAATACCTGCGGCGACAGTTAATTAAAGCTGGGAATGAAATTGTACATCTTGGTTACGAGACAGAAACCGAGTTACCACAAGTTTTAGATCAGGCAGAACAGAAAGTTTTCGGTGTTACTCAAGAGCGTCCCCAATCGGGTTTAGTTCACATTTCTGATACTCTAATTAATAATTTCCAGGATATTGAAGATAGAAACCAAGGTATTGCCTTACCTGGAATTCCCTGCGGATTTTACGATTTAGATGCAATGACCAGCGGCTTTCAGCGTTCTGATTTGATTATTATCGCGGGCCGCCCATCAATGGGAAAAACAGCATTTTGCTTAAACCTTGCTCATAATATCGCCGCTTCTTATAAATTACCAGTTGCTTTTTTCAGCTTAGAAATGTCAAAAGAGCAACTGACGCAACGTTTATTAGCTAGCGAAGCGCAAATTGAAAGTAGTTATTTGCGAACTGGCCGCCTGAGTCAAACGCAGTGGGAACCTTTAAGCCGTGCTATTGGTATCCTTTCTGAGATGCCAATTTATATTGATGACACGCCGAATATTACAGTTACACAAATGCGTAGTCAATCAAGAAGACTGCAAGCTGAAATTGGAACTGAATTAGGATTAATTGTAATAGATTACTTGCAATTGATGGAAGGAGCAGGTGATAATCGCGTACAAGAATTATCAAAAATTACGCGACAACTCAAAGGTTTAGCGCGGGAATTATCTGTACCAGTTATTGCCTTATCTCAGTTAAGTCGAGGAGTGGAAGCGCGTACTAACAAGCGTCCGATGTTATCAGATTTGAGAGAATCCGGTTGTTTAGCAGGCGATAGTCTGGTGACATTAGCTGCTTCAGGACTGCAAGTACCAATTAGGGAATTAGCAGGTAAATCTGGTTTTGGAGTTTGGGCGTTGAACGAAGCTACAATGCAGCTAGAAAAAGCAATTGTTAGCAATGCTTTTTCCACCGGTGTAAAGCCTCTGTTTACTTTAACAACTCGATTGGGTCGAAAAATCCGTGCCACAGGTAATCACAAGTTTTTAACAATTAATGGCTGGGAAAGACTTGATGAATTAACTCCTAAACAACATCTATGTTTACCAAGACATCTCCCTAGTTCTGATAAACAAAGCATGACTTATGCGGAAGTTGCATTATTAGGACATTTAAAAGTCAGCAACGTTGTTCAATCATCTAAACTGATTACTCTTGCCACAAGTGATGTTTATTGGGATGAGATACTTTCAATTGAATATAGTGGCGAGGAAGAAGTGTTTGACCTCACCGTTCCTGGTTTGCATAATTTTGTTGCAAATAATATTATTGTTCACAATTCCATTGAACAAGATGCTGATTTAGTAATAATGTTATACCGTGATGAATATTACTCTCCCGATACTCCCGATCGCGGCATTGCAGAAGTAATTATAGCTAAACATCGCAATGGCCCTACAGGTACTGCGAAACTTTTGTTTAATCCACAATTTACAAAGTTTCAAAATTTAAAAATTTAGCCATTGAATTGGGGACTGGGAATGGGGGACTAAGAGAAGCCAATGCCCAATGCCCAATGCCCAATACTCTAGTTTTTACTTAACTCCCAGCAATTCCACATCAAAAATTAGAGTTGCATTGGGTGGAATTACGCCACCAGCACCACGAGCGCCATAGCCTAACTCCGATGGGATGATTAACTGACGACGACCGCCTACTTTCATAGTGCTAAGTCCTTCATCCCAACCTTTGATTACCTGTCCAGCACCGATTTTAAAGCTGAAGGGTTGACCGCGATCGCGTGAACTATCAAACTGAGTACCATTTTCTAGAGTGCCGACATAGTGAACTTCAACCGTTTGTCCAGGTTTAGGAGTCGCCCCAGTCCCCTCTTTTAACTCCACATACTTTAATCCAGAGGGAGTGGTTACGGCATTAGCATCAGACATAGTATTACTCGCAATTAAGATATTGTTTTCAGTTACAGTTGTGGATACTGGCGGCGTTTGGGTTAACTCGGCAGCAATGGCAGTATTCTGTTTACTTCCTACTTGCCCCACAACCAAAAGCACAACACACACCAGCATGAACGCCACGCTGAGGAAAATTGGTTTCAAAATCAGTTCTCCTTACTTAGGTATCCTGGCAAAAAGATTACCAACAGGACACATTTAGTTTAAATCACAAAGGACATTCTAACGCCAAAGCTTATTTTCTAAATCGCGCAATTGCCGCTCTAAACGGTCAATTCTACCCCTCAACTCGTCCACTTCTGACTGGCGAGCCACCCCCAAATCCTGCATCATATTTCGCATTTGCCGTTGCATTTGCACATCGAAGTTTCCCTGTTCCGACTTTAACTGCTGGGCAATATCATCTATTACCGCCTTGGCTTGCTCAGGATTGAGTTTACCGTCTTTGACTAAATCATCGCTGACTTGCCGCAGTTTTTCTGCGACTATAGACGTTGTACCAAGGCCTACCATCATTAGCTGTTGCAACCAGTTGTTGTTATCCATATTCCCTTCCTTTTATCTTATTAACCAGCCGACTCTTGCTCCTGAGTTTAGGCAATCAAGCTTCTTAAAGCGTAGTTATTCTAGCCTACAGCTCTATTTTGGCAAATTGGCAAGCACAAGGATAAGGATCAAAGGGCGTGATTACACAACTCCTCAAGTTTAAGGTTGCCCAAATTTACCTATTTTGCGATGTCAGAGGCAATTCCCTATAAATTACAAAGCTCACACTCACCCCTGGCGGTGAATGTGAGTTGTTTATGGGAAGATTTTATCTAGAAGGAGGCACAAATTAGGATAATAGCGATCGCTGAATATCTAAGATTGATCGTTAAAGGAGAAGTTAAATTTGTGTACGCCATTTCTGAAAAGCGATCTCGTAATCCTCTGATTTACTCTGATAAACACTCCACCAATGAAAAAATAATCCTAACCCCCATCCTAATACTGGGAAAATAGCCCAAAAATAACTAGGACTAGTGATTAAATTTAAGAGAATGAGGAATAAATTCACCGCTAGGAAAGAAACAAAGTGTGTCCAAAAGGCTCTGCGTCGGAAAGTATTAAATTTGTGTCGTAAACGTTTCTCTTCTTGTTGAGCCAACCACTTTTGTTCAGTTGCTTCCAAAATATTAGAAGAAATACCTAACTCAGATGCCATTTCTAAAAGCTGTTCTCGTGAAAATTCACCTTTGTCTTTACGAGTGAGTGCTTTTTGCAGGATTTGTTCTACATCTTCTGAATCGTAAGTCATTTTAATTACCTTATAAGTTTGTGTGTAAATGCGCCTTTGATTTCACGAAATTATCAATCCGCTTCGTTCAATTCAATTAGCAAATGCATCCACATTTTGCACCCAATACTTAGTGATATTCACAACACTATTATTTTCTCACAATTGATTTAGGGCTACTGTATTTGTCAATACCTCTATAATTGCTTTGATAAGAGCGATCGCTGTTACGGCATTAAGCCAAACATTGCCATTATGGAGTAAAGAAGGCTGTTAGCTGGATTCCAGGTAAAGAGATCCAACTACATATTGCTGCCTCAATCGAGTAAACATCGCTGAAATCACTCTTTTGAATTTCCGAAAATATTAAATTTAATGGAAGATTTAAAATATCAGCAGAGGTGTACGCTACCTACTAGTCTGTCAAGTTTGATTTGATAGGTTGTGCGATGTGCGACTTATTCTTGAAACCTCTCTCTAAACCTCTCCCCGTTGGCGTCAGCCTGCCGTTAGGCAAGCGGGGAGAGGGCTTTAAGTCTTGCTCTCCTTCCCTTGTAGGGAAGGGGCTGGGGGTTAGGTTTGAGAGAAAGTTGCACACCGCGTTAGGTTCGTAGTTTGTGCTTTAACGCTAACTACAAACAATCCGCACCTCTCAATTATTTCTTGACAGACTAGTACATCACGGCGTAAATAAACCACCCATTCCAAATCAACGAAACTCTTACGCTGTATTCATTTTGACTTTTGACCGTGCCAATTTTAGATTTTAGATTGAGAATTTTTTAATCCAAAATCCAAAATCGTCAATTCAAAATCAGTTGACCCTTGTGGTCGGGATCAATCCAAAATCCAAAATTTAAAATCCAAAATCAGTTGACTTTTGACTTCCGCCTTGCGGTACTAGTGGGAATGCGTCAATAGAGGACTCAATCAATGGGATATGTAATTGCTACTGCCAATATGAAAGGTGGTGTTGGTAAAACCACCCTCACCGTCAACTTAGCTACCTGTTTAGCTAAAAATCATGGCAAGCGGGTGCTTGTCCTTGATTTAGACAGCCAAATTAGTGCCACACTCAGCTTGATGTCGCCTTTAGATTTTGCCAAGCGTCGGAAACAAAGTAAGACATTTAGGTATCTGATAGACGAAGTTATCAATCCAGACCCACAAGCAAAACTTACAATTCAGGATATTATTCAATCCCAGGTTTGTAATCTTCCCGGACTAGATTTATTGCCAGGAGACATCGATTTATATGATGAATTTGTTGTTTCAGAAATGCTGCATCAGCAAGCAACTGCTTTGGGCGAACAGGACTTTGAAACGATTTGGAATCGCTTTGAAAGGGTCTTAATTAATAACATCTTAAAACCAGTACGTCAAGAATATGATTTTATCCTTCTCGATTGCGCCCCTGGCTATAATCTATTGACTCGTAGCGCTTTAGCCGCTAGTGATTTCTACATACTCCCTGCGAAACCAGAACCATTATCTGTAGTAGGTATTCAACTCCTAGAAAGACGGATTGCCCAATTAAAAGATAGTCACGGACATGAAACCAAGATAGATATAAAAATGTTGGGAATTGTATTTAGTATGTCTAGCGCTAACCTGCTCACGGGGAGATACTATAAACAAGTAATGCACCGCGTTGTAGAAGATTTTGGTGTCGAAAAAATTTGCAAAGTACAAATACCAGTTGATGTCAACGTTGCTAAGGCTGTTGATAGTTTTATGCCAGCTGTTTTAATTGCTCCTCAATCAGCAGGTTCAAAAGCTTTCTTGCAATTAACTCAGGAGTTGTTGCAAAAGCTATAGCCCTACTTAATCATTGATGAACAACATAATTTCTGATTTATTAAATTAGAGATATGAATTGTAAAGACGCAGCAATGCTACGTCTTTACAAGGGTTTCAGGCAATGAATAATTAATTTCTGGAGCTGTCTATTAAATTAAGTCAGAAATCTGAACCTTTCGATTTTCACAAAGGTCTAAAGAAAGAGAATTTATATTTACTCCGTGAGAAACAAGCTACGTGGAACAAATCTCAAATCCCAAAGTTAAAATTCTTTCTTGCAGAAAAAGGCTTTAGGTATGGGGTAAATCTAAAATCTAAAATCTAAAATTCACAATTCAGTGACAAATGAGTTATCCTTTTCTAAAGTTCAGCAGTTATACGGAAGCTATAATCGGTGAGATTCAGCTATTGAGTGAAAAGGTCAGTAAATCTCACTAAGAAACAATGGTTAGTAATGATTCTGCACGGGCGGAGAACAATCAACACTTGCTAATGCGCCTACCACGGACTCTAAGTTATCTCGAAACCTGGGGCTTCGGGTTAACTGGTCATGTTGGATGGATTGGTACTGCCCCCATCATTCATGCAGCGTTAGGCCCAAAAGCTATCTTAGTTTGGTTTTTTGGCACGATTATTTCCTTTTTGCTTAACTTGCAAGTACAAAGTCTAGGTAGACATTGGTTAGATGTTGCTGGAGGGACACCAAACTATACCACAAGGTTATTAAAGAAATTTCCTAGCTTAGGCCGTTACGTAGCATTAGGATACTTTTTTAGCTGGGCAGCAGCACCAGCACTGTATGCGATTATTCTCACTAACTTAATTAAAGTCAATTTTGAAACATTAGGTCTTTATTGTCCAGAAACTTTCTTAAAAGTTTTATTTACAGCCATTCCATTCATTTTAGCGTTCAGTGGCACCCGTGCTTTGGCGCTCCTACATTTATTTTTTGTATTTCCAGCAATTTTATTACTGTTAGTGTTTTGTGTCCAAGGCGTATTATGGTTAACCTTCTCATCTGCTAATTTTAATTTTCTCCCAATTAGCACACATAACTTGAGCTTTCAAGAATGGGCAAAGTGGTTTTTTCTAGCTAGCTATTCAATTTATGCTTGTGAAACCACTTCTTCTTTTGTTGCTGATAGTCGCCACCCATATAAAACTTTAAAGTTTTTAACCGTAGCTGCTTGGTTAATTCCTCCGGTGTTTCTAGGTGGTTCTTGGGTATTAATGTGTTCTGCTCCCAATTCAACAATAGGTGACGATGTATTCTTAAATCTGGTAGCGGCTTCTAAACCTTTTTGGGGTGAATCTACCTCCTTTTTAGTAACACTTCTGATTACTATATCTTGCCTTCTAAGTTCTGCTACAGCAGTTTCTAATTCTCCTCGGATATTATATCAGCTTGCCTTAGACAGACAGCTTGCTCCTATATTTGCATTAGTTTCCCGTCAAGGTGTCCTTGTCCCTGCTATTTTAGTTACCTTTCTACTCAGTTTGCTTTGTCTAAATTTGGGAAATATATCTCAACTTGTCACAGTAGCAGGCACCTGTTATCTCATGTCTATTATGGGTCTACATCTGGGATTATGGATGTGCCGTGGTAAACCTTACGTGTTATGGCCTTGGTTGTCGCTTGGGTTTTTCTTGATAGAAGCAGTAGTTCTAATAGTGGGAGGTTTAGCTTGGAACTGGAGAGATTTCTTAGTGGGATTATTATTACCCATTATTTTGATGCTCGGAGATTTATTACTACGCCGCTTAAGATTTGCACCTTTACACCCAACTTGGTGGACACAGCGTTACGATACTAAGTCTAGTAGAAATAATCCAGATTTTGTAGTATTACAAGTGATTGTTTTAGTATCATTAATTTGTATTACTGCCACAATCAGTTGGGTTATTCGCGATTTTTTAGATAGACTTTCTAGTAATCCTCAACATTCTTTTTTAGCGATTTTATTAGTGACGCTTTCTTTTACAGGGGTTGCGATCGCTTGCTGGACAACTTTACCACAAATTATTGCTATTGATGAAGCACGCAAACAAGCAAGAAACCTATTTATCACTACTCTCGATACCGTTCCCGATACTGTTTTAGTATTAGATGAAGACGGGACAATTTCTCAGACAAATGCTGCTGCTGAAGAATTATTTCAGACAAGTGTTCAGCAGCTGCTTGGACAAAACTTGAGTCAACTTCTAATATGCTATCGCGGTAAACCGGAGCAATGGTCTACTCGGAGTGAGCAAAGCTTGAAAATTAACCAAGGTTTGCGAATTGTTGAATCGACGATTTCACAGCCATTTAATTCTCTGCTACGGGAGTATATTGTGATTGTTCGTGATATCACTAAACGAAAGCTAGCAGAAGAAGAATTAGTCCAGTATCGTTATCAGCTTGAGCAGTTGGTGCTAGAACGCACTATTGAACTGATTAGAGTTAATCAACAACTTCAACAAGACATTGTTAAACGTCAAGAAGCACAAGAACAATTACTGCACAATAGTCTTCATGATGGGCTAACTGGATTACCTAATCAACGATTATTTATGGAGCGGGTGCAGCAGGCAATAGAACAGGGTAAACAGCAAAATAATTATTTATTTGCTGTACTCTTCTTAGACCTAGACCGCTTTAAAGTTGTTAATGACAGCCTTGGACATCTACTAGGAAATCAACTTTTGATTGCAATTTCTCATCGGCTAAAGTCAGTTCTGCGAGGCGGAGACATAGTTGCTCGTTTTGGCGGAGATGAGTTCACAATCTTAATTGACGAAATTGAGGATATTAACACCCCAATACAGGTGGCCGAGCGAATTAAAAAGGTGCTAGCTTTGCCATTTCAATTAAATGAGCATCGGGTGTTTACTAATGTTAGTATTGGCATTGCTTTAAGTAGAGCAGATTATGAGCAAGCAGCGCAGATTCTACGCGATGCTGATGTGGCAATGTATTGTGCTAAATCACTTGGTAAAGCACGTTATGAGGTTTTTGATCCAAAGATGCACGAGGGTGCAGCTTTACTCTTAGAGTTAGAAACTGCTCTGCGAAATGCGCTGCTCAAGCAAGAAGAATTTCGCCTTGATTACCAGCCAATTATTTCACTAGAAACTGGCAAAATTATTGGATTTGAGGCACTGATACGTTGGTATCATCCAGAACGAGGGCTTATTTCCCCTCAAGATTTTATTCCTTTGGCTGAGGAAACTGGCATGATTATTAGTATCGGACAATGGGTGCTTTATGAAGCCTGTTACCAAATGCAGAAATGGCATAAACAATTTCCTATCTCACAACCTCTGACAATTAGCGTAAATTTTTCTGGTAAGCAAATCACACAACCTGATGTGTTTAAACAGGTTAAACATATTTTGCAGCAAACTGGACTTGAGCCATGCTATTTGAAATTGGAAATTACTGAAAGCTTGTTGATGGATAATTTTGAATTAGCTACCACCGTCCTTTCCCAGTTAACAGCGCTGAATGTCGAGATGCACATGGATGATTTTGGGACTGGCTATTCATCTTTGAGTTATCTACATCGCCTACCAATCAAAACCATTAAGATTGACCGCTCTTTTGTCACTAGTATAGGTAGTCGAGGAGAAAACTTAGAAATTATTCGCGCGATTGTGACATTAGCCCATAATTTAAATATGTCTGTAACAGCAGAAGGCATAGAAACTTTAGACCAATTAGCGCAATTGAAGGCTTTACAATGTGATTATGGGCAAGGGTATTTCTTCTTACCACCTATGGAACGGGCAGAAGTAGAAATACTACTTGCTGCTAACTTGTGCGGAAAAAACTTTTTAAAAAGATAAAATCTTGGGAGCAAATTCTGTTTAGAGAAACACTTTTCAACCTGGGCAATAAATTTCACTTGCCAATTTATTTTTAGTGTAGCGCTGACTGTAGCTGGAAATTTTCTACGTTATCAAGTAACCCTTCTTCTAACAAAAGCTCGTTAACAAAAGTATCAATTTTGTGCCGCTCGATATTTTGCATGACTACGATGTGTACCCAATTTTCATAAATTGCTAACTGCCACTTTTTAATTAATTTTTGAGAAGGTTTTTGAAATACTACGGTATTGGAAAATTTATTGAGCATACATGGATATTCTCTGATTTTAAGTTGTTGGAAAAGATATTGAGCATTATCTATACAGGTTTTTGCTTCTTTGGCTAATCCATCATAACCTCTTGTTTGTATTGCATACCAGAGAATCAGAGGGGTATGACCGTTTCTAGAACCCAGAATTGTTGTATCTGATGAACCAATATATTCAATTTCTGTTTCAACTTTTTCTACCCATTTTTTCTTGGTTAAAACTACACCGCAAGGTAAGGGAGAACCAATGAATTTAGCAGAAATAGCTATACTATCTATGGGTTTTTGAAAGTTAACTTGTGGAGCGCCATCTAGAAAGGGTAATATTAATCCTGAAAGTGCAGCATCACAGTGAATGTAGTAATCTTTAATCTGATTGCGTTCTAAGATTTCGAGAACTTTGTCTAAGTTATCAATTGCACCTTTGACAGTAGTCCCAATATTCAAATTGACGATCGCAGGATAATTCCGATTTTCGCTAACAAGTTTTTCAAAATGTTCATAATTCATCTCTCCATTAATTTGTGAGTTAACAATATTATGTTTGATGCGGAATAGTTTTGCTGCTTTTGGTATGGAGTAATGAGAGTCTTGTGATGAGTAAAGAATGCCATCGGGATAGATTTCTCTTGCTAAGAATATTCCATATAAATTACCTTCAGTTCCGCCAGCAGTAACATAACCCCAAAACTGATTTTCTGGAATTTTGTACAGGTGGGCAAAAAAAGATAATACTTCTTGCTCAAATTTACGAGAATGGAGACCAAAATCTGGTTCAATATATGGATCTCCAGCATTATTTAATAGAAAATTGAAAAATTTGCTGATCGCACTATAATCACAACTTAAATTATATGGATAGCCTGCATGAAGCTGCGATCGCTGTTCTATTTGCATCAGAAAATCAGCCAATTCTTTAGCAACTTTATTTGACATATCTTTGTATCTGTTAAATTTTGATTGAGTTAATGGATGTTTTAAACTAAATTCTACGTATTAATCCATACCTTTAGATTTTCTTAACAATCTATTGGTTTGGCTCCTTAATTGAAAATAATACAGTGAAAATACTGACGAAGATTCAGTGATAATACCCAAATTTTTTATGTAAAAGTATATTACACTTAGAACTTCTACATAATACGAGATAACTATAATGCGTATTACATAAAATCTTTTTTCAGTCGCTGACTGCAACCTGATTTAATCACATATTTAACTTTGTGCAAGTTGCGTAATTTCTGGTAATGACTAGTACCGCAAGGCGGAAGTCAAAAGTCAAAAGAATTGTATTCCGAGCTTCTTGCGCCATTTGAAATGGTATGTTTATTTAAGCCGTGCTGTACTAGTAGTCTGTCTCATTACATTTCAGGGCCAAGAGAACGAACCGCATACTCCCACGGAGAAGCTACGCGTAGCATCTCGCAGAGAAGGCGCGAAGTACACGAAGGAAGAAGGAAAGAAGAGAATTTGAAATTTGATTCACCCATCAAAATTAATGGGACAGAACACTAGCTATACAAGCGAAGTCCGCTTATGCGGACTTCATCAAGCTAAAAAAATATTTCCAGAAATTAAATAGGCGTTATACAGAACCCTAATAGAGACTTAGCACTGCTCGTCTCTATATTCTTTTTCACTCCTACTGTGGGATTTTTGCTTTTAGAATTCTCCAGCTAAGGCTGCAACGCATCGTTCGCAAATTAGGGGATGTTCTGCTGATTCTCCCACATGAATAGAGTAGTTCCAACAGCGATCGCACTTTTGCCCATCTGCTTTTACTACAGCAATTGTCCAGTCTTCTGTCTGTGCTGTATATTCTAATCCTTGCAAACCCTCAGCAGAATCTAATAATTTCACTTGGGAAGTCAGCAATAAATACCGCAGTTCGTCAATCCCGTTACCTTTAACCGGGTTAAAGGCTTTGATAGCATCGCCTAATTGTTTGTGAGGTATATGAATCAAAGCTTTGGCTTCCAAGGAAGAACCAATGAGTTTTTCTATCCTGGCTTGTTCTAACACCTTATTCACATCGGTGCGAAGTTGTCGCAGCGTTTCCCAAAATTCCGCTAACTCTGGATTACGCCATTTTTCTTCAACCTGTACCCAACCGGCTTCAAATACCGATTTGTAAGGTGTTTTGTAAGGGAAATATTGCCAGATATCTTCGGCAGTGTGAGATAACACTGGTGCGATCGCTCGTGCTAAATTTTCTAAAGCTATCTTCAGCACCGTTTGACAACTGCGACGGCGGAAAGCATCTTTTGCACTGATGTACAGCCTGTCTTTGGCAACATCTAAATAAAAGTTGGATAAATCCACCACGCAGAAATTCTGCACTGTTTGGAAAAAGCGGAAGAATTGGAAACTCTCAAAGGCTTCGGTTACTTCTTCAAATACTTCGGTGATGCGGTGCAGCATATAACGGTCAAGTTCTGGCAATTCTTCGAAGGGAACTGCATCTTTTTCCGGGTCAAAATCATCCAAGCTACCCAACAAAAACCGCACCGTATTGCGAATTTTGCCTCTAACATCATTCATTTGCTTGATGATGTTTTTGCCAATGCGAACATCGCCGGAGTAGTCAACCGATGATACCCACAATCGCAATACATCTGCACCGTAAGGCGGTTCTACTTTTTGATTTTTTCCGCCTTCAATGATTGTATTTGGGTCAACCACATTTCCTTCTGACTTACTCATCTTTCGCCCTTGTTCATCCAAAGCGAAGCCGTGAGTTAGCACAGTTTTGTAAGGCGCAATGTCATTTACTGCTACGCTGGTGAGCAAACTGGATTGAAACCAACCGCGATGTTGGTCGGAACCTTCCAAATATATGTCAGCTGGGTAGCGTAACTCTGGACGCTGTTGAACGACAGCTGCCCAAGATGAGCCAGAATCAAACCATACATCCATTGTGTCTGTACCCCGGCGGTAAGACTTGCCATTATTACGATAGGATTCGGGTAATAACTCCTCAACCGAAAGTTCCCACCAAGCATCGGAACCTTTTTCAGCGATAATTGCTTGGACGTAGTTAATAGTTTCCTCATTCAGCAGTGGTTCTCCCGTGGCTTCATCGTAGAAAACGGGAATGGGTACACCCCAAGCGCGTTGACGAGAGATACACCAATCGGAACGTTCCGCCACCATTGGCGTGATGCGATTTTCACCTTGGGCTGGAATCCATTTTACCGTGGCGATCGCCTTTAATGCTTCTTCTCTAAATCCTTCCACCGAAGCAAACCATTGTTCAGTGGCGCGGAAAATCGTTGGCTTTTTCGTCCGCCAATCATAAGGATATTTGTGGGGGTATGGTTCTTCTTTCAACAAAGAACCAGCCGCATTTAATGCATCAATTACCGCTTGATTCCCATCACCCAGAACATTTAACCCCGCAAATTGTCCCGCTTCTTCGGTAAAATTGCCATTGTCATCTACTGGTGCAAGGATAGGCAAACCGTAGCGTTGACCAACAATGTAGTCTTCTTGACCATGACCGGGAGCAGTATGCACTAATCCCGTACCCGATTCAGTAGTAATGTAATCACCGCCGACGACAATCGGACTTTCGCGGTCATATAGAGGATGACGATAAGTAGTATGTTCTAAATCATTCCCTTTGAACGTGGCTTTTACAGTTAACTCAACTCCCAACGTTGAAGATAAACGTTCTACTAAATCAGCAGCAACGATTAGGTATTTGAAATTACTCTGCGCCTCCCCCTCTGGGCGAGAAACTTCCACCACTGCATAATTTAAATCTGCATTTACCGCCACAGCCAAATTCCCTGGAATTGTCCAAGGTGTAGTCGTCCAGATAGCCACGCCCAAATCTGATTGATATTCCGCCAACAGTGGTTTTACAGCTTCCGCCAAACTTGTGATTGCAAAAGCTGCATAGATACTGCGGGAAACGTGACCTTCTGGATATTCCAACTCAGCTTCAGCCAAAGCGGTTTTAGAACTGGGACTCCAGTGAACCGGCTTCAAACCGCGATAGATGTAGCCTTTTAAGAACATCTGACCAAACACGCCAATTTGAGCCGCTTCATATTCCGGCTTCAGAGTTAGATAAGGGTTTTCCCAATCCCCCCAAATACCGTAGCGTTTAAAATTTTGGCGCTGGTCATTTACCGTAGCTAGACCAAATTCTTTTGCTTTCTGCCGCAGTTGTAAAGACGTTAAATTTTGCCGTTCTGCTGACTTCATGTTCTGCAAAACTTTTAACTCAATTGGCAATCCGTGACAATCCCAACCAGGAACGTAGCGAACTTTACGCCCTTGTAACATTTGGTAGCGGTTAATAATATCTTTGAGAATTTTATTTAAGGCATGACCAATATGGAGTGAGCCATTAGCGTAGGGAGGCCCATCGTGCAGTATAAATAATTCGCCGGGGTTATTTTCAAAGAGGCGATCGTAAATTTTATTTTCTTCCCAAAATTTTTGGATTTCAGGCTCGCGCTTGATGGCGTTTGCCCGCATATCAAAATTAGTCTTGGGTAGGTTTACAGTATCTTTGTAACTTCCTGATTCGGTCACAGTCTCATGCCTAGAATTAGGTGTGCAGGTTTTATTAATTATAGAAGATAGCCTGAAAACCAAAATTCACTATTTTAACCTGAGTTTGATAAGTATTATTTGACCTTCCCCCCAGTCCCTCTCCGCTTCGGCGTGTATACACAAGTCGAATTACCCCCCTTAATCCCCCCGATGCATTGGGGGGAAACAAGAAAATCTAGTTCCCTCCCCTTAGAAAGGGGAGGGTTAGGGTGGGGTAAAAGTGTCTCTCTCCGACGGGCGAGAGGGACGGTTTTGCATTGTAAAACCAGGGAGAGGTTTATAGACGATTAATCAGAAATTTTGCGGAGATTGAGAGTTAATCGACAGAAAGTAGTATACTTTTCTGGGTTCGCCTAAAGCTATCAACAAGTTTCGTCTAAAAACCAAAAATTTTGGGGTTGCTCTAATGCTAAGTCCTGTAATAACAGTCAGTATCTTTCAAAAACAACCCGATCCTAAAGTATTCTCAGCAGGTGAAGTCATCTTTGAAGAAGGACAGTCTGGTGATAATATGTACGGCATTCTGGAAGGAGAGGTAGATATAGTAGTCAATGGCAAGGTTGTAGAAACCATTGAAACAGGCGAAGTTTTTGGTGCTGGGATACTTGTAGGGCAAAAAAATAGAAATTACACAGCTATTGCTAAGGTGGATACTAAACTAGGTTTCCTTGATGAAGAGGGGTTTCTCTTTGCTGTTCAGGAAACACCTATGTTTGCGATACAGGTGATGAAAAGTTACTCCGAGCGTTTGAGTCGCTTGCAGCGTATGGTCTAAATCACCTCAGTCGGCATAAGTTCCAATAATCAGAATCTACCACTAATTTTGCCTCCTTTTTTAGAAGGCCATAGATATAATTCTCTCGCTTGGGGAGTTAGAAGTCAGTATTCAAAGAATTCTAGATGCTGGCTTTTGACTCCTGATTTATATAAAGTCAAAGGTGCAAAATTTACCGGAGGTAGCTAATGGCGCGTAAACGATTGATTATTGAGATGGGGATGGGAATCGATCAGCATGGACAAGAACCGACTGTAGCAGCATCTAGGGCAGTACGAAATGCGATCGCTCACAATGCCTTACCTGGTGTTTGGGAAGTTGCAGGTTTAAGTCATCCCAATCAAATGATTATAGAAGTTCAAGTGGCAGTGCCATACCCAGAACAAGTTAGAGAAGAAGAAGTACTCGCTGTATTACCATTTGGGCGAAAAACCCTCACCGTAGAATCTGGCGGGATGATCGTTCAGGGGCGGGCGATTCCCGAACTCAACGATAAAAATGACGAAATGTTGATTGCGATCGCTGCTGTTACAGTTCTAATCGAAGATGAGTAGCTGAGGCAATTCCTTCCTCTATAAACAAATCACTAATTGAAAGTTATAGAAAAGTTATTAAGTGATTTGAGCGTTTACTTTATTTGTACCGACGCTATTTTTAATCGTCAAGTATATTTGCTGATTACTTTATCAAGAAAGGCAGAGGGCAGGAGGCAGAAGGAATACTGTTTTCTGCCCTCTGCCACGACCGGAGGGAGTAAGGGTTTAAGACCCCCACCACAATCTCTGATTTGGTGGCCCCAATTAAGGAGGGGTCTGAATCCCCTTCTTAATTGTCCCTTCTGCCCTCTGCCTCCTGCCTTCTGCCTTCTTCAACAAAAAGCCTCATTTCTTTATAAAAATACCCGTTTACTTGCTAAAAATACTTAAATGCTTTCTCAAAATGACGTTTGACTTACTCAAAAGCTGTGTTTGCTTACTCATTTTGGTGTTTTCCGCAAGCAAAATGACGTTTGACTTATTCAAAAGCTGTGTTTGCTTACTCATTTTGGTGTTTTCCGCAAGCAAAATGACGTTTGACTTATTCAAAAGCTGTGTTTGCTTACTCATTTTGGTGTTTTCCGCAAGCAAAATGACGTTTGACTTATTCAAAAGCTGTGTTTGCTTACTCATTTTGGTGTTTTCCGCAAGCAAAACGAACTTTGACTTATTCAAACCCCAGTTTGCTTACTCATTTCAGTGTTTTCCGCAAGCAAAATGACCTTTGACTTGTTCAAAATGCTTGCCCATTAATAATTCGGTGAGAATAAATAAAACTAGATTAATTAATGTAAAAGATATTGAGATTAGTTTGTAGTGTTCGCGAAGCGTCTCGCAGAGAGGACTTTAGTCCTCATAATAGGGCTGAAGCTACAAACCTTGAATTATTTACACCGCTCTACTTTAGTGATTTTTTAATTTTTACCCTAGAAATGTTCTATCTATGGGACTAAAGATTTACCAATCCAAAAGTCTAAAATAATAGAAACCTGGAGAGAAATATGTCATCAGAAACAGAAACACTACAGGCGACACCACCAACTTCTACCTTTGAGAAACTAGAGGAAAAGCAAGAATTTAACTGGAGGCAATGCTGGTATCCCGTCACCTTCGTAAAAGATTTGCCTGCCAACCACCCTCATAGCTTTTCCCTGTACGATGAACCTTTGGTTTTGTTCAAAGACAAAGATGGACAATTGATTTGTTTAGCAGATCGTTGTCCTCACCGTACAGCCAAACTTTCTGAAGGACAAATTATTGACGGCAAAATTGAATGCTTATATCACGGCTGGCAATTTGGCAGTGATGGTCAATGTCTGCACATTCCCCAATTACCAACAGATGCAAAAATTCCAGTCAATGCTTGCGTGCCATCCTTTAAAGTTGTGGAACGCCAAGGTATGATTTGGGTATGGGCTGGCGAAAAAGAAACTGCTGTTGATGAAATTATTCCAATTTTGCCAGATTTAGATAAGTCAGGATTTGTGTGTGCAGACTTTATATTGGATCTGCCTTATGACCAAACATATCTAGTCGAAAATGTTATCGATCCGGCTCATGTTGCTATTAGCCATAATGGCACTAGGGGTGGTGGTAATCGTAAAAATGCCCAACCGCTAGAAATGGAAGTGCTAGAGAATTCGGTTCAGGGGGTTAAAGGCAGGTGGCGGGGAGCTAACAAATCAAATGAAGCCTGGAAGTATGTTGATTTTGTTGCTCCAAGTCTTGTGCTGAACACTGCTTATATTGAAAAAAAAGATTGGACATTTGGACTAGCTTTGTATTCAATTCCTTTAGGTAAAGGGCGATGCCGTCTTTTAGCTAGAGGTTATCGTAATTTCATGACTTGGGGAGTCAAGCTGAGGCCGCGCTGGCTCGATCACTTGAATACAAACAAAATATTGGAGCAGGATTTGCCTCTGATTGCGGGACAACAGGCAGAAATTGAGCGCTTGGGAAGAAGTCTCAAAGAATTATATTTGCCGCTAAAAACATCTGACACATTAGTGATTGAGTTCCGTAAGTGGCTAGATAAATTTGGGTCATCTTTGCCTTTTTATCAAGGCTATTCTACATGGAAAAATGTTGAGAATGACGAGTTGAATTCAAAGCCGATTTTGCTAGATAGATTTTCACGACACACACTTATTTGTAGTTCTTGCAATCGAGCTTATCAAGTGACAAATCGGGTTAAACAAAGTTGTATCGGAGTAGCGATCGCTCTAGCTGCTGTAGCGATACTTGCAGATGATTCTAGAATCAAAATCGCAGCAATATCGCTTTCCATAGCAGCAATTGTCATATCTGTTATGGCTCATACACTCAAAACTCGCTTTGAGCGTTCCTACACTCGTCACTAAAATAAGTGCTGAGAACATTTCGTAGTAAGCACTTTAGTGCTTACTACAAACTTTTCATTACTAGCTTAGACATTTTACTGATAGATGTGTGGTAAATTTGCTCACCTCAAACGATTTGCTCAAACCCCAAGTCTTGTTAAGTCACGATCGAGTTAATGGGTCTGCGCTAAAGTAAAAATATTGGGATAAAAATCTCTGGCAGTAAGTTCAACTGAATCACTAATCTTTACCACTGCGGCGATCATGTCTCAAGAGCATAACGAATCACTCCAACTTCAGGAAATCACCAAACTCAAACCGAAACACTTTGCTGATTTAGTCAGATCGGCACAATTGGTTTTCGACCCCACAGCCGGAGTTTCGGGAAGACATATAACAGTTGACTGGGAACAATTCGGAATTCCCCGTGATGTAGCGGACAATCTCAAATCACTTGGTCAGCAGTACCAGTATGCATCTCCTCACATCCCTGTTGAAGACATTTGGAGTAAATTAACTCCAGAAACTCGTGTTTGGTTCGTTGAAAATAAAGATCGGTTGTGGCAGCTTGAAGAAGCTTTCCCAGCCCTTGATGAAGATTGAAGAGGATATGAGGTAGTAGGTTTTCACCTTCTGCCTCTCTAGGCAAGGATAAGCAAAAACTGCGATGGCGTAACCGCCCGCTGGAAGCGATCGCAAGCAAATAACGAATATTGACACTTGCAAAGTCCTCGACTATGTAAATCAATGACTATCTAGCATTTGTCCAGGTTACGGTTATACTGCTATCATTGCTGACTCTACTGGTCAGCTAAATCTACTGAGTATTATTTTATTCAGATTAATAATAGTAGCAAATTAGTACAGATTAAATTGAGACATTCTTTAGCTTTAGCTGGAATGTTTCAAGGTATTTTATTGTTTTCTTTTTTCTTTCAGCAGTAGATATATTAATTACAACAGGCTACGAGTAATATCAAGTCCGGGTAAAGGTATGGAAACATCAGGGAGAAACCAATCTCCAATAACTAATAACTAATATTTGAGGAGATTTAATGTGTCTAGTCGTAAATTATCTTTGTTACTAAAACTAATAATTATTACATTGGTTACTGGTGCTAGTAGTCTATGTATCAGCTTGCTTTTAACCACAAGCGGATTTGAGCATTTGTTTGGAATTATAAAACCAAAAAGCGAGAGTGCTAAAGCGAGTCATAACAAACTGATGAGTGCAGATGCACAGAATATCATTCCAGCAACAGGCCAGATGAATGAAGTGCCAAAGGCATTTCAGGGAACAATCGTTTATCAAGGGAAACTAAAACCGAATGAAAAAGTTATCGCCCTAACTTTTGATGATGGCCCTGGCCCCAAAAATACGGCACAGATTTTAGAAATTTTGAAGAAAAATGATGTCAAAGCCACATTCTTCATGATTGGGCAAATGGTGAAATATTTTCCTCAAGTTGCCAAGCAAGTGGCTGCTGATGGTCACGTAATTGGTAATCACACATGGCATCATTGGTATCGTCACATGGACTTAGCTACTGCGGCCAGTGAAATCGATCGTACAGCAGAGATCATCTACAAGACTACTGGAGAGAAAACTAGTCTATTTCGTCCTCCTGGCGGTTTTCTGAATAATGGACTAGCCGAATATGCCAGAAACAAGAAGTACGCTGTCATGATGTGGTCAGAACAATCGGGAGATGCTGAACGTCGTTCGCCTCCAGTTACGGGGCTGGTCAAAAATGTGCTGAAATATGCAAAACCTGGTGCAATTGTACTGTTGCATGATGGGGGCGGCAACCGTTCCAAATCTGTCAAAGCTTTACCAGAAATGATCGCAGGTTTAAAAGCCGAAGGCTATAGATTTGTGACGATTCCCCAACTACTGGAAATACAAGCCCAAGAAAAAAGTGTGGAGACAGAAGTATCACCTGTGGTAAAAAATCAAGAACATCCAAACCAACAACTTAATCATCAGTGATATCCCAATACGGTTCGGTTAAGGTTTTTTGATGAAAATTATTGCTCGTCAAAGACGGCGATTCATCGCGTCTTGCCTTAACCAAACAGTATTGAGTGATATCCTTGATATCCTGTCCAGGTAATTAGTTAGTTTATTGGCCAGCAATGCGATTGTGTTGGCTGACAATGCCAATGTAGCAATCTAAAATCGAGTTTCATACTCAACTTGAAGTTGATTGTCATCCCCCACATCAGTTGAGCCTCGCATCAGAATTTCGTCATTGACTCGATAGAGGACATTGAAACGGAAAGAGTCATCGCTAGAAAGAGCGCGTGATAAAGAGGCAGAGAAATTTTTATTAATATCAAACACACCTTCCGCTGATAAATTAAGAATTGAAGCTCTTGATGCTTTTGATTCTTCATTATTAATAGATGGAGTCGGAAATATCCGAAATTCACTGAAACCAACAGCCTGTCCGATCGCAGTGATAGTTCCTTGTAAACTACCTAAAATGGTAGAACTAGCGAAATTAGTCAGTCCTTGTCCTGCATCTGCTTGACCGAAAGAACCTAGAATTGAGCCACCCAGCAAAGCAACTATTTCTCCCTTACTGCGGCTAGGTTCGCTCGTCAGTTCTAGATTGTCACCCAATTTACTAGCTGGCCCGTTCACCCTAGCTTGAACGGTAACGCTACGTAAAGTCCCAAAGTTATTGACAGAAACATCGCTGACTTCAGAAGACAAGGGTGATTCCAAAGTTTGAGTGTTCCTTGCTGATGCTTCCGGTACAATTGCGGTCAGTCGGACATCCAAAGTCGGGTCAAGTCCTTGACTTGGGGTAAACCGCGCAGTTTGTTCATAGCCCCGCGCCAAGGTAAACTCAGTGGAAAATAAACTCAGTCGTCCTCCTGTCAAACGAATGACTCCTTCAGGAAGTGGTTTGGCTAATGTACCATTGATAGTTAAGTCGCCTTTAGCGTCAAAGCTCAATAAAGGCTGACTTAATGCTGCTCCTCCTGGTACAAAGCTGAGTAGAGACTGAGTTGTAACCCGAATATCTTTGTCTAAAATCAACTTTAAATCTGCAAACTCTACAGGTAAATTGGGTGGAGTTGCGACGCTAGTGCTTCCGTCTGCTGTCGCCACTGGCTTACTGCTTCCGTCTACTGTAGCTACTGGGTTAGCGCTATTCTCTGCTGTCGGTGTGACGTTAGGGTTAACCTCTTGTCTATCTAAATTTATGACGTTAGTGTTAGCCTCTGCTGTCGCTGCTGATTTTTTAGCAGTAGTAGTCGAGTTGCCAATAATTACCTGACCATCACTCAGTTTAATCTCTCCACCAATTACAGGTTTTAACGCTGTGCCGCGAATCACGACATCGCCACCAACACCGCCTTCATACAGTCCTGCAAGCTTAAAGTTGAGTTTGTCTGCTATTGATACTGTCAGGGGATTGGCTGCGGCTTGTTGAGCATCAAAAATTGGCAAGATACCTGATGCAGTTACTTGCCCTTGATTGTAATTACCTTGGATATTTTCAACGCTTACCGTACTACCATTAAATTGCGCTGTTCCTGTGACATTGGTTAGAGGTTCAGATAGGGCTTCAGCGCGAAAGGTCGCATTATTAAGTGTGGCATTGCCGTTGATAATTGGTTCATTTAAAGTACCTCGAACATTTAAATCTACTTTTCCTTGACCATCTACCCAAGCGACTTGATTGTTGGTAAGCAGATTTAACAGTGCCAATCCTTCATTTTGCACATTGGCGTCGATGTTGATTTGATTGCTATCAGGTTGCACTTTGGCAAAAGGCAAAGGAGCAGGTACGCTACCTGTAATTGCAACTGGCTGCGTTCCTGTTACTAGTAAGGTACTATCAAAAGTTAAGCGAGCTTTGTTGTAATCAAAGTTCACCTCTCCTGTTTGCACAGGTTGTTTGTTAAGAGTCGCATTTGCTAGCGTCACTTTGCCTTTCGCACTAGGGTCTTGCAAACTACCTGCTAAGGTGGCATCAGCATTTACATTACCAGTGATATCTACGGGGTATTTTTCGATAAAAGGCTCTAAAAGTGATAGAGGTAGACTGGCTACATTCAATTTTCCAGATAGTTGCTCAGTTCCTAACTGTCCCGAAAAGGCCACTAGTCCTTGATTAATCCCCACACTCAAGGGCGAAAGTGTGACGATACCATCGGCAAAAGTCCCTTGAGCAACGACTTGATTGATGGAATAATTACCCCATTGCCAATTAGCACCTTGAAAATTAAAGCCGACATTCAACCCAGATTTTAAGGAGCCATTGGCTGTAATTGCTCCGCTTAAAGCACCTGTTAATTCTGCAAGGCTGGGCAAAGATGGGGTTTGTTTTTTCTCTGCTTGCTGTTCTTTGGCGTTGGCGTAGCCCGTCGTAGACATCGCTGCTGTAATATTCGAGAAATATGCTAACTGTGTTTTCAAGTCTGCATTCGGCAAACTGATAGATTCAGTTGGCAGTGCTTCTGCACCAGCTAACATCGGAGGCTGCAACCCGGTACTAAAGTCTTGAAAGTCGAAGATATTAAACGCTTGTAAAAGTCTTTGGATTTTGGCTTCGGCAAAATTAGCTTGGAATTGAAATTGCGGGTCATTCCCTGCTTGCACATTACCACTGAGAGCGATGTTGCTATCGCCAATCCGCAATAGACCATTAGCCAAGCTAGCAGTTCCATCGGCATAATTGATGCTGCCGCGAAATTCATCTGCTGCGACTCTGGCAACGCGAGGTGCTGCGATCGCCACATCCCCCGCAATGGCATAATTATTCAGATTGACAACTAAATTACCCGATAATTGCCCCCCCAGAGGTTTCAATTGATTGTTAGGTAAAAAGCCGCCAACAAGTGCGATGGGAAACTGTTGGGCGTTGATAATCAAGTTATCTCCCTCAGTTCTACCTGTAGTAACTGCCTGATCGCGTTTAACTAAAAATGAAGTGGGACGATAATCTGCGCCTAAGTTAAGGGCAATCCGATCTTGTTTCCCAGCTAATCGCAGACTTCCTCCTTGTCCGCCTTGAAAATTCACATTTCCGGTTAAAAGTGGGTCAAACGCCAAGTTACTTACATTGAAATTCCGCAGTCGGATATTCCCATTAGCTTGCGGTACATCTGGAGTTCCTGTAACTTTCCCATTAAAATCAAGTCGCCCTGCTATTGCTACGTCCCCAGGAACTTTAAAGCCAGTATTTTGTAAGTTGAAATTTCGCGCCAGTACATTTAAATCAAATCCCGCAATTTGGGGTGCGCCAGTTGGGGGAGACTGAATAGCGATCGCACCATTAGCACTAAATCCTGCGGTACTTGCGTTTTCAACGATAATCTGCTGTCCATTCCACTGAAATTTTGCGGTAACAGGTTTTGCCAGCTGCGCTACTCCTTGGGGAAGGCTGATTTGTCCGGCGGCGCGAATATCCGCAAGTTGGAAAGATTTTGTTGTGCCAGCTAACTGAATATTGCTATTCAGCCGTCCTCGCAATTGTGGTGAGAAACGACTGAGTTGAATTTGAGAAGTTTTGACAGTTCCTTGCCAGCGTTGTTGTGCAAGTTGACCTTGAGCTGTGATTGTCCCACCTGCGACGTTCACAACCGCATCGGGAAAGACGATATTCTCTCCTTGTTTGGTAACAACAACTCGTCCAGTAGTGGGATAAGTTGCACTAGGCGCTTGCACCCGCGCGACTGTTTGCAGATTGCTCAGAGTGCCGGAAATATCGGCATTTGCCGAGACATTCCCAATGGTGATGGAAGGTGAGGAATTGTAGGCTTTGGCGATCGCATCCCCTGGTATATTTTTTGCTTGGACATTCAATGCCACCCTACCTTGAGGTGCAAGCTGAACTCGTCCGCTAGCTGTGACTTGCCCTCCCACATCTGGATTTGCTTGAACGCGAGAAATATTGACGTTTAACGGTGTACCCAGAGAACCAGAAATTTTAGCGTTCGCTGATATACCACCAATATTAATGGGAGTTGAAATGCCGTAACCTTGAGCGATCGCATTTCCTGGGATACCTTGAGCTTGAATATCTACGCCTACTTCACCTTGGGGAGCCAGTTGAATTTGACCATTAGCGGTGATTTTCCCTCCGGCTGGCGGCGTTACTTGAACATTGGAAACATCAAGTTTCAAGGGCTGTTTGCGAAGTGAGCCAGAAATTTGGGCTTTTGCTGAAACATTCCCCACTGCGATCGGTAGAGTAACGCCATAGCTTCGTGCTAGTATATCTCCTGATATGCCATCAGCTTGAGCATTAAATATTACCCCATCTTTGGTTCCCAGATTAGCTTGACCACCGCCTGTAATTTGACCACCTGCTGCGGGGACTATTCTCAAATTGGAGACAGTAAGTTGAGATGCAGTTTGAGATGCATTCAAGCGGAAATCAGTATTGATGGTTTTAAATTGAACGCGGTCAACTTGAATTGGTTTGGTGTTACTTACCGTACCATTGACGACTGGTTGTTGAAGTGCGCCTAGTATTTTAATATTTGCTTGAATTTCGCCACTAGCTGGGACTGACGAATTTACTTTCAGGGTATCTAAGATATTTTTTGCACTAACTGGTCTGATCTGAGCAGAAACATTAAAACCTGTTTGGCTATTAATTGTTCCATTAGCCAGAATGGGAATTTTCCCAAAGCTCGTACTCAGATTATCTAAAGTAACTGTCTGACCCTGAAATAGAAATTTCCCATTAAAATTAGAAATCGGCTGAGGAATATTTTGAATTTTAGCGGTGACTTGATTAGCTGTAGCTGTTCCCGTAATTGCGATATCTGAAAGTTTGGGTGGAATCTGAACCCCTAAATCAGCATTTAAATATCCTGCTTGCAGAGCGATCGGTAACTGAATTAATCGAGTGATATCAGATGCTAGTAAATTTTGTGCTGAAAGCTGGAGGTTAGTTTGTTGAGCTTTGAGTTGGGTTTCGCCAACAATTTTAACAGCGCCTCCCCTAGTGAGTTGAGTATTAAAGTCATAACCAATCCTTTGATTTTGATCGGAAAATCGGGCAATCCCATCAACTCGATCTAATATGACTGAGCCTTTCGCTTTAGTCGGTGCAGTGAATGGCATCAACTCTATATTGCCATCTTGAATTTGAAGTGACTGCAACTCAGTTTGAATAAAGCCTTGTCCCTCCCCAGCCTTAACTTGGGCTGTCACCCAACGACCATCTTTATCCTGTTGAACATAGACATTGGGTTGAACTAAGGTGACATTTAATGCCAGTTTTCGGCTAAGAAGGAGTTGCAACGGTGAGAACTGCACCTCCAAAGCTTTAGCTAGCACCCGATCTTGATCGCTGGGAGTAACTGGTATCGATAGAGAGCTAAATCTCAGACTAGAAAGCGAAAAACGTTCAACGTTCCCAACTTTTACTGGACGCCCCAGTAATTGCTCAAGATTTTGCTGTACTAACGGTGCTAAATCTGTGTATACATAGTTTCTAGCCCACCAAGCACCAACTATAATTCCAACTAGCAAAACCCCACCCAGAGCCAAACTGGTACGTCCTAAAAGCAGGAGCCACAGACGACGATTGGATGGTTCCTGATTGTTTTCTGAATTTGGCGATCGCTTCATGATTGTTACCAGTACCAGTACTTTTTTCTGGAGTGAGGCTAGAGACAAATTAGTTAGTTGTATCCGCAAGTTACAAAATATGGTTTCACAATATCAGGAATTACGCAAGAACTTTGCAGCAAGTTGCTTCTATTCATTAGATGAGACTGCACCAATAAGACGCATTTGCGGTGCGTCTATGTTATTTCATAATTTCGCGTAATTCCTGAATTTATTTCGATTAATAATTTATCACCAGACATTAGTTTTATTGGTCTTAAAATTTGGAAACTTTGCTGGTATTAGGAAGATTATTTAGAATTTTATCTGCGTCTTCAAAAGAATTGGTATGTATATTTCTTTCAGAAATTAGGTAACATTTTATGATTAAATTACTTTGCGATCGCACCTGTATATACGACTCTGGTTATAAAATTTAACTTTTGTAAAATCTAACTTAGTATAGATGACAAGAGTAAATAATCTTAAGTTAGAAGTAATGTAGAGTGGAAAGTCCCTTTCTAAAGCTGGATTTAGCGCCCCGAATAACACGATGCAAATACTAAATGAACGCACTTACAAAATATTCGTGAATAAAACTTAGGCTTACGTCAAGTTCTCAAAGAATTTTATTCAGTAATTCATCAACTAAAACTTGAGACTATGACTGTGCTATTAAATATCAACACGCTGGAAATATATCAAGAAGAATTAAATAACAAAATTCCCGACTTCTCTAAAAAGTTGGGAATCTGAGCTTTTCGATTCATCTTTTGCAAACCCAATCATTCATCAGTTGGATCGTCAATCATTTCCGGTACTAAAGCTGGGTTACTTTTACGTTCTTGTGGTGATTGCTCTCGAATAACATCGTCTATTCTGGCAGGGTGTTTAATTTTGTCCAATACCTCTGGACTTAATTTTGGCTCATCACCTTCTGGATTAGACTTTTCAGCCTGACTAGGAACTGTTTCCTTATTCATAATTATTTCCTTAAACCCTAAACTTATAGCCCAAGCTTAAGTTCTCCGATGGTCGGGTACACACTATCTTGGGACTTAATTTTACATAACGGTGGGAAGAAAGGCGATCCAACGAAACAGAATTTAGGAGTCAGTCGCCAGAATGGGCTAAACCTTAGCTATCCGCTAACAGAATGAATTTTGCAAGAAAGAGTGGATAGCGCAGCCTAAAGCCTTAAAGGGACTCATAGAGAGCATCTTGATTCTGACGCCTTGGCGGAGTGTCTCCGTCTCCCAATAAGTGTGGTTTTTGGCTGACTCAGAGAGCAATGTCATGAAAGCTTGATATTGCTGCCATTACTCAACACATAAACCAGCCCTAATGTTATGAAAGCATGACAATTAGATCCCAGAAGGGCTGATAAATTCGTGAAACAGCCAAAAAACCCACCTCTTACCCCTTGATCCCTAGATATGCTTAGTGGTTAATATTGACTTAACAAATAGAAATCCTCCGATCCCAAAGAAATGCTGATTTTGGCATCATAGGGAATTGAAAGGATGTTGGCTCAATTTAAAAACAGATTAAAAAACTTAAAAACTGGGCAAAACCAGGAGTCAGGATAAAAAATTCATCTGGAATGGATGAGATTTTACATAGCATTCTTTAACCAGGGGAAATCATTTACCGCTTAAACTACTGGAGGCCAAATTAATGGCAAAAGAACGCCCGCCACTAGAGGAGATGACCTTACGCCAACTACGCAAAGTTGCTAGCGAATATAGCATCTCTCGCTATAGCCGAATGCGTAAATCACAACTACTGGCATCAATACAAGAAGTCCAGCGTAGCAAAAACTTACTCAGTCCATCTCGTTCATTGGAGGCACAAGAAACCGTGGAAGCTGCAAAGTTTGAATTAGGTCAGGAAGATCGTACTGGTGGATCTTTAGCTGATGTTGATGAAGGACTGGCAGATTTGCCCTCTGGCTATGGTGAAAGCCGGATTGTACTCTTACCGCGCGATCCTCAATGGGCTTACACTTACTGGGATGTTCCCAATGAACACAAAGAGGAACTGCGTCGTCAAGGCGGACAACAACTGGCACTACGGATTTATGATGTCACCGACATCGATATCGAATACCAAAGCCCACATAGCATTCAAGAATATCCTGCTGATGAACTAGCTAGAGAATGGTATCTACCAGTTCCAGTTAGCGATCGCGATTATGTAATCGATATCGGCTATCGTGCTGCTGATGGTCGCTGGTTAGTACTAGCTCGTTCTACTAAAGTACATATTCCTCCCGTCTATCCTTCTGACTGGATTGAGGATGTCTTCATCACTGTAAATTTTGAAGAAGATTTACGTGGCAAAACTCAGTACGAACTAGTTCCCCCTGCCAAAAAGATTGCAGCTACTGCCAATGGCAATGTTGGTAATAATGCTGTGAATGGCAACCCCATCTACGAAGAAATATTTGGTTTAGCAGAATCTGCCGAATCACTACGAGTTGCTGGTTCTATCTTCGGCTCCCAACAAGGTGCAGCGCGTCCTGAACAAGCCATTAGCTCCTACATTTTCCCATCGGGTGTGGGTCTGTGGGCAACTCCTACCGTGTCTGGCTTAACCGCTTCCGGTGCAGGTATGTCAGGTGTTGGCTTCTCGGCTTCCGCCGTACCAGTGCGTCCGCGCCAGTTCTGGTTAATTGCCGATGCTGAGTTGATAGTCTACGGTGCAACCGAACCCGATGCTACTGTAACCATTGGTGGCCGTCCAATTAAGCTAAATCCAGATGGAACATTCCGCTTCCAGATGTCCTTCCAGGATGGTTTAATTGACTACCCAATTTTGGCTGTAGCTGCTGACGGTGAGCAAACCCGCTCAATTCAGATGAAATTTAATCGTGAGACACCATCTCGGAATACTAACACCAAAGAAGAAGCTGTTGTAGAATGGTTCTCTTAAGTTTTGGCTCTGAGATTGACTCCAGACTGAAATTTTAAATTATTCCCCGCTATAGTAATTCTGTAGCGGTTTTTTTTGTATTATTATGTCCACAAAAAAATTATTTTTGTTATTTATCTTGATAATCAGTGCAAGCTTATTATCAGGTTGTCAAAAGATTGAAGCAAATTTAGTCCCAAAAGCGTCTAAAAGTTGCCCTGGCAAAGATGCCAAGTTCAGTATTGATTTTTTTAAAACCAATAATCAAGGTAAAAAAAATCCTAAAGGTATTAACAATGTAATTATTTTTAATCCCAAATCAGCCGAATTAGATTTCAAAGTTAATGTTGGTCTATCTCATAAACTCTACGCCAAAGATAGTAGAGGTAAACTGCGTAAAGAATATGTAGCAAAACAGTTTCATGAACTCATCGCTGATGAGAATGCCAAGTTAAACGGACAGCTACCCATTGCCGCAATTAATGCCGACTATATAGATACTGAGGATAAACCCCAAGGCTTAAATATTTCTCGTGGCGTAGAGTATTCAGGAGCATTTAAAAATAAACGTTCTTCCTTTGGGATATCAGGAGGTACACCCCAGCAGCGACAGGCTACTATTCAAGCTGGTAGAAGAACGAACGATATTCTCAATTACAATTTAGTGGGCGGTAATGGCAGATTCTATCGTCAGGGTAAGTTTAAAGATATTTGTCAAGATTTGGGAGAATTTGCTTGTAAAAATGCAACTAATCGCTCTCTAGCAGCTATTACCAATCAAGGCTATGTAATCTTATTAGTTAATGACTTGAAAGCTAATTCCGAGATTGAATTATCTCAATTTAATCAAGAGTTACTGCCAGATATGTTTGATAATGTCTTAGAAGGTATTGCTAGCAATAACTGTTTAGGTAAGATACAAGAAGGAATTTTATTTGATGGCGGCATGTCTCCAGGATTGTATTACAACCAGAAAACTTATGTAGAAAACCTTGGGCCGATTGGTTCAGTTTTTTTGATTTACAAAAAATAAAATAGTTATAATTCCCACAGTTATTGCACCCCTCCCCGATGCTTTGGCGGGGTGGGGTGATTCGGGTTTAATAAGTCATTAAGCTGACTTTATATCATTGGTTCTTTACAAATGACCAATAATTAATGACTAATTCACTAGTTAATGCTTATTTACGACTTTGGGATTCATCTTGATTTTTAGTTTTTTGATGAGAAAAGCGAATTCCTACAAAGATGTCGTAAATAAACTCTAAAAAGTCTTTCTTTTGCAGTAAGCCTGAAGTTTGATAACAACCTTTTTCATCTAACAAAGGTTTCATCAGATAGTATGTAGACTGATATTTGTACCAGGGAATACAAGTCCATAAATGATGAATTAAATGGTAGTTCTGACCTAAAATTAGGATGTTAAGAATTGGGCTGGGGTATACACGAGCATTTTTCCAGCGATCGCGTTCAACAAAGGGACGATGGGGCAAATAATCAAAAAACAAGCCCACTATTAATCCCACGATACCAGAAGGTACAACCCAAAAATTGAGAACATACATTAAAAAATGATACTGAACTGAGATATAAACAATTGCAACAACAATTAAGCGGCTAATTAACCATTCCCATAGTTCATATTTGCGCCACAGTCGTCGTCGAAAGAAAAACACCTCGTGGGACAAGAATCGAAATGCAATCATCCACAGCGGGCCACCTGTAGAAACAAAATGATCTGGGTCATCTTTGGGATCGTTGACATGAGCATGATGCTGCAAATGTACTCGTGTAAACACTGGGAAAACGAACCCTAGCATCAGGGCGCTACCATGCCCTAGTATGGCATTAATTACTCGATTCCGGTGGGCAGATTGGTGACAAGCATCATGAATTACTGTTCCAGCACAATGCAAGGCAATAATGTTAGAAACAAAACACAGCCAGTCTGGCCATTGCCAAAGCCAGTAACCGCAATGAGATGACACCAGCACTGTCACAGATGCAAAAAACAGTAATAGTGTAGGATTGAAATCACCAGGAGGCGCTAACAATTCCTTCGGTGGAGCTTTCAGCAGTTTTTGTGCTTTTGAAGTTACCGTTCTTACTTCTGTATCTACTACGTCTTTAAAGATGACTTCCAAGTTGTTGCCATTTAGCTTTTTATAGTCATCAACGGCTGGGTCGATGATGATTAGGCTTTTGTCCGGGATGTCAAAAAAATTAGGATCTAAAGAGGCCATAATTTTCCTGGTCTTGATTCGTTGATAAAATGGGTTTGAAATCCCAAACTCAGCCAGCACAGAATAAATTTCTTGCCCCGATTAGAGAGATGAAAAGATTGGAAATTTAGCCAATACTCTTCTCTATTCAAATTAGGTATGGACTGTAAGAGATAGGGAATAGTAAAAATTTTGAATTCCTTGCTACACTACACACATAAACAAAATATTTGATTTTTCATTTCGGGAGTTGCTCCTGTTACTCATAATGCCAGCGACAACGGCATACATAGATTTTGGTTTGATATCGATATTTATCGATTTGCCCAGTCAATGTTTTTTGCGATGTGCTGAAATTGTGCTTTGTTATTGATTTTGTAAAAAACAATTTCCAACAATATAAAGAATACAGTTATTTGAACGATCAATGCAAGAGTTTTGTCAGAATTTGACGTATAATAAAAATATTTTCGACACAGATATCATACTTTTAACAAAAATGCATATTTTATTTGCTTAAATAAAAAAATCATCTTTTTTCCTAACTGATGCAACTAAGTATATATACTAGCGATCGCTTATCTCCTTTCGATTCCATACAGTTGCTGTCTTCTTCTTTTAGCCAAAACTCCATCCCTGGAGTGTACTGGTAGCCAGAATGAAGCATGAGACTTGTTTGTGGAGCATACCACTTCCTACTCTGATTCTGAGTTCGAGGCTATCAAAAATATCAAATTTCTATACTTAACAACAAAAATTTTGCTATGCGTCAATTATTACTAGTTTTGTCAAGTATACTAACTCTCAGCAGTTTAAATCCCTCCGCCATGACAATAGCAGGCACAACGCCGGATTTATCTGAGATGCGCTTAGTTCAAAAGTTAAACTGCAATAATCCTCAAACGCAAGCTGCAATTAATGAATGTACCAAGTTGTCTTATCAGAATGCAGATAAAAAACTGAATCAAGTTTATCAACAATTGCTATCTATATTAGAAAGACCTAGAAAACAGAAATTGATTGCTGCACAACTAGCATGGATCAAGTTTCGAGATACCAATTGTGAGTTTGAGAGAAGCAGATATGAGGGCGGAAGTATTGCCTCTACCATTTATTTTGGTTGTTTGGAAAATACCACAAAACAGCGAACCCAACAATTACAAGAATCTCTCAAAACCGATCCTTAAGCTGAAGCTGAAAGTCAATCTAGACGAAGCTTTTAGAGATTAGACTTCTTGCATAGATCAAAAGCCCTCATCCTAAATTCCTCTCCCCAGCTTGGGAGAGGGACTTTGAAATTTTTATTTGTGCAAAAGGTATATTGAGTCATACCAATTCTCTATGAAGTTGCACTTAATAACGAGATGATGATATAATTCCATCCACAAATAGAAGCGTAGTTTACCGCCGTAGGCATCGCTTCTGCTGAGATGGAACCCTTGAACCTGTTTTAACTTCCGTCTTAATTCATCTTTAGGCCCCTCGCTTGTTCACCATCAAATTTTCTTAGCACCTTGGTATCAAGAAATGGAAAAGTATTTAGTCACCAAAGAAGAGATTGAGTCTTATGAAGGACTAGAAAAAACACATTTTCTCAACTCCAATGCTCGCAGACTGAATAAGTCTTTAGGAGATTTGACAGGTTTAAAAAATATCGGTTTCCACATCATTGAAGTAGAGCCTGGACGTGAATCAACGGAGCTTCATATGCACTATCACGAAGAAGAGTGGTGCGATTCGTTGATTAGTGAATCACGGTAAACAGCCCGTAAATAACTAATCCAGCCCGACAGCAGATTACTGTCATTAAAGGCTGAACTCTCGGTCAGATGCAAGTGCAAGTCTTGCCATTCAGACTCAGAATTGACTCCTTACCTGCCCACACTGACCGACTCGGTTTCTGGAGGGTGAAGCTGGGAACAGGGCGCAATCAGACGACCGTTGCGGGTTGACACTGGCGCTAACAGGGAGTTCCTATGATGAAACAGAGCCTATAAAAACGACTAACATCGGGGCAAGGGCGCAACATAAAACCCCTGACCTTACTGGAGGTTATTCCCGCCGAACACCACTCTAGTAGCGGCAAGAGTCCAGGGAATCCAGTAGTCGCAGTGGCTACATCTAACGGAACAATCAATCTCTCCGAGGGAACGAATAAAAACGAGTT
>NZ_JABXKO010000121.1:0-65915 GCF_017114965.1 Nostoc sp. JL31
ACGCACGGATCTAACTGAGAGGTGCGGGGAATAATATCCCCCATCGACTCAACCAATATCAGGTAGATTATAGAGCCGTTAAGTTGACACCAATGAAGGACTTGCACCCCTACGACGGGATATTTTTTTTAACTGGAAGTCCCTTAGCGGTAGCCTGATACCAATTTGAAAAATGATTGCGACAGATGGAAAACTGAAACACCTATCCAATAGATGTTTCACAATCTAAAATCTAAAATCCAAAATGGTATGAGTTATGGCGAGTCACTCAGGCTTGAAAGGAGCGTCAAAATGATATCCCCGACTTCTTAAAAGAAATCGGGGATATAGTCTACTCTTTCACAATTATTTTGTTTGATCGCTGTTACTTTCGTTTTGTTGGAATACCCCAAATCTTGATTTTTTGATCGAATCCACCACTGGCAAGAATTTTACCATTTGGACTAAAAGCGATCGCACTTACCCAGTCTGTATGTCCACTCAGTGTATTTATTAACTCCCCTGTAGTTAAATCCCACAATTTAATCCCATCTCTACCGGCACTAGCAAGGGTCTGACCATCGGGATTAAGGGCGATCGCATTTACCCAGTTATTATGTCCTGTAAGGGTGCGGACTAATTCTCCAGTATTAATATTCCACAGTTTGATGGTGCGATCGTGGCTAGCACTAACTAATGTTTGTCCATCTGGTGTAAAGATGACTGCGCTAACAACATCAGAATGAGCTACCAGTTCACTGATTAATTTACCAGTACTCAAATTCCACAGCTTGATTACACCCTTATTATCACCACTAGCCAAGGTCTGTCCATCAGGACTAATAGCTAGGGTATAAATCAAATTATCAAAGCGCACTATAGTCCCTAGAGGACGCTGCTGTAGCAAATCCCAGAGACGAATCCCATCCAAAGCTCCACTGACCAGAACTTTACTATCAGGAGACACAGCTAAAGATAATACGTTACTGGTATGTCCGACAAAAGAGCGGCTAAATTTTAAATTTTTCAGGCTCCAGAGGTTAATCGTGTTGTCATCACTACAGCTAGCGAGGGTTTGTCCATCTGGCGAAATCACTAAAGATTCTACGGCTGCTTTGTGTGCTTTGTTAATAGTCGCCAACTTTTTGCCGTTTGCTAAATTCCACAAGCGAATGACACCCTCGTTTTCTGCACCTCCACTCACAAGCATTCTGCTATCTGGACTGAAAGCGAGGGATTTAATGGTTCCGTTATGTCCTATGAGTGTGTAAAGTAGTTGAGCATTAGCAAAGCTGCTGGTAGATGGGAAGTTTGGCGTTACTTCTTCAATGGCAGCATGAGCTTGATGAATATAAAACCCTTGCCAGGTAATCACTGGAAGGGCAACAGCTGCCATAAATGCCAGGACAATATACGGCCGCAGAAAATTACCGCCACCTCTTCCCTCACTACTCACTCTTTTTCCTCACTTTTATAGATACAGTTAAACCCAATAAATTTTGCAGAGTTATTTCAGTAATAACTCTGCACATCCTAAAGAGGTGGTTTTTTCTTAGAAACGCTTAACATTGGTAAAGGCGCACTAGAAGAACGAGAGGGCAAATAATGTTGCACTACAGGCTCCTCTGGTAAAGGACGACGCTGCTGAAAACGCCACAACTTAAAGCCTAGCGCTATCCCTGCCGTTCCCAAACCAAAAGCAAACAACGACCAGCTATCATTCAATCCGCCAATCAGGGCATCCATAACACCCATCGTTATAAATACACTGATTAGTGGCTCTTTTCGATAGGTTAACTTCAAAAAACGAGGTAATACAGCATTCATCACAGCTTGGTTGGTTCCAGTTCACCTTTTGTGTATATTTACCAAGAATACCTCACCCGTAATTTGCCTTTCTCATTCCAGGCAGACACTAATTTATGATTTTTGTAGTAGGGGGAGGAAATTTACTCATTAATCGCCTTGCACATATTAGTTGCAAGTCTATGATATTTCAATCACTAATAGCTATTTCGATTCCTCTCTTGTTTACATTCTAGGGTAGTTATTTATGAATAAGTCTAATTAATCTATCTAGGGCGAAGTACTCCGCTATTAATTATTGAAGTCAAAACCAACTGGTTGTTCCAGCTGGTTGAAACTCTTTTAATTACTAGCTTACAACTTCAAGATTGTGCTTGTTCGCACTACTTCAGACCCAGCCATGATAGCACCCCTTGATTGGTGACATATTCAATCACCAGCATCAAACCAAAGCCAATCATTGCAGCTCGGCCATTCAAGCGTTCGGCGTATTCGTTAAAGCCAAATTTAGGCTCTTCTAGTTTAGGTGTAATTGTTGGTTGTGTTTGTGTCATCTTTTAAGAAACCTTATTTTTGGCAAACCGGATTTGAGATGAGACTTCTGATAGAAGTCGTGGAAAGTGGGGATAAGCGGTAAAAGTTAAAGGAATAAACTCGTTCTTTTACCGTACACTTAGTAGCTTATGAGCTGATTGCAATGCTTGAATGCCAAGATGAATTGATAAATTCAGCAAGAGCTTCCTAGTAGGGAGCTATACAATCGCTCTTTTAATAAATTGTTACTATTCTTTATATATTGTATAAATACTGGGTTAATAGTCAAGGGTAAGAGTTTGGGCTACTCAGATTGAATTAAGAAAGTTAGAACAGAGAGTAGGTATCTCTAATCCAGCTATCTCTAATACGGAACTAGCAAGACGGAAGTAGCAAGCTTGAGATTGGAAGGCTACAGTTAAACAAAAAAATTATCAGAGGCGATATATGGAAATCGGCGTTCCCAAGGAAAATAAGGATCAAGAATTTCGGGTAGGGTTAAGTCCTTCTAGCGTGCGGGTGCTGCGAGAAAATGGTCATAGCATCTTCGTCGAGACGCAAGCAGGTAATGGTGCTGGATTCTCAGATGACGACTACAAAAGTGCTGGAGCCGAGATTGTCCCCACATCAGAAAAGGCTTGGAATCGAGAATTGGTTGTTAAAGTCAAAGAGCCGCTGACATCCGAGTATAAATTTTTGCAAAAAGGGCAGATATTATTTACTTATTTACACTTAGCAGCCGATCGCAAATTGACAGAGCATTTAATTGATTGTGGCACTTGCGCGATCGCTTACGAAACCGTAGAACAACCTGGTGCTAACAGATTACCCTTGCTCACCCCCATGAGCGTAATTGCCGGTAGGCTAGCAGTACAATTTGGGGCGAGATTCTTAGAACGTCAGCAAGGTGGGAGAGGTGTACTTTTGGGCGGTGTCCCTGGAGTTAAACCAGGTAAAGTAGTAATTTTAGGTGGGGGCGTTGTCGGCACAGAAGCAGCTAAAATTGCCGTAGGCATGGGTGCGATCGTGCAGATTTTAGATGTGAGTGTCGAGCGCTTATCTTACTTAGAAACCCTCTTTGGCTCTAGAGTCGAATTGCTTTACAGCAACTCTGCTCATATTGAAGCCGCAGTCAAAGAAGCCGATTTGCT
Organism: Nostoc sp. JL31; assembly: GCF_017114965.1. Classification (NCBI taxonomy): domain Bacteria; kingdom Bacillati; phylum Cyanobacteriota; class Cyanophyceae; order Nostocales; family Nostocaceae; genus Nostoc; species Nostoc sp. JL31. The sequence continues at coordinate 3,471 of NZ_JABXKO010000121.1, forward strand.
CATCGGTGCAGTTTTAGTACTGGGACGTAGAGCGCCAATACTAGTATCTCGCGAATTGGTCAAACAAATGCGTCCTGGTTCAGTAATAGTTGATGTAGCTGTTGACCAAGGTGGTTGCATAGAAACCTTACATCCTACATCTCACACAAATCCGGTATACGTTGAAGAAGGTGTGGTGCATTATGGCGTTCCCAATATGCCAGGAGCAGTACCTTGGACAGCAACTCAGGCACTCAATAACAGTACATTACCTTATGTTGTGCAGTTAGCGAATTTTGGAATTATGGCACTGGAGGTTAACCCAGCATTAGCTAAGGGTGTAAACGTACAGAACCATCGCTTAGTGCATCCTGCTGTGCAAGAGGTGTTCCCTGATTTGGTAAATTAAGATGTGCAAGGATGAGGCGATCGCTTATTTGAATGGTGGTAGCGATCGCCAATCAGACTAATTTTCTTCCCAAATGCGCGGATGGGTAGATGTACAAAATGATAAGGAGCGAAAAAGGCTGTACGCTCCATCTATACAAGACTTTGAGGGCAATGGTACTCTCAAACCATCCGCGCACCTTATGGGGACTGGGTTTCAGCAATTTACATCTTGTGATATCACTATTCCCTATGTTATGATTCGTTCATTCGCGCAACTGAACCTTGAAAACCAAATACAGCAACCCTTTCAGAAGCCAGCGATTGCAATTCGATAAAATCCCTATTAGGGATTGAAACAAGCCTGACCTTGGTTTTTCCCGTAGGAGTCACTATTGCAATTCGATAAAATCCCTATTAGGGATTGAAACTCCCTTATCACCCTTACTGCCGCTAGCCCCCGTATCATTGCAATTCGATAAAATCCCTATTAGGGATTGAAACTTTTGCTTTGATATTCAAATTTAGCCCATCAATCCATTGCAATTCGATAAAATCCCTATTAGGGATTGAAACTAACAGGTGGAATAACTATGCGGCAAGCTGCAAATTGCAATTCGATAAAATCCCTATTAGGGATTGAAACTCATCCTTTCTACTACATCAATTCTTGCGCCTACATTGCAATTCGATAAAATCCCTATTAGGGATTGAAACGTGCTGGAGTTGATCGCCGAAATAAATTGTGCCAAATTGCAATTCGATAAAATCCCTATTAACCTAAGTTGCAGGTTATTAGTTAGATGGATCGCCTTTTCAACCCAACAATTCGTCTATGGCTACACTAAAACCCAGTAATACTTTTTGAGTACTAACCATATCACCAGCTTTAAACCCCAAAACCTGATTGATCAGTCATTACAAAAACTAACCGGCTTTCAGGAAATACTAGCCAAACTTCCTCACAACTGGACTGCAAATACTCCTGCGCTTTGAGAAATAATTCTTCAGCTAAATCGGTGGGTGAAACTATCTCAGCAATCAACGGGAAACTCTGTGGCAAAGTGGGAACATTACCAAATTCAGTTACCAACTCAGGCGTTAGATAAGCTACATCAGGACGACGACCCTGTTTATATGTACGACAAGGTACTTCAGTGTAAACTTTCCCACCTTGTTGATTGGAGTTAATGTAACTTCTCCAGTAAAAACCAATATTAAATTGAATTTCGCTATGTTTTAATGTCATCCCTATTTTTTCTACTAGTTGCTCGTCTACCCACTCCATCCCCTCTGGAGGATTTGCCATGAAGTCTTCTAATGAGAGGATTTCGGGGACGATTACAACATCATTTTGTTTGGAAACTAACATTGTGAGCCTCCATTTGGGCTAGTTAAACATTCAAAATTAAAAAGAGTTACATAAGAAGATTTAAACTCTAACTGAAATAGTAGTATCCAAGCGATCGCATCTCTTTTTGCAACCAGCAATATCAGCCCAAGCTAGGTTAAAATCAAATTTTTAAAGCATTACCAAACTACCTTCTACTTCTTCTTCTAGTTCATAACCATTAGCTAATTTTTCAATTGCTTGGTCAATCATTGCCAAACCCTGATCTACTTTTTCAACTAAACTTAGCTGTCCTCGAAGTTCGGCAGCTCCAACGAAACCCTTAGCATACCAAGTCATGTGCTTACGGGCTTGACGTACACCGCGATCGCCTTTATATTCCCACAAGGCTTGTAAATGATCTCTTGCACATTCCAAACGCTGAATTGGAGTAGGTTTCGATAACATTTCCCCAGTTTTCAAGAAGTGATCAATTTCTCCCACCAAAAACGGATAACCCAAAGTCCCGCGAGAACACATGACGCCATCAGCGCCAGTTTGCTCTAAACATTTCACTGCCGCTTCAACGGAAAAAATATCTCCATTCCCAATCACTGGGATAGAAAGCACTTCTTTTACACGGGTAATCCATTCCCAACGGGCATTACCGTTGTACCCTTGGGCGCGGGTGCGTCCGTGTACTGTGATCATTTCCGCCCCGGCATCTTCCATCCGCTTGGCAAAGTCGAGAATAGTAATTTCGTTATCATTCCAGCCAATACGAGTTTTGACGGTGACAGGAACATCAACAGCTTTTACCACTTCCCGCACAATTGCTTCTGCTACTTCTGGTTGCCGCAATAATGAAGAACCGCCACCATTTTTAGTGATTTTATTAACCGGACAACCCATATTAATATCAACAGTATCAGCACCTTCGGCAACTGCCTTTATTGCTGCTTCTGCTAAGAAATCTGGACGGCAATCAAATAGTTGAATGCTAATTGGGCGTTCATTTGGATCTACCTCCATGATTTTGGGTAACTGCTTGACATAATGCAACCCCGTAGCATTCACCATTTCGGTATACATCATCGAATCTGGTGCATAGCGACGCACAAGACGGCGAAACACCATATCTGTCACTCCAGATAGAGGCGACTGGAGAACCCGACTTTTTACCTCAAAGGAGCCAATCTTTAAGGGTTGGGAGAGTCTAGCTTGAAGAATAGGAGAGAGCGAAATCATAGAAAAAATTAAAAATTATGGGAATGGGAAATAGTAATAATATGTAGATAAATCCGTGATAAAGGATACAGCGAATTTTAAGTTATTGAGGTACGCAAGCTAAGTCTCAAAGCCAGGTATAAAGCCTGTTTTACTTCTGACTTCTGATTTCTGAATTCAGAATTCTGCTGTAATTGTAGGTTACATATCCTGACTTGGAGACTGTTTTTGCATTTCTTGCTGAATCTCTTCTAGGCTCAAACCTAACTCTTTCGCAGTTTCTTCAAAACTCAATCCCAATCTCAACAACAAAGGTATCATTCTAAACTTTTCTTCACGCGCTCCTTCTTGCTTGCCTTCCTGCTTGCCTTCTTGCTTACCTTCTTGATAAACTCGTGTTTGTTTCAAATCACTTAAACCAAACATACCTTCAATCTCCTCTCGACTCATCGTCGGAAACTTATAAACTAATATTGTCTCTATCAATTCTAGTAACTGCCGCCGTTGTGGTTCGATGTTGATTTCTTGCTGGGTTCTCTCTATTAACTGCCTTGCAGCGATAATTGCTGTCTCCTCTTCATCGACCACTAATTTCATCGTAGCAATTCCAACTGGCAATGATGCAGTTTCACCTAATTCATTAAGGTAAATGCAACTGATGCGCTGGCTAGTGAAAAATTCACTGTAATTTTTGATATCTGCTGTATCTAAACTGCGATTGGGATAGATAACTACTCCTCGCCAAGAATTTTTCGGTTTATTTTGGCGTAAGTATAAATAAATTTCTGAAAATAGGCGTGAATAAATTTCTGTATCAGTTTGAAACTGGACTTCAACAAAGTAAATCGGATTTTCTTCCCCTTGTGTTGGCAGAAAAACACCATCTATACGGAATGCCGTTCGCTTGATTTCAAGTGAGGAGAATTTATAAGTTTCTGCCGTTTGAGGTGGATTGCCAATTAATTCAAAAAAGATCCCAGGAAGTTCTTGAAAAAGACGATAAAAAATGCTGTCAGTTTTCACACTTGATGTATTGCGGTGATTTAATCCGTTAGATTTTACCGTGAAATACTACTGCTAAAAATGAGTAAGCCGACTGCAAGAAGCAATCGGCATAACAAATTCATGATAATTTAGTTGCAATTTAGCCGTGAGTTGCACCTTGAGGGGGACTTGAGACAACTTTTTTAGCTAAACCCAAAGTCTGCAAAACTAGGATGCTCCACCAAGTAACATCAATCTCCCACCAAGACAACCCAGATTTCGCCATGTGGGGATAAGTATGATGGTTGTTGTGCCAGCCTTCTCCATAAGTGACAAGGGATACCCACCAAAGATTACGAGCGCCATCATTAGCATCAAAGGTGCGATAGCCCCATAGGTGTGATGCTGAGTTTACAAACCAGGTTGAATGCCAAAGCAAAACACATCTGAGAAACACTCCGTAGAATACAAAAGACCATCCTCCTAGAGCATAAAGCAGCAGCCCGAAGGGTATTTGCAACAGCAAAAAGTAGCGATCTAGCCAACAATAAAAGGGTTGTCTGGCTAAATCAGGGGCATATTTTTTATAGGTGTCATAGTCAAAAAATTCTGGACGTGGGTAGAAAATCCACAATATATGGCTCCACCAAAATCCTCTTTGAGCAGAATAGGGGTCTAAATTGATATCTTCTGTGTGGGCATGATGCTGGCGGTGTCCACCTACCCAAAAAATTGGCCCCCCTTGCAAAGCCAGCGCTCCGATCAGGGCGATCGCATACTCTAACCACTTAGGAACCTGGAAACTTTTATGGCTCAGTAGTCGATGATATCCCAGGCAAATACCAATACTCCCGAATAACCAGTGGAGAAACACTAGCAAACCTAATGCTGGCCAGGAGAAAAACCAAGGAGCCAGAAGTGCTAAAGCATGAAACGTAGTAAAAAATACTACATTTGTCCAACTGAGTCGAGGTGAGTTGCCTCTCTCAGGGGCGATCGCCCCAAAATTTGCGGTCATAAAAATTCCTGTTGATGGATGATGAAGTGATTGACTTTTTATTGGACATAATCCTACTAAGGATTTATCCACCCTCTTACTAGTTAGTTACAGTAGAGTAAAGCAAGTATCACTTACATTTGTTATGCTAGCAGAACTCTGATACCCCTGCAAGTGCCACTTGCATTTTTCTATGTCATCTCAACTCATTTCCACTCGTCAACGCCTGATTCAAGCTGCACTTGAGTTGTTTTCTGCTCAGGGAGTTAGCGCTACCACAACCCGCCAAATTGCTGAAAAAGCCGAAGTCAACGAAGTGACTCTATTTCGGAATTTTGGCAATAAGCATGGACTGCTTTTAGCTGTGCTGGAAGAGTCCGCAGCCTTCAAGGATTTAGGTGAGTCACTAGTGCGACGGGCAACACCTCCCGGCAATGTTTACCAAGCTCTTAAAGATTATGCAAGTGACACTTTACATACATTAGAACGAGTGCCAGAGTTCGTTCGGTCTGTGGTAGGTGAAGCCGACCAATTCCCGGCAGAAAATCGCCGCGCACTAGGCAGGGGAGTCACAGAGGCAAACCGTTATGTAGCTCAGTATTTAGCTACTGTAATCCAGCAAGGACACCTAAACACCTACTTACCGGCAGAAAAATTAGCCAGTTTGCTGAATGGGATGATTTTGGGATATGCAGTAATTGAGTTCACCAGCGAATTTCACGAACTTTGGGAAGATCGGGACGACTTTCTGGAAAATTTGGTGGAGTTGTTTTTACATGGAGCCATGTCATCTTCAACAGAATCAGCAATAAACTCCTTACAAGGAGGGTTCACCACCACAGAAGTAACTGATTTACCAGCTAGTTTAGTTCACGAAATTCTGCAACAAGCCAGGAAATTCGGAGTACGAGATTATGCTTTAGCTTACGTATTATTTGGGGCTGGGTTATCCGCTACAGAAATAACTAGCTTGGAGCGATCGCACCAAATCTACGATACTCAAGGGCACTTCCTGCAAATCACAATCCCTGGATGTATCCGTCAAGTACCTGTGAATCAGTGGATTTTGGGCAAACGCTACGGTTCTTTTACTAATAATCCCTTAATCAAATGGCTGAAAAGTCGTAAAGATGCTCAAACAGCCATGTTTTTGAATGATACAGGCACACCCATCTCAGAATCAGAACTTGAGACACGTTGGCAAGTATGGAGCGAAGGACTATTAACTCCCCAAGGACAAACGCCAGCGATCGCCCAAGCACAACAAACCTGGCGCGTAGAAATGTTGATGCGGGGGATTACCTTGGAAAACCTGAGTATTTTTACTGCTTGCGATCGCGCCCAATTACAACCCTATGTCCGCCGAGCCAAAGAAAAATCCGCCCTAGAGCAAGCTACCCGTTTGGATCATAAACCAGGATAGGGAGTGGGGAGATAAGGAGTATCAGGTGGCGTTCTCCGACGCAGAGCCAGTGACCAAATAATTAGTAATTAGTAATTAGTAATTCGTAATTTGTAATTTGTAATTAAGAATTCATTAGCATGATGCAGTTAAACGATTAAGGTAAAACAACAGAGGTTTCTTTACCATTGTTGTTTGCACCATTCAAGATTGTAGCTGTACTCTCAGATGGGGATTGGGTGTTGCTCGAACGGCGTGATAATTTCTTGCGTGGCTTGCCTCCCGCCTGGATATATTGCAAACTGTCTTTGCCATAATGGGTTGCCACACTCATTAACATCTTTTCAGAGTAGCCGCGCAATTCTTCTTCAATTAGAGAGAGGCGACCTGCCATTTCATCTATGCTAGAGAGTAAAGTGTTGTAGGTAGATAGCTGGGTTTGCAAAGTTTGGATGCGGCTGTCGTAGTCTGTCAAATTTAATCCGTTACCAAATTCTAGCGTCGGGCTAATCGATCGCATTCCTGCAATTCGACGGAGAGCCTTTTCTAGAGTGGGTGAACTGCGTTTTAGTCGTGCCATAAAATGCGCTCCTGAAGGAAGTTATAGGATTACTGCATGTACTCTAGCCAATGCAACAATAAACTTCTCTGAGAGATAATTCGGAAAAATTAAAGCAAATTAAGATCGACCTAATTATTTTTAGTAGATTGTACTGAGATATTTATTAAATCTGTCAAAAAGATTACATTAAATAAGCAACAGATACCTCAAAGTCATGTTGAGGTACTTCAAAGTCGTGTTGGAGTACTTCCAAGTCATGTTGAGGTACTTTGAAGTCGTGTTGAGGTACTTCTAAGTCATGTTGAGGTACTTTGAAATCGTGTTGAGGTACTTCTAAGTCATGTTGAGGTACTTTGAAATCGTGTCGGAGTATTAGATGATGGGTTTCCTAATTGGAAATGATTCACTTTGCTGACAATCCGTCGGAATATTTGTAATAGCCCCTACTATCGATAAACAGACGTAATTACCTTTATCAACATAGCCTTCTTTTGCAAAGTGAATTTCCCCTAAAGCACCAGGTACATTAAAGGTTCCACTAATAAACTGATGGTTTATCTTTTCACGGGTTGCTTTAACTTCCTCAGCACTAGTTGGGGGAGATGATTGCGATGCTTCAATTGCTGCAACTAAAGCTTTAGTCGCATTGTAAGCCGCTAATGTGAACCAGTTTACTTGATCCGTATCCCAAAGTTCCTTATTCTCAAGTAAAAACTGTCTGTTATTTTCGATAATACTAGGTGGTAAATTTCCAGATAAATCACGAGGCCAAGGATCGACTGTAGCTATACTGACCCCTTTAATCTTGGCACGTTCCCTGAGATTCTGGTCACTCAGAATATTTCCGGCAAATAGCTCTATTTTACTCTGATGACTTGCATTAAATTTAGATACAGCTTCAATAATTGCAATAGCTCTATTTTTATTCGACTCACCCTTGCTTGGATTAAATGCAATTACTAGAGCAGTTGAGCCAGTACTATTAATCTCTGTCTCAACACGCCCAGCATCAACTGTAGCTCTTTCATTAAGTAGCCAACTAACACAATAACTACCAATTATATCGCAAAGTTCGCTCCCGAATGCTTGGCTAAAGTCTTCTTGAGCATCATAGAAAATGATAGCTTTTTTTTGTTGTATTTGTGGAGCCAACTTCTGAGCTATTTGATAAGTACTAGGAGAAACAGGATGTACATAACTAAATTTATCAAAAATTTCTACAGAAGTTGATGAAGGGGTAATGACTGGTATATGATGATCTTGATATATATGTCCAAATTTTAAAGTCAAATCACTAGTTTGATGACCAATTAGCCCTAATATTTTGATATCTGGATTTCTATTGGATACATTAATACTAAAATCGCTTAAAAAGAGAGCTAGTTTTTCATTTGTATTGTTTTGATCATCTACAGCTAAAACTTTTAGAGGTAGCTTGTTGCTGCTATTGCCATTTTTGATTCCTCCTTCTTGTTTATTAATTTTCTGCTGTGCTAGGGCAACACCACGCAGAATACCCAACCCATAATTATCCGGGTGACTTAATGGTGCCGCGACTGCAATAGTATATGATTGTTGATCTCCAATGTAGGCATTATTAAGGTAGATTAATGTCTCAGGTGCATTTTTGTAATATTCAGGTGCCTTATCGTTCTTCCTTGTCCGCTCTAATACTTCAATAGCTTTTTGATAGTGACCTTCACGTATGTCTTGTATTGCCTGATCTTTAGCAGCACGAAAAGGGGATGGATTTTTACCCTCAGATGTTGCTAAATTAACTTCTCCTACACTAATTTGCTTTTGAAAATTTTTCTTTTCAATAGAAGTAAGGGGTTTAATTTGAGTAGGATGATTATTTGAAATCCATAAGGAAAAAGTCACAACAGCAATGATAAATATTACTAAAAATAAATAATTCCACGGCTTATTTTGCAACGCAGATTGCAATGTAGAGCGTATGAAGCCTAAGATAGAAGACACTGCCATAAGCGGCGAGAAAGTTGGGAACGGTTTAACTCCCATCTTTCTCTGGCTTCCTCTTTTTTCCTGTTGTTGAATTTGCTCGAGTCTGCGTCTCGCTTCTATAAGGACTTCATTTGAGGGTGAAGCTGCAATTACTGCCCACCATAAATTTTTTGCTTTCTCAAACTCCTTGTCTAACTGTGCGCTTTTTGCTGAAGAGACGAGATTGGTAATATCTGTTTTAGTTGCATATATTGGTAATAAAGGAAGCTCAAACTTCCAGGGAGGTTGTACGATGAACCACGGGTTCTGACGCGGTTTTCCATATTTGAGACCAATTTTTGGAACCTCATCACGAAGATACTTTTCCAGATGAGCTAAGATAGTATATTCTTGCAATCCCTTAAGTAAGCTGTAAGTAAAAGCTCCCTGCTCTAGTTCAGAGATTTCATAGGAACGCTCACCTGACTTACAAGAAAAAATCGTGAGAATTCTTTGTTCTCTTGCAATTTCAGCAGTTCTTTCTCCAAGTCCACGATTGCCAGTGTTGGGCGCATTATTACGGCACATATCCAATATCATGATGATACTTTGGGCTTGAGAACGCACTAAACACTTTGCAACAAAGTCAGTGGAGATAGTCGTCTGTAAACTATCAATAAGCGCATCGCAAGGAAGGAGATAGTCGTCGCCATTATACCTAATGCCATGCCCAGCAAAGAAAAACCAGAGGTTATCCGCCGGATTCCTATCTAAAAAATACTGAAGCCGATTTAGTATTTTGGGCAGATTACTGACCGTGGGACGCGTAGAAAGTCCTTGTTGAGGCTGAGAATTGTCAGTGCAAAAAAGGATATTCTCAGAAGGAAACCCGGCTTGATCGCACAAAAAATCTCTTACCTTTTCGGCATCCCGTACAGCGAATCTTAAATTCTGGTCTTCAAGCAGGTGTTCATAGTAATTAACCCCAATTACAATTGCCCAGTTATTCATTTACTTTATTTCATTGGCTTGAATTTCAATTTAATGACACCTTTTCCAGAGGCTTCTCCACCAGCAAACAGCTTTACTTCACCTTTCGCACTGATTTCCACCTGTAATTCCACCTCGTCTAATCGCAGTTCTGGCTGGTCTTGAAGCTGCTGCTCTGTTTGCCGGAACACACGCTGCATCACTTTCAGAAAGTGATGCATATTCCGCTCTATCTCTAAAACAGGAATTTCCGCTGCTTTCCTCAAGCGCTGTCGAATTTCACCCAATCCTCTTTGACCATCCACATAAAGGTCTTCCGTATCTTCTGTTACAACCAGTATGGTTTCTTCTAGCGATACCGCTTCTTCTTGCATAAAAATTAGATTTTTCTGTATATGGTGCCACTTTGCATTATTTTATATTATTGTGTTTCTTTTACCGATAATGAGTTCGACTATCTAGATACTGAATGTGTCAATGTGTTCGGTTAACGAGCAGAATACTACGCCCTTTTTCGCAAGTCAAAACACCCACTTTAGCAGTAAGACTAACGAATAACTTTGATACACAGCCAAGGAATTTCAAGATTAACCCAAACGCGATCAGCCTTGGAGTAAGGAAAAAAATGGCAGCAGTTTTATAGAAATCTTGTGGTGAAGCTATTAAATAAATATATAAACTCATATACCAACAAATAACCGAATGTTGGTAAAACGAGAAAAAGAGGCACTGACTATAATTCTGCTTGGGGTTGATAGCGATCGCGCAAGCGCTGCCTAAGATTAGCTAAATTATACTGCTGGACAAATTGATTTCGCTGTTGTTGAGCTTTTTTGCGACGCTGCTCTAGGTAATTGTCGATTTCTTGGCGATGGGTGAGATAGTATGCGATCGCTGCGTATATCTCCCCTAAACAGAGAACGGGATACTGAACAGCAATTTCTTCAGGTGTAGAGCCGTTATGGTATGTTGCTAGCAAGCTATCGAGAGTAACGCGGCTTTGACCGATGCGAATACCTCCAGCTTCATCCCAACGAAACGGTGGAGCGGTAACCTGAAATTCGATTTGAACGCTCATGGGGGCAATTCTTGGATTTGTGGTATTTCTGTCTTCAGTTTACTTTACCCCTTAAAGAGCGATCGCCCTTACATCAAAATTCAAAATTGAGAAAAAAGACTGGAGGGGATGTAAGTCTTTCCCCTCTACACCTTTTGCCCAATGCCCAATTAATTCAACGGCTCCATAATGACTCTTAAACCTTTACTAGAGAGTGTTTTTAGCATTTCTTTAGCATTATATTCACTACTAAATACTCCTGCTTGCATAACTCTTTGACCTTGCCAAACTGTGGGAAACGCACCAGGAGCAAGGAATCTTACTAAATCTTGATCTTTATCAGTTATAAGTGGCACTACTACGCGATAACGTACACCAAATTGTGTTGCAGAGTTACCACTATAAGGAATACTTGCAGAACTTGTTTGCAGATTGCGAGTATTAACAATGGGGATATTGCGATCGGGAAGTGGTAAAAGTTCTGAAGCACCTGGAGCAGAAGTTTCTAGTATTGGTAATGGCTGCTGTGTTTGATTCCTCATACTTGGAACTGTTGGCTGTGCAACTGAATTGGATGGGGACTCAGGGGCAGTAAACTCAATCGTATTAGGATCGATCCGCACATAATTTAACTGTGGTGTATCAGTCGGCTGTGCGTTAGTTGGTATTTGTCTACCTGACAAGCTGCTAGGAGTAGGAAATCCGACGACTCTAGAAGTGGGTGGTTGTTTGGATATAGGCGGGGAAAGCGGTACATTATTGGCTGGCATTAATGGCAGCCGTTGACTATTTAATTGTGTAGAAACAGGATTATTTACTGAAATGCTATTGCTGGTTTGCCCATTGGTAGTTTCAGAGATTTCGGGAGCCGAGAAGGTGATTTCTCCAGTTGATGGTATTTCTCGTAACGCATTGTTAGAAACAGGGGCGGATTGAGAATTTTGGGTTGCTAGTGCTGTTGTACCATTAATATCTACCTTGCCAGTGATGCGATCGCTTACAAGGTTGTTACCAGCAGCAGAAATCACCTGTTTAGCAGCGCTGGCATTAATATCGTAGCGGGCATTATTTTGAAATTGATTACCCCCAGGTTCGGATGCACTACCCAAATCTGGCATTGCTTGAGCGATCGCAACTAAACCATCTTCTTTAATTATCTTGAATAATATTATTCCGCAAAATCGGGCGAGCATTTGCTTGTACGACAATTCCCGATCTATTGTTCTGAATTTGATTGCCTATAATTACAGGAGCGGCATTTTGGGCAATATTAATCCCAAAACCTGTTTGGTGAAAGACATTTTCCTTCACTTGGGGACTAGAGTTACCAGCAATTGTGATGCCATTGGCTCCATTGCGATCGAAGTAATTCTTACTAATGGTGGGTGCGGCATTACCACTGACGGAAATTCCATCTTGGGTACTGCCAGTAAAAGTATTTTCCGCAACTACCGGATTGCTAGATTCAATCCATAAACCGTAACCACGGGGATTAGAGTTCGTCACCGTTACCCCAGTGAGTAAGGCTTGGTTTGCCCCGACAATTGTGACGTTTTGACCGCCAAAGCTCCGACTCAGATAATCACCGCCTCCCTGAATAATAATGTCTTTACCTTGATTGCTAGGGTTGCCTTGAATTGAAACACCTGGTTTCAGTATTAAGGGAAATTCCTCTCCTGTCTCGGTGCTATAAGTGCCCTTAGAGAGCATAATTACAGTATTGGCGTTAGCTAATCGCAGCGCTTGGGTAATCGTTTTTACAGGAGCGGATTCGCTGCCATTGCCTGCCTTGTCATCTCCAACACTAGGGTTGACAAATAGCACATTAGCCTGAGAAGTTGTTTTCTGATTCAGAGGCGCTGAATCTGGTGTCGATGGAATTTGAGCGATTGCACTATCCAGGCTGATACCCAGAAACGCTATACTTGCCGCCCCCATACCTACAGTAAAAGATAATACTGAAAAACTAAAAAATAAAAGCCTTGCTGATTTCACAAACTTCAGCTTTGCAAACAGAACATCTACTCTACGGTACTCAGGAAACACACGAGGGAGAATCATATTTAACACGACTCCTTATAAGTAATCATAAATTCTTATACTCTCTAGAGAGTATTATGTCGATAATATTACTCATATATTGACCGATTGGCGATATTTAATACATAGTAATAAATGATATTAGACATCTCCAGAAATTAATTGTGCGTTGCCCAAAATAATTTGTAGGCACAATTCATGAATTGTGCCTATATCATTTTCACTTCTATATCTAATAGATATTAAGAGTGAAATTAAATATGCGTTATCCAGAACCCTTGTAGAGACGTAGCACTGCTATGTCTCTACATTCGTTTTTAAATTGTGAATTTTCTGGTGTATTCCCTTTTGCCAGTCTTTTGTAAGCTCGTTGTCTACCGTAAAACACTTGACTAAGCTCAGTGCGAAACTGTAGCCTCAAACTACCCTTATCACTGTCTATAGGAACATGGGATAATTTACCGTAACCCTCACTACTACGTTGTTTTGCGTAGATTCAGCAAAAATCTAGTAAAAAAAAAGCAAATTAATTAACTTATGGTTACTAGGACTTATGATAATTCACACTTCGATGAAAGCACTAACGGGGTTGTTGTAATGGTCGAGCCATACAGCCAAAAAGAGCAAATACAGCAAGTTGTTTACCGCATTTTAGATGCCAATTTAGATCGCGCTCGTGAGGGCTTGCGAATTATCGAGGAATGGTGTCGGTTTGGGTTGAATAGTGCCCAGTTGGCTCTTGAATGCAAACGGCTACGACAAGAGGTAGCCAAGTGGCATACCCCAGAATTGCGGGCGGCGCGAGATACACCAGGCGATCCTGGGACTGAATTAACCCATCCTCAAGAAGAACAACGAGCTAGTATAAAATCGGTCTTGCAAGCTAACTTTTGCCGGATAGAAGAAGCATTACGGGTGTTGGAAGAATACAGCAAGCTTTACCAGCCAAATATGGCTAAAGCTTGTAAGCAGATGCGCTATCAGGTTTATACCCTAGAAAGTAGTTTAATGGGTCATCAGCGCCATCAATTGTTGTGGCGATCGCATTTGTATCTTGTGACTTCCCCTAGTGAAAGTTTGTTGAGCAATGTCGAGGCTGCACTCAAAGGTGGATTAACGCTTCTACAGTACCGCGACAAAACCGCTGATGATTCTTTGCGTCTGGAACAAGCGAGAAAATTACGGCAGTTATGCCACATCTACGGCGCTTTGTTCATGGTTAACGATCGCGTGGATGTAGCTTTAGCTGTCGATGCCGATGGCGTGCATCTGGGACAACAAGATATGCCTATTGCTGTTGCTCGGCAATTACTGGGTTCGCAACGTCTGATAGGGCTTTCCACCACAAATAAGGAAGAAATGCAAGCAGCAATTGCTGAAGGTGTAGATTATATTGGCGTGGGGCCAGTTTATGAAACTCCTACAAAAGTAGGTAAAGCAGCAGCAGGGTTAGAATACGTCAGCTATGCTGCCAAAAATTGTTCAATTCCTTGGTTTGCGATTGGGGGAATAGATGCCAATAATATCAATGATGTGATCGATGCCGGAGCCGAACGTGTCGCAGTGGTGCGATCGCTTATGCAAGCCGAACAGCCTACCCTCGTGACGCAATATTTGCTCTCGCAACTCAATCGCATTAAACCAGAACTTTAAAATAGTCATTTGTCATTTGTTATTTGTCATTTATCCAAAGTGAGTAACCAATACCCAATTTCCAATGCCCAATTCCCAATGCCCAATGCCCAATGCCCCACACACATATTATGTCTAACGAGATTACGATTCAGGTAAATGGGGAAACCCATAGCTGTTCGTTGCAAACTTCCTTACCCGATTTGCTCCAACAATTGGGTTTTAATCCCCGCTTGGTGGCTGTAGAGTATAACGGTGAAATTTTACACCGCCAGTTTTGGCAGCAAACAAAAGTGCAGCCAGGCGATCGCTTAGAAGTTGTAACTATTGTCGGTGGTGGTTAGTTGATTTGAGCCAGCAAGCCCAAATCCTTGAGGCTACGTCGTGTAATCTCAATGCGGGCGGGTGCATCTTCCGATTTTTGTATATCAAGGGTTGTCGCGAAAAAGTAGACGTTTTTGTTTTGCTCTAAATAACCCACGAACCAACCAAAATTTGGTTTGATACTCGTTAACCATCCCGTCTTTCCTCGCAGTGTGTAGTCTGGAGTTTGTTCGCGTACCATAATGTCTTTAACAAGATTTATTGTCCTTTGCGAGAAAGGCAAATCGCCTTGATACAACCGTTGCAAAAACTTAATTTGCTCTTTGGGGGTAATTTGCAATAGCTGCGGTTGTAGCCAAAAACCATCGATGTCTGCGACAGTGCCAATCTGACGGTTCCCGTAGCCTACTTTGTTAATAAATTGCTGCATCCGTTCATATCCAGCTCTACGCGCCAATACTTGATAGAACCAAACAGTTGAATCTTTAAAGGCTTGACGCAAATTTGTATCATGATTCCAGGCATCAATCTCTCGGTGAATTCCATCCCAAGTAAGAACTGCCACATCATCAGGAACTACACCTGTTTCTAGTGCCACCAACGCGTTAAAAATTTTGAATGTTGAAGCTGGAGCAATTGCAGTTGCATTACGTTGAGGATTGTGTTCATAAATGCAGTTATTTTTTAAGTCGTAAATCAAGATAGAGCCTTCACGCCCAAATTCTTGAAAGTGTCGCCCGAAATTTGGCGCTTTCACAGCGGGACGTTCAGATGAAGTTGAAGCAGGTTGAGCCACAACATACATTGCTCCAAAGGTAATCATACTTACAACAGCAAGACATCCAATGACTGTAAACACGAAAGATTGCATTCGGTGCTTTGTGTAACGCCGAAGGAATTGCTCTATGTTAAACCAGATATTTTTCATTGCACACTTAATCACATCACAAGCGAGATTTTACACTGTAATCTTGCTCTTTTGTGAAGCAATTTGTTAAAGGTTATGCAGAATATGGCTTATAGTAAATTGCCCTTTTTGGTATTTTTTGAATTTTATGATTTCATCGGGTTTAGTTAATAAAATCACTTCACAAAATTGCGTTTTTTCCCTCTGATTTATAAAGCGATCGATGAAGAGTTCTACGCTTGGCTAATTCTTTACCTTTACGACCGAGTTGCTCGCGTAATGGTTGGTCTTTACACAACCGATTGAAAGCTTGAAAAACTTCATAACCAGAATTGGGATTAACCAGTATTCCATTTTCTTCATGCTGAACTGTATCTAGAACACCACCTAAACGAGGGGCAATTATCGGCTTCCCGAAGTAACTTGCTTCTAAATAAGCCATACCAAAACCTTCCATATTATTAGGCTTAGTATCCGATAAAGTCAGCATGGCAAATATGTCGCAAGCTGCATAATAACCTGCTAATTCTCGCTCTGGCACATATCCAGCAAAGTGGACGCGCTTATCAACCCGCAAACGATGCGCCAGAGATTTCAGTTCCGACTCACTTGGCCCTTGCCCGCAGAGTATATAATGAACATCGACCCCAAAAGTTAGCAATATTGGGATATTATCAATTACTCTGTCGAAACCTTTATGTTTTAGTAGCCTGCCGATGGAGAGAATCACTATTGCGGAATCGGGAATGTTGTACGTCTGACGCACCCGAACCCGTAAATCATCAAAGCTACTGGGATTGGCTACATTATTCCCAAATTTTTCTGGTCTGATGACTGGGTTAATGACGTGGGTAGGAGTATCCAATCGGAAAGCAGTTCTGAGGTAGTCTCTTGTATAAGAACTGTTACAAACAATGCCTTCAGCGCGTTTTAGTGTTAATTTAAATAGCGATCGCAGCACGGGATTGTGTAAAGTACAAAGAAGATCGTTGCCGTGCAGATAGATAAAAAAGCGAATCGGTAACAAATAGCTCAATAGCAACAGTGAAGGAAAATCATAGCCGTGGCCCCACTCTATATAACGATAGTGATAGCGAAAATAGAGTTTAATTGCTAGGACAAATGAGCAGACGATATTGACCAAAGGCCTCAGGATATTTCTCACATAGCGACTACGCCAATATTTAGGATAATACCAGCGATACACAGGAAACTGTTGACTCTTATCAAATACTTCATCTCCTGAGCAACTAGCTGCCAGCACAATTACTCGTTCTGGATCTTGGAGACAGCGATTGTAGATATATTCCCCAATTACAGCTTCTTTCGGCAGGAAGATCCGGGATATGACTAGGATATCTGGGTATGCAGCTTTGTCTCTGATTTCGGCTGTTAGTTGAGAAATATGTTCCATAATAAAGTTGATGACTATATTTCAAATAGTTTTTAATTTATTTACAATTAGGATTACTTTCAAAGCCATCATTATTATTTTATTTCTTTTAAAACGAATTTGGTAGACAAATTTGAAGCCTATTTTAGAAGATTAGCCAGGAAGATTGTTTTTTTATTGTGTTGATTTGATTTTTGCTGCAAATTTCTCAAGTAATGAGAAATTATGTGCATGATGAACAATAAATAAGCTGATGTGCGTTCGTTAATACTGTCCTTTGTCATTGGTCATCTATCCTTTGAAATACAAATAACTAATGACAAATGATAAATCACAACCCTCATGACTAAATATACAACTTAAATACGTAACAGCTTCAAAGCTAGCACTTTTAGCGAAATTACTCAGTGAACAACTGTTGCGAACATTCCCAAATTTAACTACGTTCAATAGAATATCCTAAATACCTGAACTATTGTACCAAAATGATAAAAACTTTTGTAAATTTCAGTAGCAAAATTGCGTCTGTATACCTTGGCTAACAGGGATTGCAAGCACTTTTTATTGTTCTGCGTATACGCATTTTTAAGTTTTTTAATGTACTAAATAATGTTATTAATGGTGGTGGCTCGTTGAGCCAGTGCTAAATCCTTAAGTAATCAGTTAAAAAGAAGTACTTGTAAATAAATATTCCTGACTTTTGACGTGATATGGAACAGCCAAGGAAAAATCTAGTACAACATACCATTTCAAATGGCGCAAGAAGCTCGGAATACAATTATGCGTGACTTTTGATTTGCGGTACTAGCCTCCTTACAGTGTCGTGAAGAGAGAAAATTTAAAGTCTCTCTGCTAGAAGAAGAGATATGGAAGAGATTTTCCAAATTCCGTGAAAAGTCAGATTAACTTGCTACTCGGATGTTTGCGTAAGTTCTGTTTTACTCAACACCATTTCAGTGAATAATTAAAAAAATTAGTCAAAATAATCACTAAAAATTAAAATCATCTGTATAATTCAAAACTGTAGTCTGATAACTGCTAGCCCAAGGCATAGCAAACAATTGCCCGTAAGCGTAGCCCGTCGTAGACATCGTAAATTTCTGTGATGATAAACATGTCTTCAGGTACGGTTCCCCAGTCGAGAAATCCCCCCTGCGATCGCTACTTACCCAAGAGAAGACGCGGTAAATTAAATATGTAGCCTCTAAAAGTCAATGCTACGTGAATGCTACAAACTTGCTTGTTACGGGCTAGCGTTAGCGACATCCTGCAACACTACTCCCAGCATAGGGAGAGATCATAAATAATAATTCCGTTTTTCAAGCTATTGTCTTATGCGTAAAAAACTACAACAAACCATCAAACCGCTGTTAAAAACCTTCTTAGCCCTAAGCTTGGTGTTAGCTTTGGCTCTTGGTCACGCTGATGGCGCATTAGCAGCCCGCAGTGGGGGTCGTATCGGTGGTGGCTCCTTTAGAATGCCTTCCAGCCGCACTTATACACCGCGCACCTATGCACCTCCTGGCGGGGGCGGATACTATCCTGGTGGTGGTTTTGGTGGTGGCTTTGGCTTTCCCTTCATAGTTCCCTTCTGGGGTATTGGGGGAGGATTTGGTGGGATATTTACCATCTTAATTTTCTTGGCGATCGCTAATTTCTTATTGCAAACTTTCCGCCGTGTCTCTAGCGGTGAAACTGGAGAAACAGATTACAGCAGTAACTCTCCTGTTTCTGTAACTCGTTTGCAAGTAGGTTTGTTAGCTCAAGCCCGGGAATTGCAAAATGAACTCAACCACATTGCTGAAACTGCTGATACTAACACCCCAGAAGGCAGAGCAGAAATTCTCCAAGAAGCCAGTCTAGCTTTACTCCGCCATCCCGAATACTTTGTATATGCGGGTGGTGGCACTCAACAAGCCAGTTTAAATTCAGCTGAAGGTCAGTTTAATCGGCTGTCACTGGCAGAACGCAGCAAGTTTAGCGAAGAAACTCTTTCTAACGTCAACAACCAGCTAAAAGCAGCCCTTGCTAAAGATGCTTTACCTCCGGCTGGTGAACTCGACAATCCCACTCGCCTATTTACCGAAGGTCCTGGTGAATACATTATTGTCACATTGTTGGCGGCGACACTAGGTAAGTTTGAAATCCCCACAGCGATTAATAGTGCTGATGATTTGCGTCAAGCTTTGCGGCAAATTGGTAGTATCCCTAGCGACAAGCTTCTAGCAATTGAAGTTCTTTGGACTCCGCAAGCTGAAAATGATACCCTCACATCTGATGATGTGTTGGCAAATTATCCTGATTTGAGACTTGTTTAATCTCTGAACAATTTTGCGCTTGAGCGCTAAAAAAAACTTTGCATCTTAGTGCAACGAATAACTTACCCTTAAGAGCAATAACTAGAAAACCGTTTGTCAATGACAAGCGGTTTTTTATAGAGTTTATATCATTTCCAGATAATTAGTTATGATTCCCACAGTCATTTCACCCCAACCGGCCCTAAGAGTTTGCAAAGAGGGTATTCAGGGATGGGGTTCTTGGAGGTTAATAAGTAATTAAACGGACATAAGAGATATATTGAACTATGATTTTAGAAACATTTTGGTAGTATTATCAAAATGAATTATACGCAAAGTGTTATCTTATGCCTAGTGTTGAAGCCGACGAAAACCGAGAGCATCGCATTAAAACTGAGATCATTGTAGATGCTGAAGACAAAGAAGACCGGGCTATGGGTTGGTACTACTACCTCGAAGAGGCTCTGAATTTTCCCTTTCTGGCTAAATGGACTAAGAAGGCACGCAAATCAGGTTCTGTCGAGGAGAAACAAGTTGAAGTCCTGGGAATGGCCCCAGATGATGAGTGCTTAAAAGATATGTTTGTCGAAGTTGCTTATATTAATGGTAAGGATGAAGATGTATATTCGGCAAAATTATCTGAAATAGCAGCTATTGATGCTGACAGTGAAACTCAAGAAGCGATCGCAGACTGGCTCTATTGGATTGCTAGAGGTTATAAGTTTTGAAGCAGAATGCAGAATTCAGAATTCAGAATTTAGAATCAAAGTGGCAAACCTAAACCTATTTTCAGCGTTCGCCTGAGCGCTTGTCTAAGTCCGCCAGTCATAAAGAATTCAATTCTGTTAGCGGATAGCTAAGGTTTAGCCCATTCTGGCTACTGACTCCTGAATTCTGTTTTTCAGTTTTTTCCATGACAGAATTATCGGGCTTCTCAGTTGTATACCATAACCTTAGTAGCGCCTAGAGTATCTATCATATTCCATTCTTAACTAAATATAGTATAAGTAGCTTTTCCCTGGCGTTTAGCTTGGTACATAGCAATATCAGCATCCCGCAGCAGAGTTGCAGGCTCCTCATAATTACTAAAATTCCAAGTAATACCAATGCTAGCTGTAGTAGATAATTGATATCCATTCAGGTTAACTGGCAATCGTAAAGAGTCTTGAATACGTTTGGCAACATTGGTAGCGTCGGTAATGTCTTTAATATCCTCCAAAAGAACAGTAAACTCATCACCACCAAATCGTGCTACAGTATCGCCACTGCGTAAGCACGATTCTAAACGTCTAGCGATCGCTACTAAAAAATCATCCCCTATTCCATGCCCAAAGCGATCGTTAATCTCTTTGAAGCCATCTAAATCCAAAAACAAAACTGCAAAATAATAATCGCTTCTGCGTTTGCTACGTTCAATAGTTTGTCTGAGCCGATCTAAAAATAAAACACGATTTGGTAATTCTGTCAGCCCATCATAAAATGCATTGCGGATCAGTTGCGCCTCTGTCTGCTTACGTTTAGTAATGTCTTGAAAAACTAAAACCGCGCCAGTAATATTGCCATCTCGATCGCGGATAGGTGCAACATTATCCCCAATCGCTATTTCTTTGCCATCTTTGGTAATCAATGTAAAGTTTTCTGGTAAATTGAAAACTTCACCTGCTTCGATTACATAAGTGCCCAAGTTTTCAATTTTTTCTCCTACATCTTTATTAACTAAGTTAACGACTTCTATTAAATCTTTCCCGAACGCTTCACTTTGCTTCCAACCAGTGATTAGTTCTGCTATGGGATTCATCATTTCAATACAACCATTTGCGTATGTCACAATCACTGCACAACCCATACTATTAATAATTGCCATCAACCTCTGTTTTTCTTCGTATAATATTTTTTTGCTCTGATGTTTGTACAGGGTCATTTCAATCACAAAATGTAAATCACTTTCAATAAATGGTTTGACTATGTAACTAAAAGGCTCACTTAGCTGATTTTTATATAATGTTTTATATTCCGAACACTCCGTTAGATATACTACAGGCACATGGAAGTGATTCTGGATAATATCCGCTACGTGAAGACCATCTATTTCTCCAGCTAGACAAATATCAATTAATACTAAATGTGGATGAGTCTCTGCTACCTTTTTTATTGCTTCTTCACCAGATTTAGTTATTTCTGATACTAAATAACCTAATTTTTGTAAACTTTTTCTAATATTTGAGGCTATATTTTTTTCATCCTCAACAACTAGGATTTTGCGGGCGAACATGTTACGATAACCTGTTTGCTAAGGTTCAGATTTTTGTTGTTAGTGTCAACTCAAGTTAAAAGTGCTTATCTTATCATAAACAATCTCTAGCGACCCTGTTTTCTTGCTTGATATTAATACTGACTAATGAGTAAATAGCATCATGTTATTAATCTCCGGAAATTTCTATGCTTGTCAAAGCTAATTTTAATTAATTTATGTAGCTAATATGATGCTACTAAACATCAAATTTAAATTAGAATGTAATTATCAAGCACTCAAAAACTGATTTTAAAATGTATACAATAATTTTTTATTGGGAAAGTATAAACACTAAGTATAATATCTCTATACAAATTAATCAAGAAAAAAAAATCATAAAATCACGTTATATTACTTTAATATAATTTAAAAAATCTAGACTTTGTTGTATCTATTATGCTAATATACATCAAATAAAATATTATTAATAATTCATCGTAACCTGTAATTAAAGAGTTTAATGCTGGTTTACCTAAAAACAGGTTTTATATCAGATGAGGTCTAGATTACGGTCTAAATCTGTCTGAAATTTTTAATGATAAGTAAACTCGTCTTACTTAGAAATATTCATATAAAAACCGTAAATTTTTTAAACTTCTCAGTCTTATTGTAATAGCATGGCAAGCCTAAATATGTGCAATAGAAAATTAGTTATGTTTCTCAAATCTCAATAGTTGAGATATTTTTAATGCATTATTTTAGCCTTGCCACGGCACTACGCGTATTTTAAAAATAAAATACTAGTACAGCACGGCGTAAATAAAGCAACTATTTCAAATCGTTCAAAAGCCTGTCTTCTAAGCTTTTTGACTTTTGACTTCCGCCTTGGGGTACTAGCCCTATAGCTTCTGGTTAATACTTAATCACAATTGATGTCCTCTGAAAATATGCAAGTTAAATGTTCATCAGCAGATCGCGGTATTTTTTAGTTTTTTGGTAATCAGCAGGTGCTGGAGGTAATAGCAAGAAAGATTATCATTATGAAACATTTCCAAGCTCCACGTAAACCCCCTGTTTTTGCTAGCTGATAGATATTGAAAAAAAACGCATTTTGTGAATTAAAGGTTGGACTTACTTTTAGTCAGTTCAATGCTAATTTTGCCACCAAAATCTGGAATAGGTGCAGCAGGTTTGCTGAGAGTGACTTGAACTTTTGTTACACGATCGCACTCTTGGAGGATAGAATCTGCGATCGTTGTTACCAATTTCTCCACCAAAACAAATTTAGACGTTTTGATCAGATGTTGTATCAAGCTAATGACGCTGCGATAATCTAAAGTGTCTTCGATCGCGTCAGTCTTGGCCGCTGTGGAGATATCCAACCATAACCTCACATCCACCTCAAACCATTGTCCTAGCACCTGTTCTTCTGGTAGATACCCAGTGTAGCCATAACCGCGAATTCCCGTTAAATGAATGCAATCCATAAAAGTTTGAGAGCAAATTGTGCATTTTGTAGAAAGTAGAGCAAGTTTTGCTTGGAGATTTTCTTTCCCAGAAACTCGCGTGGCGGTGATGGAACCCAACACCGCATTGATGGATTTTAAATTGAATTTCCCTAGACAAAATCTAAAATTTAAGATTGTTTTATAGCTATGTTTGATTTAATGCCGATCGCTTATAGGAATGTTAATCAACTTTGGGCTTATATTTTAGCAGAGACGCTAAAGCGGTTGGGATTGACTTGTGCCATCATTTGCCCTGGATCGCGTTCTACACCCTTAGCGATCGCTTTTGCTCAACAAGCACCTGAGATTGAAGCGATTTCCATTCTCGATGAACGTTCCGCCGCCTTTTTCGCTTTGGGACAAGCTAAAGCAACCGGACGCCCTGTAGTACTAGTTTGTACCTCTGGTACAGCAGGAGCAAATTTTTATTCAGCAGTAATAGAAGCCTCATATAGTCACGTACCACTATTGATACTAACTACTGATAGACCCCCAGAATTGCGAGATTGTCACTCTGGGCAAACTATAGATCAGTTGAGATTATATGGAAACTACCCAAATTGGCAAACAGAGTTAGCCTTACCCTCCGCCGATCTGGGAATGCTAGCTTACCTGCGACAAACGGTAATTCATAGCTGGGAAAGGGCGCAAACTCCTACAAAGGGGCCAGTCCATTTGAATATTCCCTTTCGCGATCCCTTAGCGCCTCTTCCTGATGGAACCGATTTGAGTTATTTACAGTCCCAGTTCCACCCAGAAGAATTTTTCGCAGGAATAGCAAACCCATGCCCCATGCCCCATGCCCAATGCCCAATGCCCAAAGAATGGAAAGAGTGCGATCGCGGCATTATTATCGCAGGTGTTGCTCAACCGTCGCAACCAGAGGAATATTGTAGAGCGATCGCGTACCTTTCCCAAACTCTCAAATGGCCCGTGCTAGCTGAGGGACTCTCCCCAGTTAGAAATTATGCCGAACTCAACCCTTATTTGATTTCCACTTATGACCTGATTTTGCGAAATCAGCAACTAGCAAAGCAGTTAGCGCCCAAAATGGTGATTCAGGTGGGTGAAATGCCTACAAGTAAAGAACTGCGTACCTGGATAGATGCAACTCAACCGCGACGCTGGGTAATTGACCCTAGTGACCAAAACCTCGACCCTTTGCATGGGAGAACGACGCATTTACGGATATCTGTGGAAGATATAAAAGCAGAGCAGATAAATTTATCTTTATCCTCAGACTATGGAAAGCAATGGTGTGATGTGGAAGCTAAAGTCAGGTTAGTTGTTGACCAGACGATGGGGAAAATAGATAAAGTAATTGAGAGTAAAGCAGCTTGGTTAATTTCTCAGATTTTACCGCCAGGAACGCCTCTGTTCATTGCCAATAGTATGCCTGTGCGGGATGTGGAATATTTCTGGAAACCGAATAATTTAGAAGTGCGATCGCACTTTAACCGGGGTGCAAATGGCATAGATGGCACATTATCCACAGCTTTAGGAATTGCCCATCGCCAGCAAAGTAGTGTGATGTTAACGGGAGATTTAGCGCTGTTGCATGACACCAATGCTTTTTTAATCCGCAATAAGTTTGTCGGGCATCTCACAATTTTGTTAATCAATAACAATGGTGGTGGTATTTTTGAAATGTTACCCATTGCTAAATTTGACCCGCCATTTGAAGAGTTTTTCGGCACTCCCCAGGATATTGATTTTGCTCAGTTATGCGCTACTTATAATGTGCAGCATGAATTGATTACTTCTTGGCAGCAGTTGCAGCAAAGATTAAACCCGCTACCAACTCAGGGAATTCGGGTTTTGGAGTTGCGGACAAATCGTAAAAAAGATGCAAAGTGGCGACAGGGTAATTTAAGTAAGTTTGCTGTAAATATTGCAATTTAATTATCTCATTAAGTTAAACACTTGTGGGATTAAACATAAAATTTCTTTGCTACAAGTCTTACAAACGCTGACAAAGTAGTGACAAGCTCTTAATTTTTAATGAAAATGAATTTAAACATTCTTTCGATATAGAGAAAAATTCTGTACTTCTCTCAAAACTAATAATTCATTTTCTTTAATTAAGTGACCATTACATATTATTGGTAGCTGATCTAAGTTAGCTTGAAATGCAATTAGATAGTCTCTACGATTAACTTCAACAATAATCTCTTTCTCTTCATCTTCTATAATAGTTATAATAGTAACTTTTGCTTTTTCATTTCCACCAAACCATTCAAGCTTAATTACTAAACCTTTAATGGTTGAGTGCAATAGTTCTTGTTTAGAAGATAAAGGCAATGCAATACTATCGATTAGGATAGCTTTTTGGTTTCTACCCAAAATATTTTTGCGAGATTTTAGTTTATTCTTAACCTCTGTAATAACAGACAGAACTTGTTTGTTTAATTTTATTTCTAAAGGAATATTAGATGGATGATCTAGTGTTTTTGAACAAGTTAAATTAAAACTCAAGTTTGGATCATTATCATTATTTATCATGTGTGATAATGCATCACATAGATTAGCACTTACTCCTTCTTCTATGGCTTTATCTAAAACACTTTCTCTTTCAGAAAGTTTTTGCTCGTGAGCTAAACTAATAATATTTAAAGCTTGAAATAGAGTTCTAGTCACCTTTCTTTCAAAACAATCTGAAGATTGATAATTGTCAACTTTTAATGGAGAAATAATAGTTAAAACATAGCTACCTTCTTTGGTATGTCCTAAACGTAAATTTTGCATATAGTCAGTTACTTCACTAAATGAACCTCCTTTAAAATAAGGTTTAGGTTGTACAGCAGATGAAGCAGCTGACCACATTAGCTTTTTAGCTGATTCAAATAATTGAACTCCTTGATATATAGGAATGCTCCCATTTATAATTTCTGAATGATTCACTGAAATTTGTACAATTTCTGCTAGTGGAGTCTTAAGATTAGTTATTATTTCTAACTGAGAACGATTTTCTACAATTTCAAGATTTTGTAAAACTTCCTTCATCCGAGCAGAAAAATCTCGAAATTCAGGATTCAGAGGTAATAATATTTCAACATTGTCTCCTTGAGCTAGTTCTAATGTCCAAACAGATGCAACATCGTTTATTTGCCTTTGTTTATTCCAACCTTGAGTTTCCAAATAGCTAGCAACTTCTAGTGGATTTATGGATTTAAGAACGTCAATGTCTCGTATAGTTGCTTTCATGGATTACCTCCATTTGAGATTATATCCATCATTTTTTGTAGAGTTTCTACATTAAATATTTTATCTTTTGATAAACGCACTGACTTAGTTTCTTGACCAATAGGTAATTCTTTTTCACCTCGCAGTGATGTCCAGTAAGCACAATGTTTAATAACTAATTGTTCTTCGCACTGATACAACCAACTATTTAGATCGTCAGCCAAGACAACAACAACTAAAATGCGTGGAACATAGACATTAGTATATCTTAAATCGTCATAGTTTTTTTTCTTTAAGGGATAACTCATACTCGTAGCACCAACTACATTCCTCTTAAAAGGGGCTTTTAGCTGTAATTCTAAACGGGGAGAGCGACTAGTTCCAATAGCTCCTTTGGCTGCAATACCCAAGTCAATGCTGTCATCATCTACCTCTAGTGGATAAAGGGTATAACCTGCTACTGCTGCAACAGCACGAATATAAGCGTTACTAAATTGCTCTTGACGCTGAGTAATATGCATGGACATTCAACTAAATAATCAAGATTTTGAGCTGTTCAAAAGATAATGACTAAGTTCTGTTTTCAGGAAAATTAGCCTTAACGTAACTTTTTGCACGGTTGCTTATTTTATCCCTAATGGTGATAGTGGTCGAGTGTCAACAGCCAAAATCTAGTTAATGAATGCCAACCAGCCTTCCAAATAGCATCACTTTCAATTCAAGATCATTTTGGTTAACCTTGTAACCAGCCTTCCAAGACAGCGATCGCAATATCAATTCCAACAATCTTCTTAAGCAATTTCACCAAATAGTCGTTTTAACAGTCGCAGGACGAGCGATCGCACTTTTTCTTCCACTGCTTCTGATATACCTGCGTGTCTACAAATGCTTCTTCACTACGGGAAACTTTATTTGTAGCCATAATTATTTTACGGAGTGCGTAGGCGTAGCCCACCGCAGGTATCGCATGTCCCTACGTCCGCGATAAAATTCTCAAGCACAACAGCGCACTCCATACCAATGCAAATTAACTGGCAAACTGCCAAAACCTACGAAGATATTCTGTATCAAAAAACTGATGGCATTGCGAAAATCACCATCAACCGTCCTCACAAACGCAATGCCTTCCGTCCTGAAACAGTCTTTGAACTGTATGACGCTTTTTCTAATGCTCGTGAAGATACTACTATTGGTGTTGTTCTATTTACTGGCTATGGCCCACACACTGATGGTAAATATGCCTTCTGTTCCGGTGGCGATCAAAGCGTGCGCGGACATGCGGGTTATGTGGATGATACTGGTATCCCTCGCTTGAATGTGCTGGACTTACAACGGCTGATTCGTTCGATGCCGAAAGTGGTGATTGCTTTAGTGGCTGGATATGCGATCGGTGGCGGACACGTCCTACACTTAATTTGCGACCTTACCATTGCTGCCGATAACGCCATTTTCGGACAGACTGGCCCGAAAGTCGGCAGTTTCGACGGTGGTTTTGGAGCCAGCTATCTCGCCCGCGTTGTGGGGCAAAAAAAGGCTAGAGAAATTTGGTTTCTCTGCCGCCAATATGATGCACAACAAGCGCTAGAAATGGGTTTAATTAATTGCGTCGTCCCAGTGGAACAACTAGAAGCGGAAGGTATTCAATGGGCGCAAGAGATTTTAGAAAAAAGTCCGATCGCAATTCGCTGTCTCAAAGCCGCCTTCAACGCTGATTGTGACGGACAAGCTGGTTTACAAGAACTTGCTGGCAACGCCACCCTACTCTATTACATGACAGAAGAAGGATCTGAGGGCAAACAAGCCTTTCTCGAAAAGCGTCCACCAGATTTTCGCTCTTTTCCTTGGTTGCCTTAGAATTGCAAAAATCGCACTCTTTAATGAGATGCGATTTTTGTAGATATCAACTTTTACAGCACTAAAAATCTTAAAAACAAATCTTATTTTAAGCAGACTACAAACTCAGTCCAGTAATAATGGATGACTAAATGACCACTGCTTTAGTTTTTACCTGTTCTGATATAGAAGCAGCTATTTCCTCTAGAGGGGCAAGAGCAGCATTGTCTAAATCTGAGGCTAAAGATTGACAAGATGTTAAAACTGGAGCTGCATCTGGTAAACCCCAAGCATCTTCCAAGGTTTCCCAAGAAGGTGCAAAAGGTGGGAGCGCCAAAGAGCAAGCCTTCCAAGCCGCTTGAACTGGTGCGCCCAACTGCTGGCACGTTCCGCCACGGCGACCTTCTGGCTGGTAATGACGGCAATATTTACAGGCAGATGCTAAAACTTTAATGGGTTTCATTCGGATTCATCTTTAGTGTCATTTCTGGCTGAATTTCATCTTTATATTTTGCTTCTATATATAAAGACAGAGAAAAGCCAAAAAGTCATTATTTTCTATAGGTTTCAGCGATCCCTAGTAAAAAATAAACTTCAGGATATTTTTATAATCTTGTCATATATTTAAATAATCAGTAGAGCAATTACATATAGATATCGTCTAAAACTTATTAGGGATCAAGAATAAAAGTAAAGCTTTTGATTTATCTAGCCTTTTAAATTCCTCCTTGAGCCATCCTTAAGGCATAGATTTTCAGATAAATAGTCTGCTTGAGATCCCACATTTGGCATATTTTAGCTACAAACTATACTTTTTCTCAAGAATTAGAAATCTTTGATGTAATGGCAGGAAGGTATTTCAGGATCAACTCTGCTCAACGAAATAATCGTTCAACTCTTTTGCTTTGAAAACTGTTTAGCAGCACAGACAGAACAGACTTCCCAGCGCTGGAGTTCACCAGGTGGGGTGGGAGATTGACACTGGGGACAAAGGGGTAAGCCATGCGATCGCGATCGCACAATCTTCGTCCAATGTCCAAAAGCCGCATTTACATCTTTAGTGGGTGTAGCATTAGGGCGGTTAATCTCATCACCAAGGTAACTGGGATGCTCATGAGGCGAAACCGTTTGTTGCTGTTTTCTATCCGCCGAAGGATTCTGCCAGCCAGCAGTCGAAAAGCGAATATCAACCAAAGGCGTTGGCAGCTTTTTATTCAACTTTAAAAGTAGAGATGTGCGACCAAAAGTCAGGTTTTGCGCCCAAGCAGCACTAGAAGTTGCTACCGACAAAACATCACGCTGAATCGATAATGGTCGAGTATTTGCGGCAACCAGTGGGCCAACAACTTCTGCCCAACATTTGAGCAGGCGTTGAAATGGTTGTTCCTGCCATTTGGCCTGCTTTTCCAGAATCCTTAAAACATCATTAATTGATTTCAACGACATTATTCAAAGTGGGGAGTGGAAAGTGGGCAAGGGCAGGGGATCAGCGAGCAAGGGAGAAGAGTTTCCCCTCTGCTTCTTTTCAATGCCTCTATCTATTTAAATAATTTCCGCTACTATTGTCACAAAATATATCTAAAAGTTGATTCCAGTAATCTACGTTTGAGGCGCAAAAGTAATGACTCAAAATCCCCTGAACGACTCCGGTACTCATCAATCATCTAAAACACCTGGATTGAAACCAGTACTAGCAGCAGCACTAGCGAGTTTAGAGGTGCCGCTAGATCAAGAGTTAGCTCGATACCGACGCACGCGAACTGGTTTGGTGTCATCAAACCAGTCCCGTGTTGCAAGTTACATGAGCGGACAACCCCAACAGTTAACTGCCATTCCGACAACATTGGGCGCAACTCAGTCATCAGCAACGGAAATTAAAACCAACGTAACGCCTGCATCTGTACCCGTGAATTATCAGGGAACCCCTGCGCCAGCTACGGCAAAAATTGATGTCCCACCCGAATCTGTAGCTGTGAATCTTGAGATGAACCCAGCACCAACTACGGCAAAAAGTGAGGAACTGAATAATCTTAATGCGTCCTCCACCTCCAATGCAGCTAAAACACAAACTCAACTTCCACCACCCCCACCCAACTTTAGTAGCAGCATCGTGCCAGCAATCGTTAAAAATACTAAAAGCGAAAATCACTTGCAGTCAGATGATAGCCCCAAGCATCCAGATGACTATTTAGAATCTAGTGAAGCACTGCTGCGAAGTCTGACAGAAGAACAACCAGAAACCAAAAAACCAAGCAATTCTAGCGACAGTCTGCTATCACCTTTGGGTATTGGCTCCATGTTACTGCTATTAGTAGCGAGTCTTACCTTGGGTTATGTAGTCTTCAACCCTAAAAGCTTGCCACAATGGAATTTAGGCAATTTGTTTAATGGCAACTCGTCTCCTACACCAGAAAATACTGAGGAAGGTGGGAGTAATGTCCAACCTCAAATCCAGCCACCAAGTACATCTATACCCAAATATCCCAATCTAGCTACTGAAGAGTTTCCTGAAGTAAGAGATCCTAACGATGTAGTTGGCTTAAAACCCAAAGTCCAACCAAACCCCGCAGTAGTAACTAATCCAGTTGTTCCCCAAAACCCCGCAAATCCTCAAGCGCCATTGTCTGAACCCAATACAGCCCTAAAACCGACCAACCCGATCGCCTTAGCACCAGTACCGACGCTACAATCCTTGCCTCCCCTAAATTTGCCTCCCACTTCATCGACAAAAACCTCGCCCAAGCCAGTCGCAACCCCACTAGAGCCAAATGCAGAAATCAAACCAGGAACAGATGGGTTTTATCATGTAGTGATCGATAATAAAGGGGAAGCTTTTGCCTCAGCACGGCAAGTAATTCCTGATGCTTATTTATCGCCCAACAAAGAATTGATTTATCTAGGTGCTTTTAAAACTAAACAGCAAGTAAAACAACAGATGAAACTGTTAGAAGCGAAGGGAATCAAGGCACGGGTTCAGCAGCCATGAATTGCAAAAATCTACGATACTATGAGATAACAGTCCTGAGTTTTAAGTGCTGAGTTTTGTTAGCAGTAGCGGAGCGTTGAGCCAATTCTGAGTCCTGAGTAGTAGAGATAAAATCTTGCTTATTTACGCCCCTACGATAAAAATTCTTAATATTCAGGACTCTAACTTGGCATTCAGCACTCCATAACTACCCTACGACAAAAATTTTTATACTCAGGATTTTAACTAGGCACTCAGAACTGGGTTTCGTGAATGGAGAGCCGACATGGAATTAATCAAGCGTATCCTGCGGGTGATTCGCGCTAATCTCAATAGTTTGATTGGTGGTGCAGAAGATCCAGAAAAGATTTTGGAGCAAGCTGTTCTGGAAATACAGGAAAATCTGGTGCAGTTGCGGCAGGGTGTAGCACAAGCGATCGCTACTCAGAAACGCACTGAACGACAAGCCGCCGCCGCTGAGTCGCAAACAGAAGAATGGTATCGCCGCGCCCAATTGGCGCTGCAACAAGGCAATGAACCTCTAGCACGCGAAGCTTTGACTAAGCGCCAAGCCTACAAAGAAACCACTACAGCCCTCTTTTCGCAGATAGAGCAGCAAAACGAGATAGTTGCTAGGCTAAAAAAGGATATGCGATCGCTAGAGTTAAAAATTTCCGAGGCGAAAACAAAAAAAGATATGTATATTGCTCGCGCCCGTTCTGCTGAAGCGTCTTATCGCCTCCAGGAAATGCTCGGCGGAGTCTCTGCTACTAGCAGTCTGAGTGCCTTTGAGCGCATGGAAGAAAAAGTTTCACAGATAGAAGCTCAATCAGAAGCCATAGCTCAACTTAGTAGCGACGACTTGGAAACACAATTTACTTCTTTGGAATCTAATGATGTAGATACCGAATTGGCAGCGATGAAGGTGCAGGTTTTCAACCAGTCAGAAAACACACAGCACAAAATCCTAACTGAGGAGAGCCAAAAGACAGAGCAGCCTCCCCAACAGCAGTTACCGAAAACTCAGGATTCTTGAAGTTCGACTAATTACCCCAGTTTGGCGATATCTTAACAATTAAGAGTTGTTAGGAGGTACTGATTCAAAATGGAAAGATTACATTGAAATAGGTAGCTATAAAAAAGTAAAAAAGCTAACTGTCCAGAAAAAGCGTAAATCACACAAGGAAAAACAAAGTTATGGGATTATTCGATCGCATTAAGCGAGTAGTTAGTTCTAACCTCAACGACCTGGTTAACAAAGCCGAAGACCCCGAAAAAATGCTAGAGCAAGCCATCCTGGAAATGCAGGAAGACTTGGTACAGCTGCGTCAGGGAGTAGCCCAAGCGATCGCCGCCCAAAAACGCAGTGAGAAACAGTATAATGATGCCCAAAATGAAATCAATAAGTGGCAACGCAATGCTCAACTGGCGCTACAAAAAGGTGATGAAAACCTAGCACGACAAGCTTTAGAGCGTAAAAAAACCTATACTGACACCAGCACAGCCCTCAAAGCTAGTTTAGATACGCAAAGCACTCAAGTTGAAACTCTCAAACGCAATTTAATTCAGCTGGAAAGCAAGATTTCTGAGGCTAAAACCAAGAAAGAAATGCTTAAAGCTCGGATCACAACTGCCAAAGCCCAAGAGCAACTCCAAGGCATGGTGCGTGGGATGAATACCAGCAGTGCAATGTCTGCCTTCGAGCGGATGGAAGAAAAAGTCTTGATGCAAGAATCACGGGCCCAGGCACTAGGAGAGTTAGCAGGTGCAGATTTAGAAACCCAATTTGCCCAGTTGGAAGGTGGCAGCGATGTCGATGATGAATTGGCAGCCTTGAAAGCGCAAATGCTACCACCCGCTACTCCAGTAACTCAAGCCCAACTGCCACCGCAACAAGAAACCACTGCCCCTAATCCTAAATCTAATGAGGTGGTTGATGCCGAGTTAGATTCCCTACGCAAGCAATTGGATCAACTGTAAAATTGACAGAAAACTTATTTGAGCTAGTCCCACACCTGTTGGCTGTGGGATTTTACGTCACTAGTCAATAGTTAACAATCAAGATAACTATGAATTATTAACTATGGACTATTGACGACTTTGGGATAAAGTATTGTGTGTGCCAACTTTGATCGCCACCTGATGGAGACTGCAATGAGTAAGGCTGTAATCACCATAACCGATGCTGAGTTTGAAACCGAAGTGTTAAAAGCCGAGCAGCCTGTATTAGTTTATTTTTGGGCTTCCTGGTGTGGGCCTTGTCAATTGATGTCGCCCCTGATTAACTCAGCTGCTAGCAAATATAGCGATCGCCTCAAAGTCGTTAAGATGGAAATCGACCCCAACCCACTCACTGTTAAGCAGTACCAAGTGGAAGGTGTACCCGCCCTCAGACTATTTCAAGGCCAGGAAGTTTTGATATCTACTGAGGGAGTCATCGGCAAAGATAAATTACTTGCTCTCCTAGATACCCACTTAAATAGTAATTAGTCAATACTTCATAGTTCATAGCAAATGATTGATGACCAATGACTAATGACTAATGACTAATGACTAACATACAGTTTGCAAAACGTTTACAACCCCTAAAATCTAATGTATTTGCTGATATGGACAGAGCCAAGGCAGTCGCTTTGGCCGCTGGACGAGAGATAATTGATTTGTCGTTGGGGTCTTCTGATTTACCAGCCGAGGCACACGTTATTGAGGCGATCGCCCAATCTCTGCACGATCGCAGTACCCACGGCTATCTGTTATTTAACGGTACCCAAGGATTCCGCGAAGCCGCGGCCAACTGGTACGAACAAAAATTTGGCATCAAAGTCGATCCTCAAACTGAGGTACTACCTCTAATTGGTTCTCAAGAAGGTACAGCCCATTTACCCCTAGCAATACTCAACCCAGGAGATTTTGCCCTGTTGCTCGATCCAGGCTATCCCTCCCATGCGGGGGGAGTCTACCTAGCCAGTGGTCAAATCTACCCAATGCCACTACTGGCAGAAAACGGTTTTTTACCAGTGTTTGCTGATATTCCTGCCCCAGTCTTGGCTCAGTCGCGGATGATGGTATTAAGTTATCCTCATAATCCCACTGCTGCGATCGCACCTTTATCTTTCTTCCAAGAAGCTGTCGCTTTCTGTCAACAACACAACCTCGTGCTAGTTCACGATTTCCCCTATGTAGATTTAGTATTTGGGGAGAGTGAGGACTGGGGAAAAGGGAGCAGAGGAGCAGAGGAGCAGAGGAGCAGGGGAGAATCACTAATGCCCCATGTCCCATGCCTAGTCCCTTCAATTCTGCAAGCCGATCCAGAGAAAAGCGTCTCGATTGAATTTTTCACCCTTTCCAAGTCCTACAATATGGGCGGCTTCCGCATTGGCTATGCCATCGGTAATGCCCAGTTAATTAACGCTTTACGCCAGGTAAAAGCCGCCGTTGATTTTAACCAGTATCGGGGAATTTTGAATGGTGCGATCGCTGCCCTAACTGGTCCTCAAGCCGGCGTAAAATCTGCTGTTGCTACCTTCCAGGGGCGGCGTGATGCTTTCATCAGTGCTTTACATCGCATTGGCTGGAATGTTCCCACTCCCCAAGCCACAATGTACATTTGGGCAAAATTACCCTCACCTTGGAGTGAAAACTCTGTAGAATTTTGTACCCAGCTAGTCAAACAAACTGGTGTAGCAGCTTCTCCAGGTGCTGGCTTTGGCAAATCTGGAGAAGGGTATGTCCGTTTTGCCTTGGTGCATGAGCCACCTTTGTTAGAAATTGCTGTAGAAAGAATGGCTGAGTTTCTTCATTAAATTTCTTCTCAAGCTGAACGCTAAGGATTTTTAGTGGCAAAGTTTACCAATGGAAGATACGTAGGGGTACACATTTGTGCGTCCCTACTAATTACCGTATTGTACTGAACTTAAAAATATTATGTGGTAATTTCTGTTACTAAATATATTGTTTTAAATATGTAATTAAACGTATAAAAATATCAAAACATTCTTCATCTTTTTATTGATAATCAGAAGTAACTTTACCCAATCAAGTCTCCCCATTTCTTAAACTGGGTTTGTACGCTGAGATACCAAAGACGGCTAATAATACAGGTCGTGCTTTTAAGCAACCCTATTGCCAAAAAGCCTGTGGTCAAGACAGCCCAACCCTAAAAACGGCACTAGTTTAAAACTTAACTTCCAAACTGACAGAGACTTGAAAACAATGAAAATGACTTTTCAGAAACTTGTGATTGGTGCCTCAATGGCTATTGGTGTGAGCGGTTTTGCCACTGCCCCAGCACACGCTACATCCTTTGACTTTAATAATACAGGAGAAATTAACACTTACACTGGTGGCTCAACAGGTACCTTCATTAACGGGAATGCACAAGGTGGTACTAACGCTGCCATCAAAGCTTTGACAGATAATAACCCCAGCTCTAACGTCGAGCTTTGGTATAGTAGCGAAACCCCAGGTTCTAATGTTGGCTTCACCGCCACAAAAGGAACTTATACAGCCACCGTTAGTAGTGTCACTGCTAATGACTGGAATAGTTTTGGTTCGCAATGGCTAGGCGATTTATTGAGTAGCTACACACCATTTCAATCAGTTTGGAACGGGTTTTCAGCCGACAGCAAATCACTAATAACTAGTTATTTTCCTTCCTTGGGAATGGGAGATCCTAACATTGGTGGTTTCCAATTCGGCCAAGATGGCGGTGTGGAACTGAAGTTAGTTGGTCACTTGGATGTAAAGACTAAACTTGCAACAACTATTTCTACTAAGGTTGATGAAAAGTGGACTGCAATTAAATCACAGTTTCCTCAACAAACAACTCAACCAACCCTTTCACAACTTGAAAGTTCAATTCCACAACTACAAACACAACTAAACGCAATTCCAGGACAAATTACAACACTACAAACACAACTAAACGCAATTCCAGCACAGATTACAACACTGCAAACACAACTAAACGCAATTCCAGCACAGATTACCACACTGCAAACACAACTCAACGCAACTCCTAACATTCCAGCCAATCAAGTAAAAAGGCAACAACTGACAAGTCAAATTTCTCAACTGAATACTCTCAAAAATCAGACACTGCCAGGTCAAATTTCTCAACTGAATACTCTCAAAAATCAGCTGCCAGGTCAAATCTCTCAACTGAATACTCTCAAAAATCAGCTACCAGATCAAATCTCTCAACTCACATCATTTAAAGATGTACTGACTCTGCAAGCTGCATTAAATGGATATCAAGGTGAAATTGCGGCTAGTGAAATTGCTAAAGTCGTTACTGGTGGTCAAACTTACTATGCCTATAGCTTTAACCCCACTGCATCTGGTATTACTGCTTCTGATGATGGTGTATCCTACAGTGCGATTTATACTTGGACAACACCTGAATATGTCTCTCCATCCTCAGTACCAGAACCTTCAGTGGTATTTGGTATTTTAGGTGTTGCTGGTATCTTTGCTACACAACGCAAGTTAAAAAAAGTATCTGGCTAAAACTCCGGTTTCCATTCCAAAAAATAAGCAAGGGAGCTAACAGCTCCCTTTTTTGATGAATAATTCCTTGCAGCTATAAGAGAATTTAATCTTCTAGGTTATACTATTTTTAAAAATACTTGCAAAAAATAAATCGGTTGCAACATTTGACATCTATATGTCTCTACCAACTTGATTTGTTTTTAATATGGATTTCGTACAATGGTATTACTTACCTTCATATCTTTAGGAAGGGCAATTACCATAATATTAGTTCCAGTATTACTTAAGTAGTTTTACTGATAAACTTTAGAAAATTACTATTGTAAAAAAGATGTTAACTTAAATACTCTAAATTATAAAAAGTTCGTAAAAAAAAGATTAATTTTTGATTTAATTATATTTGATTATACTATCATTTTAGTATTGTAGTGCAGCTAAATTTTATTTCTTCAGATATTTAATTAGACTACATAAGTACAATTTATATTTGTTTCACTGTTTAAATGCACTACTATTTTATTTTATGGTAATCATTGTTGGCTTTTAATTAAGATAATCAGATAATAGGTAGCAATGACAGTACAATTACTCAATATAAATAAGCCATTGCAGTCACACAAAGCTAGACGAATTTTACTAGTTGAAGACCATTACCTCAATCGGATGTTACTTAGTGACTATCTAATTTACTGTGGGTATGAAGTCCAAAGTTTATCAGAAGGCTCTGCTTTTTTCTCAACCATAGAGAAATTCGAGCCAGATTTAATGTTATTGGACTTGAAATTGCCAGATATTGATGGTTATTCACTCTTAAAACAAGTCCAGCAAAATCCTCATTTGTCAAAAATACCTATCATTGTGGTTTCAGCCTTTGCTTTTAAAGCAGATCAAGAACTAGCTCTGAGTTTGGGTGCATGTTGCTATTTTGTTAAACCTTTAAAACTCAAGGATCTCATCCTTGCAATTGAAGAACAGTTTACTTGTCACCACAGATAAAGTTTTTTTGCTAGGCGTGTATTTATTCTGCTTTTTGGTCAGCAATAAACTCTTCAACACACTCGCTAATAGTTTGTACAGAACTGCCGATTTTTGAAATTTTTTGTTGTACTTGTGCTAATAATAAAACTGCTGTTTGCAATTCATTTAGAGTTTCAGCCATAGCCTCACGATACTGGATTTCAAAATCTTGTAAATTCATAGTTTAGCTCTCGCCTGAAATCATCATCATAAATATCTTCTCAATCATAGTCGCAAATTTAACTGACTAAATCCGTTAATTCGCTTAATATTAGAAATTCAACAAACAAACACAAATAATATCAATAAATTAAGATTTTATCTAATGTTTATACAAACAACATATAAGTAGATTACTTATTAATAAACAATATAAGTCAATACAAAACTATTATCATCTAATCTCAAATATAAAGTTTTAGATAATAAAGTATTACCAATTTAAAAATGTTAATTATATATCAATACAGTTCAGTTAAGAAAAATTGTATGTTGAGTTAAGCAATGCGCAACCCAACAAAGCCCAGGAATTGTTGGGTTACTCTTCTCCTGTCGGAGACGCTACGCGAACGAGAAGCCCCTTCTCTACGAGACGCTCCGCGAACGGGTCTACGTTCTTCAAACGCTACTTGCTTCTCCCCTGGCGCTAGCCTCTCCCTTTGGGAGAAAGGGAGAGGAGACGCTGCGCGTAGCTTGCTTCCCCGAAGGGGTACAAGTAGGAAAACCCGTCTAATGCAGTGGCTCTCCAACCTACACAGTTTAAGATTTTTGGCACTAACCCAAGCGTATTGAATTATATATTCAAAAAGCAAAGTTTTTATTATGACAGTAGGAGCCAATGACTAAGTGACAGAGAAACAAACTCTCGTCTGCCATTTGTTGTGGTATGTGTCACTCATGACGGCTACTTTATATTTACTTGATAAATAATTTGTTAAATCGGCACGAAAAAACAATTTTTCTTAAAATAGAGAAAGATTACCTAATTTTGGTTGTGACAATATCTACTCAAATATTACCACTGGTTAAAGAGCCAGAACGACTAGAAAACCGTCTAGCCGAAATTCCACCGGAACCGGGGGTTTATTTCATGCGGGACAGGAGCGATCGCATTATATATATAGGTAAATCACGTAAGTTGCGATCGCGTGTCCGTTCCTATTTCCGGGATGGCTACAACAAGAGTGAACGTATCGCCACGATGGTCAAGTTGGTGACAGAAATTGAATTCATTGTCACTGATACTGAAGCCGAAGCTTTAGCGCTAGAAGCCAATTTGATCAAGCAGCACCAACCGTACTTTAACGTGTTGCTCAAAGATGATAAAAAATATCCCTATCTCTGCATTACTTGGTCAGAAGATTATCCGCGAATTTTTATTACCCGTAAGCGGCAATTCGGCAAAGAAAAGGATAAATTTTACGGGCCTTATACTGATGCTGGTTTATTGCGAGAAATTGTCCACATCTGCAAGCGCATTTTTCCACAGCAACAACGACCTCAACCACTGTTTAAAGACCGCCCTTGCTTGAATTTTGATTTAGGGCGTTGTCCTGGTGTGTGTCAACAGATGATTTCACCAGAAGAATATCGCAAAATTGTCCAAAAAATAGCGATGGTTTTTCAAGGTCGAACCCAAGAACTGATTGATATTTTGACCCAACAGATGAATGCAGCCGCTGAGAACTTAAATTTTGAGTCAGCGGCGCGGATTCGAGATCAAATTTCTGGCTTAAAGTCACTGACAGCCGACCAAAAAGTTTCCTTACCAGATGATACAGTTTCACGGGATGCGATCGCACTGGCAGCTGATGAACAACACGCCTGCATTCAACTATTCCAGATTCGCGCTGGACAATTGGTAGGACGTTTAGCCTTTGTAGCGGATGCTCACGCAGAACCAGGAGCTATTTTACAACGAGCTTTAGAGGAACATTACCAAACTGCTGACTCGGTGGAAATACCCTTAGAAATCTTGGTACAGCATGATTTACCAGATGCGGAGATATTGGCGGATGTCTTAACTCAACGCAAAGGCAAAAAAGTCACAATTTTGACTCCTTTACGCCAAACTAAGGCAGAATTAATTGAGATGGTAGAGCGAAATGCTCAGTATGAATTGCAAAGAATGCAGAAATTTGGCGATCGCAATCACCAAGCAATGCAAGATTTAGCTACCATTCTCGATTTACCAGATGTACCCCACCGCATCGAAGGTTATGACATTTCCCATATTCAAGGGTCAAATGCAGTAGCTTCGCAAGTCGTGTTTATCGACGGATTACCCGCAAAGCAGCACTATCGACACTACAAAATTAAAAATCCCACGGTGACAGCAGGACATTCAGATGATTTTGCTAGTCTTGCTGAAGTCATCCAGCGACGGTTCCGCAAGTATGCAGAAGATCAGCAATTAAAGCGTCTGGGTAATCCTGACTGGCCTGATTTAATCATGATCGATGGTGGTA
Source organism: Nostoc sp. JL31 (assembly GCF_017114965.1). NCBI lineage: Bacteria > Bacillati > Cyanobacteriota > Cyanophyceae > Nostocales > Nostocaceae > Nostoc > Nostoc sp. JL31. The sequence goes on from NZ_JABXKO010000121.1 coordinate 43,620, forward strand.
AAGGTCAGTTGTCATCGGTTATCGCCGTTTTGCAAGAGATGAATTTATTAGAAGAGTTGCGAGTTGTGAGTTTAGCAAAGCAGCGAGAAGAGATTTTTTTACCGGGAGAATCTAAACCCTTAACAACTGATGCAGAACAACCAGGAGTACAGTTATTGCGGCGGCTACGGGATGAAGCACATCGGTTTGCTGTGAGTTTCCATCGTCAACAGCGCAGTGATAAATTGAAGCGATCGCGTTTAGATGAAATTCCTGGCTTAGGACATCATCGACAAAAGCAGCTACTAGGGCATTTTCGCTCAGTTGATTATATTCGGCAAGCAACAACCACACAACTCGCTGAAGTCGCAGGAATTGGGCCGCGTTTGGCTCAAGAAATTTACGATTATTTTCATCCTGTTTGAAGTCACAACTCCCATTTTCATCTTGAACTTGGGATTGGGAACTACTACCGCAAGGCGGAATTAAAAATTAAAAATGAATACAGCGTAAGCGTTTCATTGATTTGGAATGGTGAGGCAGTCCGGTCTTCTCCCAAAGGGAGAGGCTAGCGCCAAGGGGGTTCCCCCCATGAGGAACTGCCGTTAGCGAGCCTGCGTTCGCTTTTAGCGTCTCGTAGAGAGCGTCACCCGTTAGCGCAGCGTTAGCGAGTCATCGAGCGTCAGGGGTGGTTTATTTACGCCATGTTGTACTAGGGACTGAGTAATGGTAAGGTAGTGAGCCTTTATAGCGGTTCTCGTTTACGTGAGGTACACGCGTAAACGAGAATTGCTATGAGCTAAAACTTTAGTACGTACAACCGGATATATTCCCATAACTTCTCTCCAAGATGTCAAAAACAGACTAGTTATCAAAAGGATGCTGTACTAAGATTCAGGTTTAATTACTAGCATTGCAGAGAACTTTTAGCGGCTCCCGAAGCTTCGACCACAGGAAGCCCCTTCTCATGAAGTTTGCTAATTTTAATTAAATTATCTTACCAGAATTTAATCTTATAAATCCTGTCAGCAAATATTAACTAAATCTTAAGATAGAGATTTGGTTACTAAATATACAGTAATTTATGTGATTTAATTTTTGAATACAAGAACGGCTTTTTTGTATTCGTCTAAAATGACTGTAAACAAGCCTCTCTCAAGCCATTAATCATAGGGATCAGTAAATCTCTAAACAGCATTTAATTAAAAAATAATTTATGTATCTAAAGTAGGAGGGTAAAATCACTTAAATTCTAGAATAATAGATAAAGATATCGGAAAGTTATCAAACCTGAAATTTTGTTTAAAATAATCAGCCAATATTACAGCAGTTTGTTAATTTGGGTCGAACCAGATTTTTTTCCTGGTTTAACTAGTAGCTTTACCAAATAAAAAATAATTACAACCAGGGGTTTTAAAATGCAGACAGTACAAAAGATTTACTGCCCAAATTGTGGTAGTCATGCGGAGCGTTATTATATTTCTGATAGTCAATTAACTCGAACACAATGCCCAAGTTGTGACTATTTGATGATTAGTTGCACTCGCACTGGTAAAGTAATTGAAGCGTATGCCCCTGGCATTCATGCACACCGCTAGCTAATAAGAAAAAATTAAAAATTGGAGAAGATTTTCTCTAATTTTTAATAAAAAAGTTTTTTATCAAAAGAGAATTCAGGAGTTAGAATTCTGTGTGAATTGGAGTCTGACTGGCGCGCAGCGGTAGTGAGTCAGCGTACCACTACCATTACAGGTAAGCAAGCTACGCGCATCGTCTTGTCAAGAACTTCTGAAGAAGCGTGTTTAATAAATACGCTAAGTCGTCCTTTACACGTCTCTGAAAAAGAAGATTTAGCGGTTTGTTTACATTAGTGGCAAGTCAGTAGCTTGCTTTTTGCAGGATATTCCCCACTTTCTTATTCAGAATTCTGGATTCTGAATTCTTCTTCAACAGAAATTCTGAACACTTCACAGGTTTTCTTTCTGCTGTCTGAGTTCTTGCTGTCGTATCTGTTCTTGTAATCTAAATTGTTGCTGTTGTCTAATTTGTTGATCTTGTCTGAGTTGTTGATCTTGTATTCTCAATTGTTGCTGTCGTGTAAATTGTTGCTGTTGTAGTCTTGTTTCTTGCTCTTGTAGTCTAAATTGTTGCTGGCGTATTAGTTCTTGCCGTTGTCGTGTAAATTCTTGCTGTTGTTGTAGTTGTTGTTGTTGAAGGTTTTGGCGTAGCCATGTTTCCCTCAATTGCTCTTGTGTTTGCTGAGTTCGTTCCTCTTGTTGTTGTCTCATTCTTTCTTGAAAGGACTCAGGTTGTGGAGAAATCGGTCGAATTATTTGTCCATAAGCAGGAGAATTTATCGGCAAAGCTTCTGCAACAACAATCACTAGGGGCAATAGTTTAAGCGTCAATGATCGATTCAACATAAGTTATTTGTTATCGGTTGGGTTGAGCGATCGCTTAACCTTAATATAACAATTTCTACAGATGCCTTGCCGCACTAATTGCGACTAATGTCAAGATATCTGTGAGATTAAAGTAATTAAATTTACTGGCTACAACAGATTTAATTCTTACTTGCTCTTAGTTGTCCGCAAGCAGCATCAGCTTCTAAACCACGAGAATAACGGACACTAACAGCAGTATTTTGTTGCTTGAGAACGTTCACAAAAGCTTGAATGCGATCGCGGTTGGGGCGTTTGTAGTCTACTTCTTGGATGGGATTGTAGGGAATCAAATTCACATGACTTTGAAATCCTCGCATACATTTTGAAAGTTCTAATGCGTGTTCTGGTAAATCGTTAACACCAGCAAGGAGAACATATTCAAAAGTAACGCGGCGGCCGGTGATTTCTACATATTCCCGACATTCAGCCAGTAAATCTTCGAGAGGATAGGCGCGGGCGCTGGGGATGAGTTTTTCTCGTAGTGCTTGATTGGGTGCATGGAGACTCACAGCCAGAGTGATTTGCAAATTATTTTGTGCGAACTGACGGATGTGATCGCGAATACCCACTGTAGAAACAGTAAGCGATCGCTGTCCAATACCAACATCTTGATTTAGAGATTTCAATGCTGCTAGGACATTCTCAGTATTCAACAACGGTTCACCTAGTCCCATAAATACGACATTGCTAACCCGTTGCCGAAAATCTTCTTGCACAGTCAACACCTGATCGACAATTTCGTGCCGTGCTAGGTTGCGTTTGTAGCCTCCCTTACCAGTAGCGCAGAAATCACACGCCATTGGGCAACCCACCTGAGTAGAGACGCAAACTGTCAAACGGGCTTTTGGGCCTTCTCCCCTTTCTGCAAAGGTGGGGATGCCTACAGTTTCAATAATTTGCCCGTCTGTTAATCGTAAAAGATATTTGACCGTACCATCGGGAGCCTCAGAGCGGTAATGTAAAATCGAGCGCCCAATAGGGATTTCTGCTAATTCTGCACGCCATTGTTTGGGGAAGACAGAAATATCAGCTAGCGATCGCACCCCCTTATCGTAGATCCATTCATGCAGTTGCCTTCCTCTGTAAGCAGGTTGTCCCTGTTGCTGCACCCAAGTGCTTAACTCCGCCAGAGAAGCACCTAGAAGGGGAGGGATTAATTCTGATTTTTCTGAGTTGAAGTCAACCTGAGATACAAGAGGCGTAGCAGACATAAAAAATCACGAGTTGATGTTGGATCTCTATCCTACACCTGCCAGATCGAGTTAGTCTTGACCAAAGAAGACGAGAAATTAACCAAAAGTTGTGCCGTTCCAGCCCCACATTGCCTCCTTAGCGTCTGCAAACTCAATGTAAATACGATTGATTTTTCGGCACGCCTAGAGTTTGGTTAATCTGCTGGCAAAAGTCTTGACTCATTGCTACGGTTTGATCTGGCTTCATCCTGCCAATGCTCTTAATTTCAATGTAGCAAACTGGGTCTGTATTCCCTGCAAAAGTCATAGGAATTCCCGGTTCAAAAGCAGTCATTACATAGGATTCTGGTTTGCCCAAATGTTTCGCTAACTTGGCTGAGAGATTTAAAAGCATTGACTCAATTTCAGCTTTTTGAGGAGCAGATGCAGAAGTTTGCACTTTAATTAAAGGCATAGTACCGAAATCAGAATTTTGGATTTTATTACATTGTTAAGTTTATCGAAATGTAGAGGTACAGAGTACAAAGATTAGCGAGGTGGGGAGATAAGGATAATAAGCAATGCCCAATGCCCAATATTTAGTTATGAGATGAGCGAAATAGATGACTATGTTCGGGATGATATAAACGCGATCGCCCTGTTGTTGTCGAGAGTGCTGGACTGATTATATACAGTGTGGTGCGAATTAGTTTTTCTTGATGAGTGCAGTCTGCCATTTGATTCAGGGGAACAACCCTGATTTTTTCATCAGGCCATCCAATGCGAAAGCAAATCGCAATCAGGGTTTCGGGTGGGTAATGTTCGAGTAATTTAGCTTGGGCATTTTCGACGTGACGCGCACTTAAATATAGGCAGAGGCTAGCCTGATGTGCCGCAAGAGTGGCTAATTCTTCAGTTGTGGGGACTTCTGTACGTCCACTGATGCGTGTCAAAATAATTGTTTGGACTAAACCAGGAACAGTTAGTTCTATTTTGAGTTTGGCAGCAGCGGCTTGAAAGGCGCTGATACCTGGTATGACTTCAAAAGGAATATCTGCCTCTGCGAGGAGGTGCATTTGCTCGTGGATGGCGCTGTAGAGACTAGGATCGCCAGAATGGAGACGGACTACAGATTTGTGTTGCGATCGCACTCTATCAATCATAATCGCCAAAATTTCTTCTAAAGTCTGATTCGCAGTTCTAATTATCTCGGCATCTTTTCGGCAAAGTTCTAAAATTTGTTCGGGTACTAAAGAATCAGCAAATAAAATTACATCAGCAGCAACCAGTAATTTTTGCGCCTTCACCGTTAATAAATCAGGATCTCCAGGGCCAGCTCCGACAATATACACAGATGGTTCTACAGCATATAGTGTTTTTTTATAGCTTAGGCTTTCTGTATATTCACTCTTAGAAGAACACACGGCAATCCCTCAAAAAAATTTTTTGGCAAATTCTTCAGTATCTTTCCGGATTTACCCTCTTTCCCTAGTAGAGAGTAATGGTAGATGCACCCTGGTTAAGCCCTAGAGAATACTCTGGGGCATTTTTTATTTTTTAGTCATTGGGAATTGAGCATAGAGCATAGTTATTCTCCTTGTTCTCCTCGTCCCCCCCGCTCCCCATTTCCCTTAAGAGTAGGAACTACATCGGGTAAAGGGCGTTTGAGTAAGTAAAGCCAAGCTAATCCAACTAATCCTAATAAAATTCCTAGACTACTAACTACTTGTGCCATCCGTAATGGCCCCAACATCAAGCTATCAGTGCGAAAGCCTTCAATCCACAAGCGTCCTAAGCTGTAGGCTGGCCAGTAAATTAGGAACAGTGTGCCTACCTTCAGGCGTGGCTTACCGGATAAAGACCGCAAAAACAACGTTATTAGTAGCGTAAACACCATTAAATCCCATAGAGATTCGTAGAGGAAGGTGGGATGAAAGTAATCGAAATTAACATAGTCTAAAGGACGATGGTCTGCTGGAATATAGAGTTTCCAGGGTAAATTAGTAGGATCGCCAAAAGCTTCAGAATTAAAGAAATTGCCCCAACGTCCGATCGCTTGCCCTAAAATCAGCGAAGGTGCTACTAAATCTGCCAATTGCCAGAAAGAAACCTGCTTGATTTTGGCAAAGATTAACGCAGCCACAACGCCACCAAGAATCGCTCCATGAATGGCAATACCTCCTTCCCAGATCGCAAAAATTTTTCCTGGAGTTGGGGCATATTTTGACCACTCAAAAAAAACGTAATATAGTCGTGCGCCAGGAATTGCTCCAATCAACAGCCAAAAGAACAAATCGCCTAGCAACTCAGGATTAACGTTACGGCGCTTTGCCAAATTCTGGGAAAGGATGACGCCAATTAACACTGCTGTGGCAATTAACAAGCCATACCAACGAATACTTAGTGGCCCTATTTTCACCAGAATCGGTCCTGGAGAAGTAAATTGAAACGCCAAGGGCAAAGTGGGAAAATCCAGTGCCATGAAAAATTACCTAGAAAAGTTCGTTAGCTACCCGCGCACTTTGCTAAGTACGGGGTTTATTGTGTCTTGAATACTGTAACTACACTTGAATCTTCCACAACATTGTGGGGACGTAGGTAAAAATCCAGTATTCATATTTAGGAGTCTAGTTCCTAACGCCTAGTTGAGCATAACTTGTGCCACTAAAACAATTGAGTTTAGCATCCTTACCGAGAGCGCAAGATGGTAGATTTGAGTAAGTTACACAAAACCGTTTCGATATAATCACCTAAACAACTTTGATATATTTAAAATTGTGATTGCTATTTATCCTGGTAGCTTCGACCCCATTACCTTGGGACACCTCGATCTTATCCAGCGCGGTAGTCGGCTGTTTGAGCGGGTGATTGTCGCTGTACTACGGAATCCTAACAAAATGCCACTTTTTAGTGTGGAGCAACGGCTAGATCAGATCCGTCTTTCTGCACAACATCTACCTAATGTAGAAGTAGACAGCTTTGATGGTCTTACCGTCAATTATGCTCAAATGCGACAAGCACAAGTTTTGATCCGGGGTTTACGAGCTGTGTCAGATTTTGAAGTGGAACTGCAAATGGCTCACACCAATAAAACTCTTTCTACCCAAATAGAAACAGTTTTTCTCGCAACCTCAAATGAGTATAGTTTTTTAAGTAGTAGTGTGGTAAAAGAGATTGCAAGGTTTGGTGGCTCTATCGATCATCTCGTTCCCCCACACATTGCCCTAGATATATACCAATGCTACAATCAGAAATCTCCAATGTTGAACCCAATCTCAACGGAAGCAATCCCCCCCCTCAAAAGTATCTCGGTGGAGAGGGAAGCATAGATATTCAGCAGGAACTCAACCGCCTAGAGGAAATGGTTCTCTCTAGTCTCAGAATTCCGCTAACGGGACGCACACTCATTGATGAAGAAAAGCTGCTAGATCAGCTTGATTACATCCGACTGGCTTTACCATCACTTTTTCAAGAAGCAGCAGCAGTTCTCGACCAAAAGAACGAAATTCTGCTGGAAGCGGAAGAGTATGGACAGCAGGTTGTTGAGGCTGCACAAGCCAAAAGAGCGCAAATTTTAGCTGAAAGCGATATTATTCACCAGGCGGAACAAGAAGCTGAACAACTGCGGCGACAAGTGCAACAAGAGTGTGAGGGAATAATGCAAGAAACCCTCGCCGAGATTGACCGCAAGCGGTATGCTTGTCAGCAAGAGTTAGAGCTGATGCGACAAACTGCGATCGCTCAAGCTCAAGAAATTGAAGATGGTGCTGATGCTTATGCCGATGGCATTTTGGGAAATATCGAGCAGGATCTCAAAGATATGTTGCGAATTATCACCAACGGACGGCAACAATTGCAGATTGATAACCTCACCCAGCGCAATTCACCTCCAGGTAAGAAAAAATAGAGGTTCTAACGAGAGATGAGGAAAAATTGCCGGTTGGGTTTCGCTATTGCTTAACCCAACAATTTTCATGAAGGAGTAATTTTAGGGAATCTACCTAGTACAGCAAGGCGGAATTAAAAATTAAAAATTAAAAATGAATATAGCATAAGGGTTTCGTTGATTTGGAATGATTGGTTTATTTCCGCCGTTTTGTACTAGTAATAAATTTAAAATTTTAGCTTGTAATTAAGCAGGATTTTTAATAAATGCTTACTTTCGCTCAAGTGAATTTTGGATTAAATATAGCTGGTTTAATTGGAATTATTTATTTGCTTTGGGCAATTATTTACTTGATTTTAACAGTAGCTTGGCTATCCCAACGTGGAACCAGGCTTAGAGGTTGGGCTTTAGCCCTTTACATTACTCAACTTATATTTACGCCAATTATAATGTTGTTAACTGGAGCAATCTTGTATTATCAAGGTTGGCGCTTAGATCCAGTTCTTCAATTTGAGCAATTTTTATTATTGCTATTAATTCTTTACCTGAGCGTCAAAGATATTGTAATTAATGCAGTTTACAGAGATAGATGATTTTATAATTTTTTGTAGAGACGTGAACTTAGAGTGGGCTTCGCTAATGCGTCTCTAGCAAAAATAGAGTATTTTTACACAATATAGCAGTCCTAAATCATTCGTGAAAATTATATCTCTCTTTCTTCTTTCTTTCCTTTGCGTCCTTCGCGTCCTTGGCGGTTCGTTTCCTAATCTATATTTTTCACAACTCAATTAGGATTGCTATATGACTACAAAGTATATGTAAAATCTTCCACTAGCATACCGGGAACTAAACTACCTCCAAGTTGGCGACTATCATAAGTACCTACTTCGGGAATGAATTCTTGAAAATTAGTCAAATCTACTAAGTTTTCTCCCCAAAAGCGGTACAGACTTTCATCAAAACGTAGGTTTTCAATGGGTGCGATAATTTCTCCATTTTCTACCCAAAAACAAGCATAGCGGGTCATACCTGTGATTCTACCAGTGTGGCGATCGCTCCAATTCAAGTAATGCAAATTTGATACATATAATCCTGTATCTAAACTTGGAAGAATCTGCTCAAATACTAAATTTCCCGGACTCACTTCTGGCGCTCGTAAAGTCTCTGAACCATTAGCGCCGTTGGCAATCTTTTGATATTCCTTAGCAGTCCGAGAATTCACCAGAGTATTTACCAAATATCCTTTATCTATTACAAGTAACTCCGGTGCTGCCATTTCTCCCAATTCATTAAATCGCGGCACTAATCCCCGTTGAAAATTTTCTTTTAAACTAAATCTTAAAGAAAGTTGTTTTTCTTGACGCGATAAAGCAGCTAAAGCACTGTTTCCTTGTTGGATATCAGCTTCGCTTATTGCTCCCCAAGAAAGCATCAATAATAAATCTGCAACAGCAGCAGGTGCAAAATAAGTTTTGTACTGTCCACGTGGCAGTTCTTTAGTTGGGTGAGCAAGCAATTGTAGTTGTTTTTTAGCTTCGCTAATTTTGGCTATATATTTAGATTCATTCCAATCACTCCCGGCAAACGTCCCTTTAACTGCTTGTCCAGATGGGGAAAATAGAGAATAATCTAAGGTAAAAGAATCAGTAGCGAACCAGTGCTTTTGACCGCTAGAATCACCATAAGCTTTAATTACTACTCCTCCTGCATATATTCCTGTAAAATCCAATTCAGCAACTAGTTCTAGCACAGTTGAAACTACTGCCTCAGCCGCCAATAAATTTCCAGAATGTATTTCTCGACTGATATTATTTCCTGATGGCAAAACTAGATATGGATCGACGGGTAGTAGAATAAGTTCGTCACGTAGTTCTTGCAAAGCAGTATATGCTAATTGCCAGTCTACCTCCCAATTCCCAGTAAAGGGAAACTGCCGAACACTATTGCGCTGATTTTGCATCAAAGTCAGTTCTATCCAACCATCAGCAACACAACCAGTTTGCCGCACTTTCGCATGATTAAAACGAGTAAATTGACTTATTTCACTACTAAGTCTCACAGTGAATTGTTCATCTTCTGCTTTTTTGATAAGCAAATTTTCAATCAGTCGATTAAAACTGACTTCTAATGCAGATAATTCCTCAATTTTCATGGATATTAAATATTAATAGGGAATAGAGAGAGGGAGAAAGTTAGGAGTTAGGAGTTAAAAGAATTTTTATAAGTAGCTAGGCGTAAACAAATTAAAGTTTGTAGTAAGGACTTTAGTCCTGATAATCCTTTTTGAGCGATGAATCGCTCACTACAAGCTAGAATTTTATTTGATGTTTAATTATACCTACCTACTTAATTCAAAACTCCTAACTACCAACTCCTAACTATTGTATTTTTGAAGTTCCTCCACCAAAAACTTCGACATTAGCAAATATACAGACAGGTGAACCGTGTCCTACCCAAATGGCCTGATTTGGTTCTCCTTTGCCACAATAAGGAGTACCATACATTTGCCAGTTTGTGGCATCTCCGACTTTAATTAAACTATGCCAAAACTCTGGTGTTGTGGCGCGATAGTTGGGATTACGGAGGGTTTTGGTAAGTTTACCGTTTTCAATTAATTTAGCGTACTCACAACCAAATTGGAATTTGTAGCGGCGATCGTCAATTGACCAAGAACGGTTAGATTCCATGTAAACACCGTGTTTTATCCCGCCAATAATGTCTTCAAAAGTGCCGTTTAAAGGCTCTAAATTCAAGTTACCCATGCGATCGATCGCTGGCCGATTCCATGAGGAAGCACGGGCACAGGCAACTCCTGCTACACCTGCTCTGGCTTGACTCTCTAGACTGCCTAAACCCCTTTGCAGTACACCTTCTTTAACCAAATATTCCTTTGTTGCTACAGCACCGGTATCATCAAAGCCATAACTGGCAAATTCACCAGGCACAGTAGGATCAAAGGTAATATTCATCAACGGCGAACCATATACTAGGTTGCCAAAATCGCTTTTATTAACGAAACTGCCGCCAGCATAGTTACGCTCATCTCCCAAAATTCGGTCAATTTCTAGGGGATGCCCGACACTTTCATGGATTTGCAGCATCATTTGATCTGGGGCTAAAACTAAATTGGTACGGGTGGTTGGGCATTCTTCTGCTGTCAATAGTTCTATTGCTTGTTCGCCTATTTGCCGCACCCGATGCCATAAATCTTCTTGTTTTAATAGTTCGAGTCCGCCTTGGTAACAGTTTGCTTGGGAGCCGTTGTTGCTGCGCTGCTGTACAACTGCTCCATCTTGGGCAGTGGCTCCGTAATTGGTGCTTATAGATAGTATTTTTTGATAGACTTCTGAGCCGTTGCTGCTAACAAACCAAGATTCTCTCTCGATTGTGCTGGCACTAGCTATGGTTTGCACAATTTTGTCGTCAACTTTGAGCGTTTGGCAAATACGAACCAGTAAGTCGTTGATTTCTCCTGGACTCAGAGCATCCAATGGCTCCAGAAATGGAGATTTATATTCACCAACAACTTTAGGACGCTCACTTTCACCGAAGGGATGTATCCACCATTCACTGGCTGCTAGTGCTTGTTTATAGGCTGTTTGAGCCGCGGTTTGCAGGGAAGACAGTTCTAGAGAGTTAGTAGCTGCATAACCCAGACAACCATTGACCAAAACTTCCAGCATGGCTCCAACAGTGAAGGATTTGCCGTTAACTTGAGGTAAGGCATCACGGACTAAACGGGTAGTAGAAGTCTCCTTTACGGCTCTAATACCAATCCAATCAGCGGGAATATCGAAACTAGCGATCGCTTTTCTAAGTTCAGACCACATAATTTAGGGGAATAAGGAATGGCGAATGGGGAATGGGGCATTGGGCATAAGAGGCAGAGGTGCGGAGGGGCAGAGGGGCAAAGGGGAAAAACATTACTGCAATTTCTCCCCTGCTCCCCTGCTTTCCCATTCCCCGCTCTCCTTAATTCCGATGCCAGCGCGTGCCATCACGACTATCAATTAGCGTAATACCTTGTGCTTGAAGTTCGTCACGAATGCGATCGCTTTCGGCAAAATTCTTGCCTTTACGTGCTTCTTGCCTTTGCTGAATTTTCGCTTCAATTTCCGCATCGCTTAAACCATTAATTGTTTGAGTTTCAGCTTCTATCTCGGCTTCTAAACCCAAAACTCCAGCTAATGTGACGAGAGTTTGCCATTGACGCTGTAACTCATCAGGGGAAGTTTCGGTTTTCCCTTCATGCACAATAATATTTCCCTCACGGCGCAGTTCTTTGGCTAATTCAAACAGCACTGTTAACCCACCAGGAAAATTAAAGTCGTTATTTACGGTTTCTTGAAAGCGTTCAACAGTTTCAGCGGGTAGTGAAGCAGTTCCCACTCCCCAGCCTAGTTTTTTGCCGTATTGATAGCCAAACAATAACCCTTCTTTAATGGTGTGCCAGCCATTGGTTGCTGCGGCGATCGCTTCATCAGTAAAATCAATTGGTGTGCGATATTGAGCAGTCAGTACGAACAACCGCACTGCCATCGGGTCAACTCCTCGATCCAGTAAGTCTCGAATAGTGGTAAAATTACCCAAAGATTTGGACATTTTTTCACCATCTACCTTCACCATGCCGTTATGTAACCAGTAACGCGCTAGGGGTTTTCCTGTCACAGCCTCAGATTGGGCAATTTCGTTTTCGTGGTGGGGAAAAATTAAGTCAGCACCACCAGCATGAATATCGATGGTATCACCCAAGCGATCGCGTACCATTGCCGAGCATTCTATATGCCACCCCGGACGACCTGCGCCCCAAGGTGATTCCCAAGCGGGTTCTCCCGGTTTTGCTGCCTTCCACAAAGCAAAATCAAAGGGGTCTTTCTTTTTCTGATACTCTGGATCTTCGATGTTGACGCGATCGCTTTTACCCGCTTGCATATCTTCTAACCTGCGTCCCGATAGCTTGCCATACTCAGCAAACTGCCGGACTGCATAATACACATCACCGTCAGCAGGGTAAGCAAAACCTTTATTTTCCAACTCATGAATTAACCGCTGAATGCCATTCATCGTGTGGGTAGCGCGGGGATATTCATCAGCTTCTTTGATTCCCAGCCGCGCCATATCCTCAAAATATGCTTTGATAAAGCGATCGGCTACGGCTTCCATCGAAGAATGTTCAAGACAAGCTCGATTGAGAATCTTGTCATCAATATCAGTAAAATTTTGGATATATCGGACTTCATAGCCGATAAACTGGAGATATCGGCGGATTACATCCCAAACAATGCAAGCTCTCGCATGACCCAAATGGCAGTAGTCGTATACCGTCACCCCGCAGTAATACATCTTAACCTTGCCTGGTTCGACTGTTTCAAACGGTTCTTGACGACGGGTGAGGGTATTGTAAAGTGTTAGGGTCATAACAGAGTAATGCTGAAATAAGAAGATACGTAATAATAGGGTAAAGCAGCTGGGATGACAGTCCAGCATCCCTATGCTAGTACGTCACGGCGGAAATCAACATACTATTGGACAAAATCTCGAAAGCTTAGAAATCAAGGGTTTTTGACTTTTGACACTTCGACTTCGCTCAGTGTTAACTTTTGACTTCCGCCTTGCGATGCTAGTGTTTTCTGGACTATCTGCGCTACATTACTATTTTTTGATTATTTGATAACAGCGCTATGCAATCAGCAGTTACATCCGAATCTTCGGCAATGGATACGCCCAAACAAGGAATGCCAGTAACAATTATTACGGGTTTCCTCGGTAGTGGCAAGACGACTTTACTCAATCATATCCTCAACAACCAACAGGGTTTGAAAACCGCTGTTCTCGTGAATGAATTTGGTGAAATTGGCATCGACAACGAGCTAATTGTTTCCACTGGTGAGAACATGGTGGAGCTAAATAATGGTTGTATCTGCTGCACTATTAATAATGATTTAGTAGATGCAGTTTACAAAGTTTTAGAACGCCAAGAAAATCTAGATTATCTAGTAGTGGAAACAACCGGATTGGCAGATCCGCTACCAGTAGCTTTAACATTTCTGGGCACAGAATTGCGGGATTTAACCCGCTTGGATTCGATTATTACTGTGGTAGATGCGGCCAATTACAGCCTAGATTTATTTAACTCGGAAGCAGCATACAGCCAGATTGCTTATGGTGATGTAATTGTGCTGAACAAGGCTGATTTGGTTGATGAAGCCACTTTGAACGAGTTAGAAAGAAAAATTAACGAAGTCAAGGAAGGAGCAAGAATTATTCGCGCTACGCGATCGCAAGTCCCACTTCCTTTAATTTTGAGTGTTGGTCTGTTTGAGTCGGATAAATATTTTGACACAGTGGTGGATGAACACGACCATCACGATCATGAACATCACGATCATCATGATGATCATGACCACTCAACATGCGGTCACGACCATCACGATCATGACCACGATCACCACGATCATCACCACCATTCTGACCATTTAGAAAATGATGGTTTTACTTCCATCTCTTTCCAAAGTGACAAGCCTTTTTCTATTAGGAAGTTTCAGTATTTCTTAGATAATCAGCTACCCTCAAACATCTTTCGAGCCAAGGGGATTATGTGGTTTGATGAAAGTCCGAAGCGTCATATTTTCCACCTTTGTGGCAAACGCTTCACCTTGGATGATGATGAATGGCAAGGTCAATTGAAAAACCAACTAGTGCTGATTGGTCAAAATTTGGATCGTGAGGCTTTAATTAGTCAACTCGAAAAATGCATTTGTCTACCTTCAACCTCTCGCGGTAAAGGGTTTGGCAAATAAAAGTTAGGAGTTAGGAGTTAAGAGTTTAATACTCGTTCCCAGGTTCCACCTGGGAATGCATTCTCAATGGCTCCGCCATCAATTTTGAGCAATGGAAAATGGTTGTTTTTAGTTTTTATATATTGCTCTAAAATCAAAACGTTGATAAATGTTCTGATTAAAATGCGCGTTGTTATCCAGCGAGTCAAATCATCTCAAGTTACAGTTAATGATGAAATTATCAGCAAAATTGGGCGGGGGCTAAATCTGCTCGTAGGTATAGCCAATACCGATACTGATGCTGAAATCGACTGGATGGTGCGTAAATGCTTAGAATTGCGGCTGTTTCCTGACCAAGAAGGAAACGATCGCTGGCAAAAATCTATACAAGAAATTGGCGGCGATTTGTTAGTAGTCAGTCAGTTTACACTTTATGGTGACTGTCGCAAAGGTCGCCGTCCTTCTTTTGACCGTTCAGCGGCTCCCCAATCGGCAGAAGATTTGTATAATCGTTTTGTTATCAAGTTAAGAGCTAGCGGGTTGCAAGTGGAAACAGGTAAATTTGGTGCAATGATGCAAGTTATCATCGAAAACGATGGCCCCGTAACTTTGTTACTTGAAAAAGAAGCGATTTAAGTATATACACTAAAAACTGAATCACAGTAGCCTATAGACCGTGGTGTTCTAATTGATGAGAGAATATTAAATTAACCATCACCAAAGTTTAAATTCATTCATCATGGCGAAAATCCAGTTTTCTAGAGGTCTTGACGAAGAGGTAACTCCAGATGTGCGCTTAACGCGATCGCGCACTGGGGATAGTGGTACAGCGACCTTTATTTTTACGAATCCGAAAATTTTAGATCAAGGTACTACCGAAGATATTACCGGAATGTACTTGATTGACGAAGAAGGCGAGATAATTACCCGTGAAGTTAAAGCTAAATTTATTAACGGGAAACCGGAAGAATTAGAAGCACTTTATGTAATGAAATCTGCCCAAGAATGGGAGCGCTTTATGCGCTTCATGGAGCGGTATGCTGAAGAAAACGATCTGGGACTGAGCAAAAATGAGGCATAGGGCATAGGGCATCGGGCATCGGGCATCGGTAACTGTCAATGCGCCATTTACCATGCCCAATTATCCATTATTAAAAGTTCATGAGTGACATATAATGCCACAACCCCATCCAGACTCGCCTGGAGTTTTAGTAACTTGTGCTGTAGTTACTGTCAGCGATACGCGCACTTTGGAAACAGACAAAAGTGGCCAGCTAATTCAGCAGTTACTCCTTGGTGCTAACCATGCTGTAGGAGCTTACACGATTATCAAAGATGAACCAATAGAAATTCAAGGGCAGATAGAAAATCTAGGTAAAAGCGCAAATTTGGATGCTGTAATTTTCAATGGTGGTACAGGTATTGCACCACGAGATACCACCTACGATGCCATTGAGAAGTTACTGGAGAAAACCTTGCCGGGATTTGGTGAGTTATTTCGTTTTTTAAGTTATCAAGAAATTGGTTCGCGGGCGATCGCTTCTCGCGCTGTTGCTGGTGTTTATCAAAATAAATTAATCTTTTCGCTTCCTGGTTCTAGTAATGCTGTGCGACTGGCAATGGAAAAACTCATTTTGCCCGAACTCACTCACTTGGTAAGTCAGGTTTCTAAGAGGTGAAATGAGCAGCAGTTCACATAGTTACCATGATAATTTTTGTAAAACTAAGGCATGAGGCACTGAAATCATCCTTTCTATCGTTACATATTAAGGCTACCTAGAATTATAGTCAAACGGATGAAATATTAATATCGGGTCAGTAATGGAACCTATTTACTGGAACTGCATAATTGCTCACAGCATCACTGCATTTTCATACTTTGGTATCCCCATAGTAATAGGGATTTTCTTTGCCAAAACTAAGGCAACTATCCCTTCTAAGTTTTGGCTAGCCTTTTTCTTATCAGGTGGATTTGTACTATTTTGCGGATTTCATCACTTTTTGGCGATTTTTGAGCCATATATGGCAGTGTCCCTGCTGCATTTAGCTGTACTTGATGTAATGGCGTTTATTTCCTTATCTGCCTTACTCTACCTAACGCCAACCTCTTATCAAATTGTAAAAGCGATCGCCAAATCTCAAGAAGATACCCTCGAACTGCAACGCAGCCAGCAGATACAAAGGCTATTTTTAGATCAGGGACCATTTGCAGCATATATCAAAGATGAGCAATCTAGAGTGCTTTACTACAACCAGGAAATACAGTCTAGATTTTCGGTAGATTCACAAGAATGGTTGGGGAAAACCGATAGTGAATTCTTGCCAGATTCAGAAGAGGGACAACGGGTAATGGAAAACGATCAAGTCGTTTTGAAGACTCTACGCCCCTTGAAGCTGATTGAAGAGGTAAAAATACCTGATAATGATCAGCCGTGCTACTGGCTATCGTTTAAGTTTCCGTTTAGCGATTATGCAACGGGCGCTTGCCGCATCGGTGGGATTAGTATCGATATTACAGAATCCATAGAAGCACAGCGATCGCTCACTGACCTAACTAAATCGGCAGCTAGAAGAAAAAACACTAGAATTAGAGGCAAAAAAACGAGAACTTATATATCTCTCAGATATGACGGATATGCTTTATTCCTGCGAGTCTAAAGATGAAGTATATCAAGTAGTTGCTTTAACTTGTTCTAAGCTATTTCCTAATATGAGTGGTTGTGTCTGTATAATTTCTAATTCCAAGAATTATGTTCAGATTAATAGTATTTGGGGAGGTGAAAGAAGCAGTAAAGAAATATTTTCACTATCTGATTGTTGGGCATTGCGAAGAGGAAAATTAAACATTTTCTCGCCTCGGAATTCAGGACTAATGTGCGGTCACTTAATACAGCCAGTTAGCGGTACACATTTGTGTGTTCCACTGGTTGGACAAGGCGAAGTAGTTGGAATTTTACACATATATGCACTTGAAGAAATCAGTCCAGAAGATCAACAAACTACTGAAATTATTGCTAGAACATTAGGCATTGCACTGAATAATTTATCGATAAAACAACGTCTAACCCATGATAGCCTGCGGGATGGGATGACCCAACTATTCAATCAAAACTATATGCAAAGCATAACGGAACAAAGGCTAGCAGAAGCTGAACGATCGGGACAACCTCTTAGTATTATTTTTCTTGATATCGATAACTTCAAGTCTTACAACTCGCGTTATGGACATGTGACTGCAAACATTGTTCTCCAGGGGTTAGCAAAGTTACTTTTAAAATCTATTCGCTCCTTTGACATTGCTTGCAGATGGGGTGGTGAAGAATTTGTGATTGTGATGCCTAATATGACACTGGAAACGCTCAGGAAGCGAGTAGAACAATTAAGGCTAGATGTTGAACAAATGCAATTGAGAGACGGCGATCAGATCCTCCAAAGCATCACCGCTTCTTTTGGAATAGCTGTATCAGAACCAGGAATTACGGTTAAGGATTTTCTGAATCGAGCTAATCAAGCGATGCTTGAGGCAAAGAGAACAGGGAAGAATCGAGTTAGGGAATATGTAAATACCTATAATTGAAGAAGAATAAAGAATTCAGAACACCGCAAGCGGTCAAACAATTTTAGATTTTAGATTTTAGATTGACCGAAAACGAAAAGGATACAGAGCAACTAAATTTATTTATGGGGATCATTAATTTTGAATTTTGAATTTTGAATTCGGAGCGTTCGCCCTTGGCGTCTCGAAGAGAAGCGACGTGACTCCATACCTTTCCTTTGTGCTTCAGTTGGCATAGAAATCAGAAACTTATAAATTTATCCTATAAAAAAACAACTCCCTGAAGATGTGGGAGTTGTTTTTTATATTCAAGCAGTTTTTAAAACATTCAGAATGGAGCGATGCCTGCGGCGGGCTGCGCCTACGCTAAACAGATGGTAGCCAAAATAGCAGCGATTATATAAAACACTCCAACCACTTGCAATTCTGACCAGCCAGTAAGTTCCAAATGATGGTGTAAGGGTGCCATTTTGAAGAGACGTTTACCTTTGCCATCGGGGCCCTTCGTGGCTTTGTAATAACTTACCTGTGCCATCACCGAAAGGGTTTCTACGAAGAAGATACCACTGAGAATAAACAAGACTACTAAGGTGTTTGTCAATAGTGCTACAGCAGCTAAAGCTCCTCCCAGCGCAAGGGAACCAGTATCTCCCATAAAAACGCGGGCTGGGTTGCGATTATGAGCTAAGAAACCTAAGCACCCGCCACTTAAAGCAGCACAGAAAACCATCAATCCTGGTGCTGTTGGGGCGACTAAAGCACCTAATGCCAAAAGTGCGATCGCAACTGTTCCTGCTGCCAAGCCATCAATACCATCTGTTAAATTAGTCGCATTACTTTCTGCAACTAGTACAAAACCTGCTAAAGGCCAAAATAAGAATCCTAATGGTAGTGTGAAGCTCACCCAAGGCAAAGCAATATTTGTAATATTAGAAGGTTGATTAAACATCAGCCATAGACAAAACACAGCCGCAAAACTCACCTGCAAAGCTAGTTTTGTGCGGGGAGATATACCTTTATTTGATTTCCGGCGCAGAATTTGCCAATCGTCGAGCCAGCCAATCAATCCATAGCTGATTGTCAAAGCCGAAACTGCAAGCACCTCTTTAGAAAAGTTAGATAATATACAGGCAAGCAGCACAGATACAGGTATAAAAAATATACCGCCCATTGTGGGAGTGCCTGCCTTTTTGAGATGAGCTTGAGGTCCATCTTCACGAATTATTTGTCCAGTTTTAAGTGCTTGAAGTAAAGGTATTACCCAATAGCCCACCACACCTGAACCCAACGCACACAACAGTAGTGGCAGAGTTAGCGACATACTTTGCCACGGTAGCCGATTGGCCATCGAATCCAAGAAAAATGCTGTTGTACCTAGCCCTACGGCTAATAAAGAGGCTAGAGCGATTCCAGAAATATTTAATCCTTGCTCAGGAGATAATTTAGCGTCCACAGAAGTTTCCCTTCACTCCACACTTATAAAATTGAATACTAATAACTAGGGATACTACCAAGTCCCTAGCCTAAAAAGGCTAATCCTCAGCGATTCCTATATCGTCATCATCATCATCGAGGTCGTAGCCAATTCCATCATCTACACCCATTAGGGAGTCTATTCCTTCTTCGTCAGCTTGAAAATCCGGTTCGTGAACGTCACGCGCGATAATGCGACCGTTGTTTTGTAACCAGTCCAACAAAGAGGACTCTGGCTTTAGGGGGATGACATCGGCTCGTTGATTACGAGCTGCTTCACGTAATGGAGAGTTCAACATATCGAGTCAGGGCAAGAAAAGGTTTACGTAAGTTGACATTTAGAGTCTATCACTTGACACGGATTAATTTAGTTATCTTTTCAACCCTTTAGTTGATAAATCCGCATTCAGATAGAAATTTTTTTATTTAATAAGCATAAGGCTTAGTTCAAGCGATTCTTAGTAATTTTTATGGCTCTACATATATGTCATTAATATCTTGTTTATGCTGATGGAAAGTGAGTGATTTTTGAGGTTACAGGCGATGATGGGAAAAGCGGCTCTTATGGATGCGATCGCTGGTACAAATCGCGGTCTACTGGCGACCGAAGAACAGAAACAGGCTATCTTAGCAGCGATCGCGAATTTAGAAGACTTTAATCCTACACCCCGTCCGGTGGAAGCTAGTAATTTGCTAGATGGCAATTGGCGATTACTATACACCACTAGCAAGGCTCTTTTAAACTTAGATCGTTTACCTTTATGTAAACTGGGTCAAATCTATCAGTATATCCGGGTAGAGACTACCAGTGTTTACAACATAGCTGAGATTTTTGGCTTACCTTATTTAGAAGGATTAGTCAGCGTTGCTGCTAAATTTGAGCCAGTTTCAGGTCGGCGTGTCCAAGTGAAATTTGAGCGTTCTATTATCGGCTTACAACGTTTAATAGAATACAATTCTCCGGTAACTTTTATCCAACAAATTGAAGAAGGTAGAAAATTTCCCGGAATTGATGTTGCCATCAAGAGTGACAAACAGCAAGGCTGGTTAGATATCACTTATATAGATAACGACCTACGGATCGGCAGAGGTAATGAGGGAAGTGTGTTTGTCTTAACTAAAACATAAGCTTCTACAAAATAACTGTTTGCGAACGAAGGTACGCTATAACGTGTGCCTTGTCAAGTAGGGTCTAATACAGTTTTAAATTTGGGTTGGGGAGATAAGGGATAAAGAATAACTAATATTCAATGCTCACCCCATTTCCCCATTTCTCATTCCCCAGTTCCTAGTCCCCGATCCTCACTCCCCAATTCAGACAAATAACTTAACAAAGACTCTTGCTGCGACCTTGAGGTTGTAGAGTGAAATCAATTAGCCCTCTAGATTGGCGATTGATAACTAAAAGGGAAAATAATCATGGTTCAACGTGGTTCTAAAGTACGTATTCTCCGCCCTGAATCCTACTGGTTTCAGGATCTAGGAACTGTGGCTTCCATCGACCAAAGCGGCATCAAATACCCTGTAATTGTCCGCTTTGAAAAGGTCAATTACGCTGGTATCAATACCAACAACTTTGCCCAGGATGAATTAGTCGAGGTTGAAGCACCAAAGGCTAAAGCACCGAAAAAATAGCAGCAAAGCTACAAGGGGGTTGTTTGATGCGATGATGAAGGGTAGTCTTAAGTCTGAAGTATGAAGTCTGAAAATTTCAGTTCATTCATTCTTTGTCCTAGCCTACCCTAATCTAAGAGAGCCGCCCTGCGGGTATTTACGGTTTCTTTTGGGTAGTAATACGAGCTATCTACGGCTATGTAAGTTACTACCCCATCTCTTCTTCCTCGAACTCTCAAATAAATCACAATTGCCTGCTTAACTCAGCTTGAATGCCCGAACTGCCTGAAGTTGAAACAGTCCGAAGGGGTCTAAATCAATTGACCCTCAACCAAGAAATCACGGGTGGAGATGTGTTGCTCGATCGCACCATCGCCTACCCGTTTTCTGTTGGTGAGTTTGTTAATGGAATTGAAAAAAATGCGATCGCTACTTGGCATCGTCGCGGTAAATATCTCCTCGCCGAACTCTCCTCGTCTTCCGGCTGGCTAGGAGTTCATCTGCGAATGACCGGTCAACTCCTATGGCTGCATCGAGATGAACCATTACATAAGCACACGCGGGTTAGATTATTCTTTGGGGAACACCAAGAATTACGCTTTGTTGACCAGCGAACCTTCGGTAAAATATGGTGGATTCCGCCTGGTGTTGCTGTAGAAAGTATTATGACTGGTTTGGCAAAACTGGCAGCAGATCCATTTTCACCAGAATTCACTGTTGAATCTCTAGCAAACAAACTCCAAAACCGCCGCCGTCCAATTAAGACTGCGCTACTGGATCAATCGGTGGTGGCGGGATTAGGTAACATCTATGCTGATGAAGCATTATTTAAGAGTGGGATTTTACCTGAAACCTTGTGTATAGATTTGCAGCTAAAGCAAATTGAACTTTTGCGAACAGCCATAATTCAAGTGTTAGAAACCAGTATTGAGGCTGGTGGGACGACATTTAGTAATTTCTTAAATGTTAAAGGTACTAACGGCAATTATGGTGGTGTAGCCTGGGTTTATAACCGCGCTGGAGAACCCTGTCGAGTTTGTGGTACAGCAATTCAACGGATTAGGTTAGCTGGGCGATCTAGTCATTTTTGCTCCCAGTGTCAAACGTTACGGGGAGTTAAAAGTTAGGAGTTTTTACTTCTAACTCGAAACTCTTTTAAAATGCAGGTGAAAGGCGTTAGAAATTTGAGAGAGGAATTCATGGCAGTCAAAAAAGGTGATATGGTTCGCGCTGTACGCGAGAAACTAGAAAACAGTCTGGGTGCGATTCGTTGATTAGTAAAAAGCGGTATCCAGTCCGTAAATAACTAACCCAGCCCGACAGCAGATTACTGTCACTAAAGGCTGAACTCTCGGTCAGATGTAGGTGAAAGCCCTACCATTCAGACTCAGAA
>NZ_JABXKO010000074.1:0-9384 GCF_017114965.1 Nostoc sp. JL31
AGTTTACTTTGACGCATTCATTGACCTTGCTACAATTCATATCTGGATTAACAAAATATTATTAGTGGGATAGGTTCAAGCTTTCTGTTAAAGCAGCAGCCAAGAGTGGCTGATTAATGTTATCCACTGGTTCGTTGTCTAAAACAAAATCATCAGGTAACTTTTCCCAAGTGACATTATAAGTGGCTGCATTGGCTAGCATAATCAGAATATCTCAAGTACAAATTCAATTTCTAATGACCCGATTAAAAAATTGCACACGGCATTACTCCTGAGCAAGGGTTCGCACTTCTTCCACTGACAATCCCAAAGCTTGGGCAATCTGTTCGATGGTCAAATTCATTTGCAATAATCGGGGTATGGCATCTCTTCTAGCTTGTTCTGCAAGTTCCGCCCGTTGGCGTTCTTGCTCGGCGTTGCGAGAAATTTCTGTGTAAGTTAAAAACCGTTCTCCATCAGGGCGATATAATAACTGTAAACCCTCTGATGATGGAACAAAGCGAATTTTTAACAGAGGACTAACCCAATCTTCCATTTGGGGGATGACATCTAACCCATCTTCACTACGCAACCATCCACGCAAATTATTTTTCTCAGGATCGTAAATGTAGTACTCTTCTACGCCATAGCGGTCATAGAAAAGTAATTTCTTGTCCATTTCAGTTTGGGTGTTGCTGGGAGAAAGAATTTCAAACACTACTTGCGGCGCAATTCCCTCCTCTTTCCATTGTTGGTAGCAAAGGCGATCGCCCTTTGGTCTACCTAATACCACCATCACATCTGGGGCGTTAACAATTTTGTTGCGTCCCTCTACCGGATACCAAAACAAATCCCCGGCGACAAATACATTTGGATCGTCGGCAAATAGCCAATCTAAATTCTGCTTAATTTCTACAATCCAGCCAAACTGTATAGTATTATTTGCCACTGGTTGTCCGTCACTATCTGGGTAGATGACCTCTGGCTGGGTCGGCGGTTGGATTTGCGATACCATAGCTTCGCCCTCAGAAGGATATTTAATCGGGATGCTTCCAAATTAGCAGACTCTTAAGGATGTCTGCGGCATGAATCTGGAATGATAACTAACCAAAACAGTACGATTGTTCTACTATAAACTAATTAAAGATAGTATTATTAAGGACTGTTTCATAAGAAACTCCTTCTTCGCCGCCCAATATGTCAGACAAACAGCTAGCAGCATCCTTGAATGGACATCTTCCGTACCCCAGCCACAACAGCCAGAATACCATTCGGATTCGGGGTGCTAGGCAGCATAATCTGAAAAATATTGACTTGGAATTGCCACGCGATCGCCTAATCGTATTCACTGGCGTTTCTGGTTCTGGTAAGTCTTCTCTAGCGTTTGATACCATCTTCGCTGAAGGGCAACGTCGCTATGTGGAATCTCTCAGCGCCTACGCACGGCAATTTTTAGGACAACTGGATAAGCCGGATGTCGAAGCCATTGAAGGCTTAAGTCCAGCAATTTCTATTGACCAAAAGTCAACGTCTCATAACCCTCGTTCCACTGTGGGTACGGTGACAGAGATTTACGACTATTTGCGGCTGTTATTTGGTCGGGCTGGCGAACCCCATTGTCCGATATGCGATCGCTGTATTGCACCCCAGACAATCGATGAGATGTGCGATCGCATCATGGAGTTACCAGATCGCACCCGCTTCCAAATTCTTGCACCCGTTGTCAGGGGAAAAAAAGGCACACATCGTAAGCTTTTGTCAAGTCTTGCTTCTCAAGGTTTTGTCCGCGTGCGGATCAATGGCGAGATCCGAGAACTGTCAGATTCCATTGAATTGGATAAAAATTTTACCCACACCATCGAAGTGGTAATTGACCGCTTGGTGAAAAAGGCTGATATTCAGGAGCGTTTGGTTGATTCCCTGTCTACGTGTCTCAAGCAATCGGGTGGGATTGCAGCCATTCTGGTGAGTCTGCTTGGTGACGACGGACAAGAAAAAGAAGAAGAGTTAGTATTTTCGGAAAACTTTGCTTGTCCAGAACATGGCGCGGTGATGGAGGAACTATCACCGCGATTGTTCTCCTTTAACTCACCTTATGGTGCTTGTCCGCACTGTCATGGAATCGGGACTTTAAGAAGATTTGCGCCAGATTTGATCGTACCTGACTGGGAAGCGCCAGTTTATGCTGCGATCGCGCCTTGGTCAGAAAAAGATAATTCTTATTACTTAGAATTACTCTATAGCGTCGGACAGATTTATGGGTTTGAATTACAGACAAATTGGAGCAAGCTGACAGAAGAACAGCAGCAAATCATTTTGTTTGGTGAGAAAGATGAACGAGCCGCAGAAGCACAAAGAAAGCAGAGTTTTAAAGGTGCTATTCCAATTTTGCAACGGCAGTATGAGGGTGGTTCGGAATTAATTAAACAAAAATTAGAGCAGTATTTAATCGATCAACCTTGTGAGGTTTGTAAAGGAAAACGGTTAAAACCGGAAGCCTTGGCGGTGAAATTAGGACAATATGGAATTTTAGAATTGACTACCGTATCAATTCGGGATTGTCGAGAGAGAATTGAGCAATTTAAGTTGAGCGATCGCCAGTTACAAATTGCTGATTTAGTCCTGCGAGAAATCAAGGCAAGATTGCAATTTTTGTTGGATGTAGGTTTAGATTACCTCACCCTTGACCGTCCCGCCATGACTCTTTCTGGTGGCGAAGCCCAACGAATTCGTCTAGCAACGCAAATTGGTTCTGGATTAACGGGAGTTCTCTACGTTTTAGATGAACCGAGTATTGGTTTGCATCAACGAGATAATGGCAGGTTACTTAAAACCCTAACAAAATTGCGCGATTTGGGTAATACATTAATTGTCGTTGAACACGATGAAGAAACAATTCGTGCAGCTAATCATATAGTTGATATTGGCCCTGGTGCAGGAATCCACGGCGGAAATATTATCGCCCAAGGTGATTTTGAGGCGTTATTAGCAGCAGAAGATTCCTTAACGGGTGCATATTTATCAGGAAGGCGAGTAATTAACACACCAGCAGAACGCCGAGAAGGAAATGGGCGCAGTTTGGGAATTAAAAATGCCCATCGCAACAATTTACAAAATATAGATGTAGACATTCCGCTAGGTAAACTCGTCTCCATTACTGGTGTGTCTGGTTCTGGCAAATCTACACTGATTAATGAATTACTGTACCCATCTCTGCAACACCATTTAACTAAGAAAGTTCCCTTACCCAGACATTTGGATAAAATCCAGGGATTAAACGCGATTGATAAAGCGATCGTTATCGATCAATCCCCAATTGGACGCACGCCACGTTCTAACCCTGCAACTTACACAGGAATTTTTGATGCGATTCGGGATGTATTTTCCCAAACAGTAGAAGCTAAAGCTAGGGGTTACAAACCTGGACAATTTTCCTTCAACGTTAAAGGTGGACGTTGCGAAGCTTGTAGC
Organism: Nostoc sp. JL31; assembly: GCF_017114965.1. Classification (NCBI taxonomy): domain Bacteria; kingdom Bacillati; phylum Cyanobacteriota; class Cyanophyceae; order Nostocales; family Nostocaceae; genus Nostoc; species Nostoc sp. JL31. Next base: position 3,451 of record NZ_JABXKO010000074.1, read on the forward strand.
GGACAGGGTGTGAATGTGATTGAAATGAACTTTCTCCCGGATGTTTACGTGCAATGCGAAATTTGTAAAGGTGCAAGATACAACCGCGAAACTTTGCAGGTGAAGTATAAAGATAAGTCAATCTCTGATGTTTTGAGAATGACAGTTGAGGAAAGTTTAGACTTTTTCCAGAATATTCCCAAAGCGATCGCGCGTTTGCAAACTTTATTTGATGTCGGGTTGGGTTATGTCCAACTAGGGCAACCTGCGACGACTTTATCTGGTGGTGAAGCGCAACGGGTGAAATTAGCAACAGAACTATCTCGACGCGCCACAGGTAAGACACTTTATTTGATAGATGAACCGACAACAGGGTTATCTTTTTATGATGTCCACAAATTATTAGATGTGTTGCAACGATTGGTAGATAAAGGCAATTCAATATTAGTAATTGAACACAACTTAGATGTAATTCGTTGTTCTGACTGGGTGATAGATTTGGGGCCAGAAGGTGGCGATAAAGGCGGAGAATTGATTGCTGTGGGTACGCCAGAAGAAGTTGCAAAAAATCCCAGGTCTTATACTGGGCAATATTTAAAGCAGGTGTTGAAACAGTATCCGGCGGTGAAGAAGTAGTAGGGCGGTGAGGTGTGTTATTAAAAATTAAAGCATCTCATGTAAATTATTGAAAACTTTCTTTACTTTGGGCTTCACTTTAACAAGTATGTAATTAATTGTATTATTAATGTAGTGCAATATAATTGAAGCTGACTACAAGTAATTATTGTTACAAATGAACACTAGTACTTCAATATACGATAGCTTTATAAGCCTTGATAATCTCAAACTCGCTTGGGAGCGCGTTCGCTACTTTGATCGCTCTGATTCACGAGACTGGATTGGCCTAAAAGTATTTGCTGCTAATCGTGACCACAACCTTGAACTACTCAGACAAACTTTGGCGGGGAGAACTTTTGAAGCTTCATACCCAGAAATTAAGTACCTCCCCAAGGCATCTCAGACTTTGCGTCCAATGGCAATACTGGCAGTTAGCGATCGTGTTGTCTATCAGGCTATAGCTAATGTTGTGGCTTAAAAGGCTAGACCAATTCTGTCTACAGTAGCTAATCGCCAGTCTTTTGCTAACGTTTTGTCCAGTCCAGAACAAAAACCCATGTTTATGCCTTGGAAGATACAGTATCGTCTTTTCCAAAAAAAGTTTCAAACTCTGTATGAAGAAGGTAATGTTTGGTTAGCAGAAACAGACATGGCCGCTTTTTACGAGACGATAGATCAAGCCAAGTTGATCAAGTATCTGTGTGAAAAACAGCTTCTTGATGATCCAACTGCTGAACATCTCCTCACGTACTTACCTATCTGGGCTTCAGTTAAGGGAGAAGAACCAATAAATCGCGGACTCCCACAAGGGTGCTTGGCATCGGATTTTTTCGCAAATATTTTCCTATATGAATTTGATAAAGAACTTTCTGTCCAAGACTACCACTATATTCGATACGTAGATGATATTAGGTTACTTGCCAGGACTAGAGAAGCGGTTCAGCAAGGGCTTATCCGAATTGATAGAGCCTTAAAAAGTTTAGGACTTTTAATACAAACCACTAAAACTACAGTGCGTCAAATTAATGATTTTGCAGAAGAAGCGGATCGAATGGCATCTAAACTATCAGAAGTGGATCGCAGATTTACTGAACTAAATGAGATACCGGACACAACATTAGCTGATTCTCTAGCAGAACCATCATTACATGACGTTGCTCTTTTGGGTGAGGATTGTGAAATAGGCAATGCGAGCATAGATTTATTAATAGCTACTTCAGGATTACAAGAAGATTTACTTGAGTTATTTTGGCAAGCAAAAAAGTCTATTGATAGTAGTGGAAATGATCCCTTTGCTGAACGTCATTTAAAGTTCTGTTTATACCGTTTAGATCCGAATCCTGCAATTGTAACTGCAATACTACCATATTTGCTTGATAGACCTTGGCTCACCGATCCATTACATCGATATTTAAGAAAATGTAAGCTTGAAAAAGATGCCATTGAGTTTCTAGATCAAAATATTATTGCTAAACACAGTGTATACGATAGCACTGTAACATTTGCAATTGAAACTCTCATGCGTCAGAATTTTTCACTTCGTTATCATCATGGTTTATTTAGAAAATGGCTAACTGATAATAAGCGCGACTGGCCACTACTTTGCGCAGTTGTGATGGCGTTAGGAGATAACCAAGAGAAAATGAGTGTTTTGCTCAATGTAATTTCATCTTTTTCATATAGTCCATCAGTAAGACGTACAGCAATTATTCAAGCCTTGCGACTAGCAATTGATGAGCATGAAGCTCTATGTATTCTGAAACAGAGCATCTGTGATTTGTCACCAATCGTGATTGATGCTTTGCTATACCAGCTATACGTTGAACGTGGTCTAACAATGGAGAAATTGGGTCTTAATGAAACACAAAAACTTAGTGAATACTCCATAAATTCTGCTAGAGGGTATGATAACTCTCTGCCTCATCTTCAATCATGCTACATACGGCACACTTTCACAAAATTCTACAGAGTTAAGTTTTCTGAGCCAGTAGACTTTCATGCTTTACTTGGATCAGAATATAAACGTGCAACCGAATTTCTATGGCAATCTGATAAATCATACCTTCCTAATCCTTCGCGATATGTGTCTCAGTTAGATTTGTTTCATGAAGAATTACTTTATCCCATAATTGTAGACAAACTCAAATTGAAACCTAGTAGGGAAGATGTTCTAAAAATGGCTTTGCCAGATAGAATGGAATATATCCATACTCAACTTCAAGAAAAAAAACTTAGTATATTCGCTACCGCATTACTCAAGTGTCATAAATTAAGATCATTAAGTACAGAAGCTCATACTCGGCTGCATAAAATTTTAGACCCAACCAACCCAGTTGGTTGGCATGAGCGCGATGCTCTCAAAAAGTATCTATGTGGCGCTTACCAGGAATTGGTAGATTGGCTGTTGCAACATAATTAATGATATTTGTGTATCATATCAATTATCTACAATGCCGCTAGTTTAATATCTTTAAAATAATTTTATTCTCGCACTATAAGATTAACTAATAGCTATCCGGCGGTGAAGAAGTAGAGTTTTCTCTCGGTCATAGATGCAAAGAAGCTTACCGCAGGGTAGGTGCAAATAAAAGCAGATCCCCAACTTATCAAACAAGTTGAGGATCTGCGGTTGGCAATTCTCACAAATAAAATAGGATTGCAATAAATATTTATCAAATTGTGGCTAAAGCTGGTTCTGCCAAAAAATATTTCAGATTTTCTTGCTGGGTAGCAAATTTCAGATATTGAGATGCCATTTCTGGTGTTAGCAATTCAATCATTAACCTGTTTTCCACCCAGAACTCAATCACATCAAAGAAAGAATCGCGGTTACAGCGCACTACACGCCAACCTTCACGCACACCAATTGCTTCAATTTCTTGTTGACTAATGGGTACAGAAATAGCTGCATGAATATCTGTATATCTGGAAGTAATAGCAGTATGTACAAATACGCATTCTTCATCACCTTCACCAGGTTCTATTTGAGAACCTAAAGGATAAAGTTCAATGGCTGTGCCGTATTCATCAAAAGGTATAACCATATAACTTCCTGGATTAGGAGGAAAGGGAACAGCTGGCGCTTTTAAGATTTCCGCCAAAACTTGAGCAACATGGCTAGGGTTTCTAACAGCAATTGAAATATGGTGAATCATAGAATAACCTCAGTTCGATATTTTGTAGATTAGAAAACAATCGGGTAGAACTAGGGGAGGTAGGGGAGAGAAAAAATTCTTAACCTCAGCGTATTGGGTTTTATACAAATTGAATGCTCATTAGCTTACTGAGGTCGTCCATAATGAGCGCGACCTTTACCATCGGCAGTCTCAAGTACTAAAACTTGCTGCCCATAATCATTCACTCTAGACAATTGGGGAATTTTAAAACCCCCACATCACTGTAGGGGTTAAGCATCAGGGAAATCTTTCGTCTCTTCGACTTGGATCTTCTAGCATATTTTCTGCTTCCTTGACTTCTGGTTCGTAACCGCAGTTAATGCAGTGGTATAACTGCACGCGTACCCTTTGGTTGTCCTCGTTTATGATCCAATAAGGCGATGGGCTGTAACATTTGCAGCCACAACCAGGGCACGGATATTTATAGTCATGCATCAGTTTTGGCGATCGCTCTCGACAACTCCCGAAACAGCATATTTGCAACTTTGGACATCAGCTTATTTTGTAAGTGCTTACCGTTAAGCAGCTGTCTACCTGAAGCATCAACCTTACTTTTGAGGGTTTCTTTGTAAACAGCAATTTCGTTGGCGATGGGATTGTCAGGCAAGCGATCGTCAATTTCAACCTTGGTGATCACGTATTGCCAAAAGGTCATTCGACATAGTGCCGAACCACTACCTTTTTCAACTAGACTGTCTCCAGACTGTTCAAGAACCGTTCCCATGCCCAATCTGAGTTTAAAAGCGTCCCTTGAACGGTTACGTTTGACTCTCTTTACATCGCCGGGGAGAAATTTCACCACACGTTTACCCTTTTCACGCGTGACTTCCTTTTTCTTTACCTCTCGGACTTCTCGCTCGATCAGCTGTTTGCCATTGATCAAAAACGCTTCAAACGGGTAGATGCGACTTAAAAGGCGTGCGCGAATCCGACTACCAAAATGGAACTGATCGAAAATCTGGTTATAGATTTTAAACTGTTCATCGTTGACCAGTGCCTTAAGTTCAATCTCTAGGCGCTGCTCCTCGATGTTAATGTCACAAAGCCAGTCACCGTGCAGCCGGACGATTGGATCTATCTCTAGTCCAAGTTGTAAACTAATCGATTTTTGGTAAATTCTAGTTATCGATTTGTAGCTTTGTGGGTGTACTTCTAACTCCCTCTCTGCCAACCAACCCCATAGCGGGGGGACGTTTCCCGGTTTGGTACTTTTAGTTTTACTGTGTGCCTTTTCTGGGAATTGCCACGCTAGCATTTGACGAGTGTAATTGATAATTGGCGATTGAACACGGTTAAGGTGTTCAAGCTTTTGCACCAGTTCGCGGATCTGATCGATCGGTTGTGGGCGGTGTATAAGAAACTGGCACGGGTTAAGTTCGCCAGACTCTAGATAATTTTCTTGATCCACAGCGTAAGCGGACATCGCTAAAGCGTCAGCCTCATCAGATTTATTGGGTAAGTTTTTACCACCGCGATAGCGGCGTAGCTCAATGTGACCTACCCAAAGGATCTTAATTCCTAAATTTTCTAAAATTCTTGCCCAAAGCCTTGAGTAATGATTTCCCGTTGGCTCGAGTATTGCAATATCTACTTTGTTATTTGTCACATAATCAGCAAAATCAAAAGCTGATTTTTGGTTGGTTTTTGGCTTGGGACTGGAGTAGAAACTAGGGAATAAACTATTGGCTTTGGTTCTAGCTTTTTGCCAATAGGCCTTTAATCCACCTACAGGGTATTGTGTTAAAATGTGGCAAGTTACGCTTGACTTACTAACATCAACTCCCAAGGATGTAATCGATTTAATTGTCATGGTTCTGCTGATAATTGGAGTTTCTTGATATTCGTGTTTGCACCACGAATTAAAAGACCCAGTTTTGACGCTCGAATCCTCCTAACATCCCAATACAGGGGCGCGATTCACTCTTAACGCTGGGTTTACCCGGTAGCTCTAGGGAAGGTGCGCTTGAAAGCTTCAACACCCCACGAATGGGTGTGCGATTCGTCTCTAACGCCCCACTCCCTAGAAACAGTGGGGCGGATTGCTTTGGACACAACCCGCGACGGTGGGTAATTTCCACCGTTTCGGCTACTGTGTCAGGTAGCCCGCGCTTTCATGAAGCGCGATCGCTTGCAGCGGGCGGTTACGCCATCGCAACAATTG
>NZ_JABXKO010000063.1:0-9331 GCF_017114965.1 Nostoc sp. JL31
GTAGAGCGCCTGCTTTGCAAGCAGGATGTCAGCGGTTCGAGTCCGCTAACCTCCATTGGAAATTTTTGATTAGAAATGTGCGATGGCTGCGGTTTTTACTAGCCTACGCACATTCAAATCAATTAAAACCCCATTCATCATCAAAAAATGGGGTTATTTTCCTTGTGAGGCAAGGGGTTCGGGGAGAGGAAATTATGGTATTGCATCCATTGCACCAATTCAAAGCCGTACTTAGTTAGAAGAATCTCTGGATAAGGAGGTAAACTTTGACTTGACAGCACTTAGGTAATTTTAATCGTTCAAAATTTGACTTATCTATACTTAGGGGGTTGTTTGGAAAAGCGTCCATTGGGGTTAGTGGCAATTGTTCTATACAAATCATTTACCGCCTTGCTGCTTATGGTTACTTCGATCGCTTTATTATTGACATTAAAAAATTATCAAACTCTAGAGGCATTTTCAGAAAATTATGTTTTAGAAGGTAAATCGATAATTATTGATTGGCTTTTAAAAAAAGTTGTTAACTTAAATCCTAGAACTCTGGCATTTAGCGGTATCGGAACAGGCATCTATGCTATTGTTACTGCTATTGAAGCCGTTGGTTTATGGTACGAAAAGCGTTGGGCACATGTCTTGGTATTGGGACTTGTCGGTATCAGTATTCCACCAGAGATTTATGAATTGATTCAGGGAATATCTCTAATAAAAATATTCGTTTTTTTGTTGAACTTAGCAGTATTTGGCTATCTATTCCGAAATTTTCCTAAACATCCAAACTAATTTTTGATAAGAAGAAAGGTACTTGAAATGTTTGACGACAAGAGCCTACGGGTTTCCGTAAAACCAAGACCCCACGTTGTACAATCGCTAGAAATACAATCTGGAGAGCAACTTGCCTAGATCGATTCAGTCTACTCAACCACCACTAAAATTTATTCCTCAACGGTTGAATCCGCTGGTACTCCAGATTGTTCGGTGGTTACTGCCGATCGCACTACGGTTTCGTACTCGCCCTTGGCTATCGGCTGGGATTGTCAAGATTGAAGCCAAGAATGTTGAAGTATTAGCTGAACTATACCAACAATTCCAGTCTGGAAAAATTCGCTTTTTGTTAGCATTTCGCCACCCAGAGGTAGAAGATCCCCTCTGTATGCTGTATTTGCTTTCTCGCATTGTGCCACAAGTTGCTCGTCAAAAAGGTATTACACTAAAATCCCTGGTTCATAGCTATTTTCTTTATGACCGAGGTATGACAGTTTGGGCTGGAAAGTGGCTAGGTTGGCTGTTCTCTCTGCTGGGGGGTGTGCCGGTTCGTCGTGGTAGGCGACTAGATCGCCAAGCTATCCAAAATGCACGAGAGTTGTTTGCTAATGGCGAACTACCGATCGCAGTGGCACCGGAAGGCGGTACTAATGGTCATAGTGGCATTGTTAGCCCCTTAGAACCTGGTGTTGCTCAAATGGGCTTCTGGTGTGTAGAAGACTTACAAAAAGCTAACCGTTCTGAGACTGTGATCGTTGTGCCGATCGCTATCCAATATCGCTACGTTGAGCCACCTTGGTCTAAGCTGGATTGGCTATTGAGTAAGTTAGAAGCTGATAGTGGCTTGAAAGTTTTGGAAACTGATTCGGGCAATCGCGAAGAGATTTACTATCAACGCCTCTGTAGGTTGGCTGAATATCTGATTACCGAGATGGAAGAGTTTTATCGTCGCTTCTATCATCAAGACATCCCAAAAACCATCTTAACTGATGAATCTACTAGTGCTAATCAGGTATTAATTGCCCGACTCCATCGCCTACTAGATAAGGCTTTACAAGTTACCGAGCAATATTTTGACGTTCAAGGGCAAGGTAATTTTATTGACCGCTGTCGTCGTTTAGAAGAAGCTGGCTGGAGTTACATTTACCGAGAAGATTTGCCAGATATTAATGCTTTAGCACCCTTCAAAGGCGGTTTAGCAGACTGGATTGCTGAAGAAGCCGACTTGCGAATGCGGCACATGCGGATAGTGGAAAGTTTTGTTGCAGTCACAGCTACTTATATTCAGGAGCAACCAACGGCGGAACGGTTTGCGGAAACAGCTTTGCTTGTATTTGATATGCTTTCTAGAATTCAGGATACAACACTTCCGGGGCGACCTCGGTTAGGTTTGCGACAGGCACAAATCACTGTGGGAGAGCCAATTTCAGTTACAGAACGCTTTACAAATTGTCAGGGCGATCGCCAAGCGTCTAAACAAGCTGTGAGCGATTTGACAAAAGATTTGCAAATCGCTTTAGAGAAGATGATTAGATAACAGAAATTCTAAGACTTTTTCGCTCGAATTTTGTCAAAGATTGCACCTTCATCAAAAAATTTCTTTTGAATTTCGTCCCATCCTCCTAAATCTTGAGCTTTGAAAATCGTTTTAATTTTAGGAAATTTGCCTTCCGTTTCTTTTGTAACAGTCAGCTCAACAGGACGAAATCCTAATTTGGTAAACTCTCTTTGCGACTCTGGGGTGTAAAGAAATTTGAGAAATGCTTCGGCAATCGGACGAGTACCATGTTTATCAACATTTTTGTCTACAACAGCAACAGGATTGTCGATGGAGATATTAATATCAGGCACAATATATGAGATTTTTTTACCATTTTTTGCTAGCAAAATCATCTCGTTTTCGTAGTTGAGCAGAACATCTCCTTGATTATCGTTAAAGAATAGTTCACTGGCATTTCGAGCCGTTTTAGGTAACAAAGGTGCATTGTTATAGACTTTAGAAGTAAAGTCCATTGCTTGATTTTCATTTTTGCCAGTTTTTGTTACAGAACCCCAAAGACTAAGGAAGTTCCAGCGAGCACCGCCAGAGGTTCTAGGGTCTGGTGTAACCACATTTACGCCATCTCGTGCCAAATCTGCCCAAGTTTTGATATTTTTGGGATTACCTTCACGAATAGCGATCGCGTCTAGAGATTTGGTAACAATTGCATCATTAGGCGCTTCTTTTTCCCACCCCGGTTGAATAAACCCTGCCTGAACAAGTTTATTAATATCAAGGGCAAGTGACAGGTGCACCACATCAGCTTCTTTACCGTCAATCACAGCAAGGGTCTGGGAACCTGACCCATCATAACTTTGATTGAAAGTGACGTTTTGGTTATATTTTTTCTTCCACTGTTCAATAAATTTGGGAATGATCTGCTGGTATGCTGCGCTAGTAACTGAGTAAGAAACAAACGTTAGTGTTACATCATTCTGGGAAGTTGTGCCAGTATTATTGATATCACGTGGAGAGCAGGCAGCTATCATGACACTCAAGCTAACTCCGACTAAGAATAGGGACGTAACACTCAATGAAGAAGACTTGTACAACCAATTTCGTATTAGTTGTACATACCACTGTCTTGTAGCGTGTAAAGCTTTAACAATATAAGTCTGAACTAATTCAGTCAAATATCTCCTTGATTGAAAAGTACGTTGCCTCTGGTTCATCAAATTTCCCTTAAATCTGCGGTAGCTTTATCTAGATACTGTAGTTAAGAGGTATTATAAAACAGTGGTTAAGGACAAATAACTTTTTGTTAACCTAAATTTAAACAAATTATCTCCGTATCGAAATCAACCAGCCAGAAGCGGAGGCTGTTCAACTCAGCTTGATGCGACAACAAGCATTAATTGTCCAAAGCGACAACCAATAGCTGACCATTGAATATGTTAGCGGAGCTTAACGAAGTTATCGCTTACAAATTTTGTCAACGTAAAAATAAGGATTCCAGGTTTTAAGAGCGGCCACTTTATCCTTGAAGTGACAACAGGTTTTGAGTAGGTAGGTTTTAATAATGGAGCTAAGCGGATTCGAACCGCTGACCCCCTCAATGCCATTGAGGTGCGCTACCAACTGCGCTATAACCCCAGAACCCTTAGTAAGTAAGCATTTTTAAGCTTACTAATTAGCTCTATAAATTGTATTAGTTTAATTATTATGCCAGTTTATCTAATTTAAGTCAAGACAACTATATTAAGTTATGTATCAGTGTACGTTCACAACTTAGATATCGTAGTTTAACAAATTAATGTCGTTAATTTTATCCTGTAAAAACATTGTATAGCAAGGGTTTTATTAATTTATATGATTATTCAAAAGTGACTATAGATTTTCAATGTTTTTACAAATTGAGGTCGCAAAACCAAAAATTTCACATTTTAATGGTCGTTTATTTTCTTCTCTGAAAAAGTCTGCTATTAAAGGAAACTCTTTGCCAAAGTCAATTTTTTTAACGAACCGCATACCCCTTCGGGGAAGCAAGCTACGAGCAGCGTCTCGTAAGAGTTGGACGCAAAGCAAAGGACGCAAACAAAGAGAAGAAAGAAATGCTTAACCCAAGCGTATTGCCTTATAGAGACGTAGCACTACTACGTCTCTAACATTTTTTCTACCAAATGTCTCTTGAGTAGAGTAAGTGGCAAGGGTAAGCTTTTTGAGAATGGTATGAGATGGGTTACTTTTATTTATATTCGTCGATTAACTAGGGTAGCGCTAGCTTGGTCAACAGGCATTAGCACAACTTCATTAATATTGACATGGGGCGATCGCGTCACACAGAAAAATATCACATCAGCCACATCATCTGCTGTTAGGGGTGTAACTCCTTGGTAGACTTTGTTGGCGCGTTCAGTATTTCCGTGAAAGCGTACCTCGCTAAATTCCGTTTCTACCATACCAGGGTCAACGGAAGTTACACGGACTCGCGTACCCAATAGGTCTTGTTTTAAACCTTCAGAAATGGCTCTCACAGCAGCTTTGCTAGCACAGTAGACATTACCACCAGGATAGGTTTGATGTCCGGCGATGGAACCTAAATTTACCACATGACCGCGATCGCGACTTACCATTCCCGGAATGATATAGCGGGAGACATAAAGTAAACCCTTAACGTTAGTATCAATCATGTCTTCCCAGTCTTGAAAGTTGGCTTCGTGCAACTTGTCTAAACCACGACTTAGACCAGCATTATTAATGAGAATGTCGATGTCAGACCAGGCAGAGGGTAGAGTCGCAATGGCAGATTCAACAGCATGGCGATCGCGCACATCTAGCTGTAATAAATGAATTTCAGTACCAAAATCTTTATTGAGAGTATCTCCTAGCTGCTGCAAACGTTCTAACCGTCGTGCTGCCAAAATCAGTTTTGCACCTGCACCAGCAAAGATTTTTGCACAAGCAGTACCAATACCACTACTTGCACCAGTGATCAAAATGATTTGATTTTGTAGGGAAGTCATTAGGATAGTTAGGAGTGAGGAGTTAACAGTTATGAATTATGAATTAGCAGAAGTTTCATCGTTCATAATTTATCATCAGTCGGTCTATAACTCCTAACTCCTAACTCCTAACTACTTCTTCACCACTTGCAAGCGCTGAGTTACCATTGTCATTCCATTACCTCGCAGGATGACAGCAGAAATCCATTGGCTACCTGGGGTAGATGGTGCTTGTCCCGTTTTAAACAGTCCGCCAGATGTCAGTAATTCTAAATCCACGGGTGTAGGGTTAAGAAATTTATCTGCTTGGATAGATTCTTCTAGCGCCGTTCCTAGTAGAAAATCATCACCCAGTGGCTCTTGGACGATCGCATCAAAATTATACTTCTGACCGACTTGTACTTGCTGTGGTAATTTAATATCAATTTGGGGTGGGTTGCTGCCAGAAGTAAGTAGGGTGCGTTCTGACAAAATGTCTTGGCGGACTATTTTTCCATTTTCAATGCGCTGACGTGATTTAATCGTGGCATTAAGAGCTAACTTCTTATTATTACCGGAGGGTAAGCCAGTTATCTTCGTTTCTGTTTCAGCAATAATACCATTGGCTTCAGGTTTTGAAGATAGCAGTTTCGTGCTGTATTGCAATTTCGGATATCGTTGCCAAAGTGAAGTCAAAGACTTTTCCAGGGTTTGAAGGTTTAATCCATCGCCATGAGTGAAATTGGGACTGTAAAATTGCAACACCCCTTTGACATCGCCTCGGCTAGCAGCAGTATCAACTTGTGTTAACAGGTTTTTCAGATCGGCTGGTGCATTTTGGGCTGTTGTGGCTTGAGATAATTGCTGTGGTGTCGTCGCCTGAGTGCGTTGCCAACCAGTTGTTAAACCAATAGTCAGCAGAAACGAAACTAGCCAGATATTTGCTGGAAATTTGAGTTGTCGTCTCACTAAGGCGGTAATAATGTTAGTCATTGGTAAGAATTTACTGATTTGATTAGAGAAAGTAAGCAAATTGTTTTATCTTAGTTAAGCTAGACGCTAAACGGTAGAGGTTTGATGGCAAACGCACCGATACGATTATTAATAGCTGCCAGTGGGACTGGTGGACATTTGTTTCCAGCGATCGCCCTGGCGCAAAAACTTCCAGATTATCAAATAGAATGGCTGGGAGTACCCGATCGCCTAGAAACTCAACTTGTCCCCAAACAGTATCCCTTGAATACTATTGCAGTTGAAGGGTTTCAGCAAGGGTTTGGACTTTCCTCGATTCGCATTTTGGGTAAACTCGCCCTTTCGATTCTAGAAGTCAGACGAATTCTCAAACAGGGACATTTTCAAGGGGTGTTTACCACAGGCGGTTACATTGCCGGGCCGGCCGTGATTGCGGCACGTTCTCTCGGTTTACCCGTGGTTTTCCATGAATCTAACGCCTTACCAGGTAAAGTAACTCGCTTTTTTGGCCCTTGGTGTAGTGCGGTAGCCTTGGGATTTGAACTAGCTGCTAAGTATTTACCTCGTGCCAAAAATGTCTATGTTGGTACTCCTGTAAGAGAGCAATTTCTTGATGGGGCAATTAATGCACCACTTGATTTAGCTATTCCTGATGGTGTGCCTTTAATTGTTGTTTTTGGTGGTAGCCAGGGTGCAGTTGCAGTGAATAAGTTGGTGCGCGAATCTGCAAAAGCTTGGTTTGATGCTGGTGTTTATGTAGTACATTTAACTGGCGATCGCGATCCCGAAGCAGACAGTCTCAAACATCCACAGTACATAGCCTTACCTTTTTACAACAATATGGCAGCGTTGTTACAACGTGCTTCTTTGGCGATTAGTCGTTCTGGTGCAGGTAGCTTAACAGAATTGGCAGTGTGTGGAACGCCAGCGATTTTGATTCCTTACCCCTTTGCCGCAGAAGACCATCAATCTTACAATGCAGACGTATTTACAAAAGCTGGTGCAGCGTTAACGTTGAAGCAATCTGAGTTGACGACTGAAGTATTGCAAAATAATGTGTTGAATTTATTGCAGTCACCGCAAGAGTTAGCAAAGATGAGGGAAAAAGCTTATGCGATCGCAGTTCCTGATAGTGCCGAAAAGTTGGCGCAATTAGTGCGTGAGGTGATAGAAACATAACGTTAATTATTTAGCATTAGAAATGTATTTTCCCAGTTATTAATATGTTATTGAGTAAAAAATTTCGCTTCACAGTAGGTTGTGCTGCTTTATTACTTGTCAGTTTAGCAAGTAGTTATCTATATACCCACTCAAAAACTAAACAACTAGCTCAACAAAATCAGTCATTTACTCAACAAGAAAATTCTTTCCTACTTCAATCACAGATTTTTCTGACCTCAAATCAAGCTGCCGAACAACTTAATTCAAGGTTTCAAAATGCTTTTTCATCTCGACAGAATTTGTTAGCAGCATCTTCACCCTATCCAGTTGTTGATGAGTTCAAAAAATATAAATTTAACATTAATGGTAGCCAGATTGCTACTCCAGGAAAACTACCAAATAGTAAGGTTAAATTCAATCAAGGAGATTTATTAACTGTTCTTGTTAATACTAGAAAATATTTTCAAGATTATGCTTCCGAAGACCCGGATATTATGCGTACAGGAGTGCTTGCTACTCAAGGAGTTACTGTACCAGATGTCCTCAAAACTTTGGATTTTATGATTGCTGTTTTGAAGGAGGATATTGCGAATAATCGGGCTACTCGTTTACAAGACTCTAAATTTATTAATACTAATTTTCGAGTCATTAAATGGTCTCCCTACAACCCCAAAAGTAAACAGCAAAAACAATTACGAATTACCAAATATGCTGTATTTACTCACCCTGGTTCCCGCAAGAAAACCTCTACTTTTAATATACCAATTTATAGCTTAAAAGATAACTCTAATAACGATAAGTTCTACACTCGCTACACAAAGCAAGATGTTTTATCTGGTATTTATGAACCAGGTGGTAGAGAATTTGGAAAAGTTAATACTCTTGCTTATCTAACCAGAAATGGCTTAGAAGAAGCAATTATGGAAGGAACAATCCTGATTAATTTTACCGATGGTTATAAGGCCTTTTTTAATGTAGATAGAAACAATGGAATGGCTTATATCCGGGGATTAAAGGCAACAGCACAAAAGCGTTATTGGTATTTTAGAGAAGTTGATGCTATTAAAGGCTATGGATATAAAATAGATGCAAAAATTTCTATCAAACCCGGAGTTACTTTTGCTGGAGATGTTTTGAATATCGGTTTAGGTAAGGTGATTGTGATTGAGCATACTCAAGGTGGACGCAAACATCTGCAAATGGGAGTCATCGCCGATACAGGCGGAGCATTTTTACCCAATCTTTATCAGCTCGATTTTTTGGCAGGTATTTTTCAGAATAAAAAAGAATTTGGGCAGAATATTAGCCAATTACCAGACCATGCCACAGCATATTTTTTAGTCAAGAAGTAATGCATTGACCTGATATCAAAAATCTATGCACGGGTTAACAATTCTAAGTTGTGGCCATCGGAGTCATAGAAATAGAAGCCACGACCTTCCTTTCTGTGGTTAATTTGTCCTTTATTCTGATGCATGGGGTCGCTACTGTATTCAATACCTGCCTCTTTGATGCGTGCAAAAATTGCATCAAATTCTTCATCACTGACATGGAACGCATAATGATGTGGCTCGAATGCTCCAGCATCGGCAAAGTCGAGCGTTAATGCATCATTTATATGCACAGCAGCGAAGTGACCAACGGGAAGCTCGACCTCTAAACCGAAAATTTTTGCAAAAAACCTCGCCGACGCTTCTTTGTCATGTGCGGGCACTATGGTGTGATTTAGAGTAATTGTCATGTCACACCTTCCCTCCTAATTTTGGTAGTAATTCATATCAACTCTTTATTCAGAGTCGACAACAACAATGTTCCTTATCTATTTTATCTTTTGGGCGCTAACACTAACACCAGAGTAAACATATCTAAATTCTGTGTTCACTGTATTTGGAACACCCGCAAACACTAGAAAGATCGAGCTTAAATAAGCAAAACTAATAACTTGCATCAGGTTTGCTGAAGTAATAAAACTTGA
>NZ_JABXKO010000046.1:0-65258 GCF_017114965.1 Nostoc sp. JL31
AGTTTACTTTGACGCATTCATTGACCTTGCTACAATTCATATCTGGATTAACAAAATATTATTAGTGGGATAGGTTCATAGACAAATCCTCATTTACTAGTGAAGTACCAGCATCATTTGTGGTGTTTCTTGTCGCCCTTCCTCTTTGCATGGGTATTGCGATCGCTTCGGGACTTCCGCCATCTCGCGGCTTAGTTACAGGAATAGTAGGCGGAATTATTGTTGGTGCTGTTTCCGGTTCACCAATGCTTGTCAGTGGCCCTGCTGCTGGGCTGGCTGTGATTGTTGCAGAAATAGTTAAAGAATATGGCATTGAAATGGTTGGGCCAATTTTGCTGCTAGCGGGTTTAATTCAATTACTCGCAGGTATATTTAAACTTGGCCAGCTGTTTCGCGCCATGTCACCGGCTGTCATCTATGGAATGCTTGCAGGTATTGGGATATTAATCTTAGCTTCCCAATTTCACGTCATGCTAGACGACCAACCGCGTATACACGGCATTGAGAATTTAATTTCTATTCCCAACACCATTTACAAAGCTTTCTTTCCTATTGATGGTAGCGTTCATCATGTTGCAGCACTGATAGGTTTAATAACTATTATCAGTCTTCTGCTGTGGGAAAAATTTAAACCCAATAGTTTAAAGTTGATACCTGGTGCGCTTGTCGGCGTTGTAATTGCCACCGTCATTGCTACAGTGTATCGATTACCGATTCAGTATGTTGATGTACCTGCAAATCTGGCACAAGCAATTCAATTACCAACACTTGCCAGATTACCACGCCTAATTCAGGCACCAGTTTTGCTAGATGCGATCGTGATCGCATTTATTGCTAGTACAGAAAGTTTGCTTTCAGCCGTAGCAGTAGATCGACTGCATACCGGGACAAGAACCGATTTTGATCGTGAATTAACAGCCCAAGGAATTGGCAACATTATATGTGGGTTCTTGGGTGCTTTGCCGATGACAGGAGTGATAGCCCGCAGTTCTGTAAACGTAGAAGCTGGCGCTAAAACTAGATTATCAACAATGCTTCACGGTTTATGGCTGTTAATTTTAGTAATTGCAGCCCCAACCTTGCTGAAAATAATCCCTATTTCTAGTCTGGCAGCAATTCTAGTTGTTACTGGTTACAAACTAATCGAAGTAGAACATATTCGCCAGTTAAAGAAGTATGGACGTTTTCCTCTGGTGATATTTGCTGCCACTTTAATCGGGATTGTTGTTACTGACCTCATCACAGGTGTTTTAATTGGTATTCTGTTGACAGGAGTTTTACTAATTCACAAAATGTCCGTGCTGAATATCCAAATGATTAAGCACGAAAATAATCAGAGAATAGACATTTATTTACAAGGTGCGGCAACGTTTGTGAGGCTACCAAAATTAGCGAATATTTTAGAACTTGTGCCTCCAGGAAGTGAATTGCATGTTTATATGCAAGACTTGGCTTATATCGATCACTCTTGTTTAGACTTACTATCGGTGTGGGCAAAACAACAGCAACAAATGGGAAGCACCTTAACTATGCAATGGGATCGTCTGATAGATCGTAATCGCAACCCATTTCCTCTGTAAGACTGAATCTAGATTTTTTCTCACGAATCGGTAGCACAGATGTGCTAGCGATTCGTATTTTATGTAATCAGCCAGGGGTTAAGATAGGTTTTATATAGGGAATTTGGATTGAGTTGTGGCCGAATCAACCAAAAATATATGACAATTCTCAATGCTCATAATTTATCTTTAGAAGAAGTTCAGCGTCTGTTTAGCTTTGAAGAACAGTACAGTGATTCATTTTCTAATTACTTATCTTTGGAACCTCTCCTCGAAGTTGAACAACAAGAACTTCTGCAAATTAGAAATGACTTTCGACGCTACCTGACAGCCGGTAAAGTTTCTGAAGGTCAGGTAAAGTTTCTTGCAGTTGCGCCTTTACTAAGATTAGCTGGTTTTTATCGCTATCCGATCGAGATTCTTTTGGAGGAAAATATTGCTGATATTGAAGTTGAAGATGAAGATATCAGAATTAAAGGCAGATTTGATATTTTAGCTATTAGTAAAGCGAAACATACAAAACTTCAAAAATATTTTTGGGTACTGTTAATTGAATCTAAAAATAGTCAGATTGATATATCAACAGGTTTAACTCAGTTACTCACTTATGCTTATAAAAATTTAGATAATCAAAAATCAGTTTGGGGATTAGTGACTAATGGTAGAAGTTATCAATTTGTCTATATCGAACAAGGAAATCCCCCTATTTATTATCTGTTGCCAGAATTAAATTTAATGGAAAGAGAGCGTTCAAGTCAGTTGCTACAAGTTTTAAAAGCAATTTGTCAACTTTAAAAGTATTGATGATTAAGGCAACATACAAGCCAAGGTAAAAATTTATGACTCAAGCCATACCCAAACTAGTAAGCTTTGAAGATTTTGCAGCTTGGCGGCCCGAAGGCAGGAGATACGAATTACATAATGGTGCGATTGTTGAAATGCCTCAACCAACTGGTGAACATGAAGATGTTGTTGGCTTTATCGCTAGAAAACTAACAGTAGAATTTGACCGATTAAATTTACCTTATACAATTCCCAAAACTGCGCTGATAAAACCTTTTAATTCGGTATCAGCCTACTCTCCAGATGTGTTGATATTAAATCGTCCTAATTTAGTGAATGAGGCGCTATGGAAAAAAGAATCGACTGTATCATATCCGTCATCAATTCCCTTGGTAGTTGAGGTAGTTAGTACTAATTGGGATGATGACTACTACACAAAACAAGGCAAGTATGAGGCTATTGGAATTCCTGAATATTGGGTTGTAGATTATCTCGGTTTAGGCGCTAAAAAGTTCACTGGCAAACCGAAACAGCCTACTATGTCTATTATATCAATTAATCGATGATGAATACCAAGTTACTCAATTTAGAGGCACAGATCGCATCGTCTCGCCTACTTTCCCAGAATTGAATTTAACTGCCGAACAGATTGTTCAAGCTGGAGGTTTCCCAAGTACTTAAAATTACCGATAGAGCTTTTTATAACTTGTCTAATTACGAATTACGAATTAGCATGAGACTGCCTTGGGATGAATAGGAAGCAATAAAGTCTGAACTGATGAGCAACAGAAGGATGTCGACAGTGTTTAGATTATGTTTCTAGCTGATTTGCTTGAGAAGTAACGCCCTAAGTGCGATCGCAATACACTTGACCAAAGCTATGATCGGGATGAATCTCAATCACTAAATCAACCACTGTCGCATCTTTTACCAACGGCTTGATGAATAATTCCGGGTGAAGCGATCGCCAAAAATAATTGACAAATTGCTCTATCTCTGAATTACTCATTCCCGGTTTCCCCGCAGCAATCATCTGCTGTTCTGCCTGTTTACGCCACTCTAAAGAACATCGGTAATCGGTGGGATAAAGCACAATTAAACTGTCTAATCGCTCCCACAGCGGTAGATAATCGTGGAGGCGAAGATTGATCTCACGGGCAAATCCTCTATCTTCATCTGTGACAATTGGCGGTAGCGCAGTATCAAATAAATCAGGGTTAATTGGTCGCACACCCACAAACCAACCTTCAAATAGTACAATATCTACATCCGTCACCATTTCTGAATTAGTGCGATCGCCAGCACCTCCAAAAGCAGATTTATCAAAGCGGGGAAGCATGACTGGACTTTGCGATTGGCGAATTTGATCTAGTACATTTAAGCCTAAGTCTATATCATGGGTTCCTGGTGGGCCGCGCCAAATGAAGCGGGGATCTTGCTGTGTCAAAACCAAGCGATCGCTGTAAGTTTTATATAAGTCATCCAAAGATAAACTCACAGTCCTGTATCCCAACTGATTGACAACCAAACTGAGAACCTTTGACATTGTAGTTTTACCAGTGCCTTGTCCTCCCAATATTCCTTGAATCAGGGGACGTCCCAACTGTTGGCGCTGCGATGCTAGTTTGATCCCTAAAGGCAACCACAAGTCCCACAACACCTGTAACATTTCCTGGGGTTGTACTTGGAGAGTAGCTTGGCAGAATTCGCTAAAAGCTGGGAAGACAGATTTTAGTAAATGCGATCGCTTTTCGATCATTTCATCAACATTTTCCGGCGCGATCCCAAAAGCTTCTGCCCTTAACTTATCTACCAGTGCTGCTTCTCTTGCTTTCTGCTTCCAAGTTTCCCCCACCTCATTGGTTGCTAAAATTTCACCCAGCCACAAATTCATAATTTCCCCCTCTGCTCCTCAGCCCCTTTGCCTCTTCTCACGATCCCAGCTTAAAAGCTTCGAGAAACAGGCTGTAGATGAAACCAACTTTGAGGAGATTTAGTGAGTCTACCAAGAGCGATCGCCTATCCAAAAAGCTGCGACTATAAAATATCCGGCTGGTAATTTCCGTTAACAGTACTAAAAAAGCCGCTACCACAATATCCAATACACCTTCTTGCCCAGCGGTTGTGGAAACTGCGTTTCCCAGAAAAAAACCGAACAAAAAACTAATTATTAGCAACGATAGCCGTCGCCAAGGATTTAAAAACCATTGCCCAAAGCGTGTAGCAATGGCATCGAACAAGTTGTTGAGACGAGTGTTTTGCATCAAAAGGACTTCTGGGAAAAGTCAAGATATCTTGAAATATATCTATATTATTAATGTAAGAAGGATATTGGTTTTAACATCAGCTTGTTTGTTACTATTGTATATATCTACTGGAATTCCAGTGTTTATTCAAATTTGACCATTCTATCATCTTTAGAGAAATACAGTTTCTTAGAGGATGTTTGGAAACAAGAAATATTTAGTTTGATCCCCACGAGCAAGCCTTAAAAAATGGGAAAATGATTCAAAATTCTCCTTTTTAAAGGAAGTTAGTCCGTTAAGCGGGTTTCCTGAGTTGTATTCATGTATTGGAAGTAAGCTACTCGTAGCGTCTCCCAACAGAATAAGGGACTTGCGTAGATTTAGGAAAGAGGATCTCTAAGCACTTGCTACATCACCAGACACTTTCCCAACATCCTCTTAAAGTGCTTTTTATAGCATAAGATAAAATACACCACTTAGATTTATCTGACGTTTAGCAAAGGACGCCTTATTGAGGCTGCTAGCGGTTTCAGGAAACTTTTATTTTTTGTACACAAATCAATGGGCTAAATAGGTATCAAATTATATTGTATTTATCCATACTTACGGTCAAAGCCCAAAGTCATGGGTGTCTCGATTTCTTGTTTTTCAAACATCAAATGAATTATTCACTTCAAATGTTTTCTAATCAAAATGATATTGATAATACATTCGTTTTCCTAATTTTAGGCAAGTCTATATTCGGCTATTTTGTGTGATTACCTTTTGGGATAATAGGCTACTATTTGGTCAAGCCTAGACAAAATATTTATTTCTAATAACTATCAATATGAAATCTTCAGTGTATCGTAATGTCGGTATTACAGCTTCTTGCTTGGGACTGCTTGTTGCTCTGGTGGGATGCTTTGGAGTGAGCGTATCTTTTGAGCCTACAAACCCAGATACATCTTCAGAACTACCAACAGAAACTCAAGAGTGGCAGACAACTTCGGTTGTACCTGAAAAAGGTATTTCCGCTAGTTTATCTACTCCAGCACCTACCCCAACTAATCAAGTAGAACATAGCAGTAAACAGAAGACTTATCCTGTCTTGGCAGATCGTGATAAATCAGCAAGCATTGCCAAGGATCAAGGGACTTTGCGAATGAGCAATCAAACAAATCAGCCTGTGCGGCTGGTTCTACTGGCACGACAGTCAGTAGCAAAAGGGTCTAGTAAAAAACAGACTCACTATGATGTACCGGCACATTGGGATTTTGCTCCCCAAGAAGGTAGTGAGAAGGGACTGGTTCTATCCCTACCTCAGAATAATTTAAAGCTGGAGAAGGGAGATGTTTTAGTTGCTTTTGCCCAAGATGGTTCCCGCCGCTACTGGGGCCCTTATATTATTGGCGAAACTCAATTACCTAAGTGGAATTCCCAAAACAGAGAATGGCAACTTGTGCTGAGTCAATAAATATTGCTAAGTGGTAAATATTGAGTACAGAAGCAATTTTTGTAGAGTGGGCATTGTTTACCGTTTGCCCAAACCTTTATTTTTACATCCTTACCCTACAGTTGGTAAAGTGTTAGGTAATGGATAGAGGAAAATTGTTGAATTAAAAACTCTGAAGAACAAAAGATAGATAACCAACGACTATTGATTAGTGATTGTTGACTATTGACTAAATGAGAATGAAATTGAGTGTTAAGCACACTGTTGATCGGTGGTTCAACAAAATAGCAAAAAATCCAGCCCTGAGTGTAACTGTGTCGATTTTGTGGTTGATGGTGGTTGGCTGGGTGGCTTTTGGGTGGAATTTGGGCAACATTGGCTTAATTGATGAGACAGAGCCGCTCTTTGCCGAAGCTTCCCGCCAGATGTTCGTGACAGGTGATTGGATTACCCCATTTTTCAATGGTGACACTCGTTTCGATAAACCTGCTTTAATTTATTGGTGTCAGGCGATCGCATATCATCTGATTGGCGTGAACGAATGGGCAGTACGCCTTCCTTCCGCGATCGCAGCATTCGGCTTAGTTTGTTTAGCTTTTTACACCATCCAGTGGTATTTGGCTAAACAAGACGAATTAGAGCAAGTTTCACGTCCTACTCGTCGCTACTTAACATCTTTTATAGCAGCCGCGCTCATGGCACTCAATCCCGAAACTATTATTTGGGCGAGAACGGGTGTCTCTGATATGTTGCTCACCGGATGCATGGCATCGGCTTTGTTATGTTTCTTTCTAGGGTACGCAGGGAAGGAAGGGAGCAGGGGAGCAGAATTAATAACCAATGCCCAATCCCCAATGCCCCATGCCCTATTCCCTAATAAGTGGTACTTAGCTTTTTATGTGCTGATTGCTGGCGCAATTTTGACTAAAGGGCCAGTGGGAATTGTTTTGCCGGGGCTAATTGTTGCCGCCTTTTTGCTTTACGTGGGTAAAGTGCGAGAGGTGTTGCGGGAAATGCACCTTCTCGTAGGTATATTGATAATTCTCGCTTTGTCAGTGCCCTGGTATGCTTTAGTAATTTGGCGCAATGGCTGGAATTACATTAACTCCTTTTTTGGTTATCACAACCTGGAACGCTTTACAGAAGTAGTTAATGGTCACTCAGCACCTTGGTATTTTTACTTTTTAGTTGTGCTGTTGGGTTTTGCACCATACTCAGTTTATTTACCAGCTTCTATAATCAGACTAAAGTTTTGGCAGCGATCGCATTGGCGATCCCTTGAACGTTTTCAGCAATTTGGTTTATTTGCCTGGTTCTGGTTTGCTAGCATCTTTGCCTTTTTTAGCATTGCTGTCACTAAACTCCCTAGCTACGTATTGCCTTTAATGCCAGCAGCAGCAATCCTGGTAGCCTTGTTGTGGAGCGACCTTTTTTCAGATACAGAGACACGGCAAACAATTCCTGTTTCCCCCTCTCCCACTCCCCCCATCTCTACGTCTTTGCTGCGAATTAGTGGTTGGGTGAATGTAGTATTTTTATCAGTTCTAGCAACAGCACTGCTCAACATAACCCACATATTAGGTACCGATCCAGCGATCAGTAACTTCCACGAACTAATTCAACAATCTGGTTTACCAGTAATCGCGGGTATAATTTGGCTAGTTTCTGCTGTTTTGGTTGCGGCTTTATTATTGAGTCGCCGCTGGAACTACATTATCGGTATTAATTTCATTGGGTTTGTGGCGTTTGTAATTTTTGTCTTAACGCCTGCTTCGTTCTTTATCGATCGAGAACGTCAATTACCCTTAAGGGAATTGTCTGCGGTCATTTTAGAAGCAAAACAACCAAACGAAGAATTGATCATGCTTGGCTTCAAAAAGCCTAGTGTGGTATTTTACAGCCACATCCACGTAAATTATTTAAAATTTCCCCAAGAGGCTGTAGAGCATATTAAAAACCAGGCTGCTAAAGGACTAAAACCTTCCTCAGTGCTGCTGTTGGCCGAACAGAAAAAGTTTTTACAAATGGACTTACAGCCAGATGATTACAAGAATTTATCAACCAAGGGTGCTTATAACTTGGTTAGAGTTCCTTTTAAGAAAATGAAAAAGGAAAAAATAGACATATCATAAATTGTCATTAGTCATTAGTCATTAGTCCTTTGAGAATAAGTAATGACCGATGACTAATGACCCCATTAACATTTGTCTTTGTAACCGTTGACAGCTAAAGCTTGATTGATCTGGCTTAATAGGTCTTCCATTGATATCGATCGCGGTAATATTTGGGTAGCGATCGCACCAACAACAGTTTCTATCGATTCCAAACCATTCTTTTTGTGCTTGTTAATTTCCTGATAAGCTACCCCATTCTGAAAACTGGTTTCTGAGCGATTTAATCGCTGATTTAGTACCAAAATTGGTGGCAACTTTAAAGGCGAATCTCCTAATGTTTTCAGTGCTTTGAGTAGATCTTTGTGGATAGACGTTTCTCCTAAACAAATTAGCAATAAGTCAACGCTTTCGTGGCGAATTTGTTGCAACACTTCTGCCCAACAAGGACTCATCGCAGCTTTGAAGCCTGCTGTTTGCAGGTATTGAATTAAAGCTTGGAACCACTCAGAACCCCGTTCAGCAGTTTCACTACTAATTGAGCAATTTTTTTCTGTCCGATAACCCTTAGCTGGCTTACGTCTTACCTGGGGGAAATCCCGCAGCATTGTTAAATCCACTACTAAGATGTTGGGAGGGCAGCAAATACCAGAAGCAATTTCTAGTACTGATAATAAAGCATCTGTTTTCTCGGTGCGACTGCTGTTATCTTTCGCAAATGGTGTTAAGTAAGGAAATACAGATAACCCTGGTATTTTAGAAGCGATTAAGGTCGTTGCAACATCGCAAGTAACCAGTGGTATAGCTGCTAAACGGGGATGTCCAATTAGTTGTTGCAAATAAATTTGGGCGGTGGTACTTTCTACATCTAGCAAAATGACATCAAACTGCCATACTCGCGCCAAAAGTTCTGCCTGATCTAAGTCATCTACTTCAATCACCCGATGTTCTCGGAGTGAAGGGTGGGGATTGACCGATTCTAACTGGGGATTCACCAAGCGGAGAATTCGCAGTGGAGTTTTAGTTAGGATAATTGCACTATTATTTAACCCTATCTGCCCAATTGCTTGTGCAGTACATAATTTTTCTAGAACTGGTGCTAAGACCTGATGCTCTACTGGCAAACTTAAGAAACCATCGGCTCGGTTAGCAAATGCTTGCTCCTTTTCGGCTCCCGTCGCAGTGACAATTACAGATATATGACGGGTTGCGGTGTCAGATTTTAGTAAAGTCAGTACATCCCAGCCTGATAGCAGGGGTAGCAACGGATTTAAAAATATCGCTATTGGTTGCAAGCGCCGCGCTTTTTCGACTGCTTCTGTGCCCGATCGCGCAATCACTACCCGATATCCTAAACCTTTGAGTTGTTCGGTCAAGTCTTCAATATATCGGGCTACTGCCTCGACTACCAAGACCAACCGTTGCGAACTCGCGAGATGATGCTGTATGGGCGTACTAACTTGCTGACGAGCAGCGGTGAGATTTTCCCGTGTCGGTTGGTATCGTGTCTCCTCGTCTTCTCTGATTCCCATATCTGGTTCCGAAAAGCCTGTTTTCGGGGGACTGGGCGGCAGAAGTAGTGTAAACTGGCTACCTTTACCTTCACGCGATAAGAAGCTGACATCTCCTCCGTGGAGGCGAGCCAAGGCGCGAGTTAATACCAGCCCCAAACCAGTGCCTTCAAATTGGCGGGTGAGGGGATTTTCTAGTTGTTGGAATTTTTGAAAGATTAAGTGTTGCTGGTGTTCGGGAATGCCAATGCCTGTATCCCAAATTGTAAACGCAATCCATCCTTCCCAACGACTCACCCGCAGCCCAATTTCGCCCGATATTTCGGTGAATTTAAAGGCGTTGGAAAGTAGGTGTACTAGCATCTGGCGTAAGCGCAATTCGTCTGCCACCATCTGATCTAAACCTAGTTCAATGGAAAGACAGAATTGAGGAGCAGATGAACGAGCATTTGGAGGTGGTGAGGCAGATGTCGCTTTGGTGGTTTGAGTGTGGATAGCTTTAGCTTCCGATAGGGCGCGATCGCACACAGCCTGAATTTTCACCGGAGTCAGCGTCAACTCCATTTGTCCCGTCTCCATCCGCGTCAAATCTAAAATGTCATTTACCACACTCATCAGGTGGCGTCCGCTTTGATGAATCAGTCCCGCATAACGGGCTTGACGCTCGTTAAGTTCTCCCAACTGCTGATCTACGAGCAAGCGCGATAATCCCAAAACGGCAGTTAGAGGAGTTTTGAGTTCATGACTAATACAAGCTAAAAATTCGTCTTTTAACCGATTTAGTTGAATTAAATCGGCATTCTTCGCTGCTAGTTCTTTACAAAGCTGCTGCTGTTCTGTGACATCAGTAGCTAAAACCAACCACAAATCAGTGCTGAGTGCAATCTCCTCTTCAGCACTCATAACTTTAAACTCAGGACTATCTAAGGGAATTTTGGCAAACTGCCAGATTCGCTCTTGACCATTTTGTACTTCAACAACGCAGGTACAAGTACCCACCTGACTATCCAAATAGCATCGGCTGTATACAGCATCACCTGATGCTTCTGGTTGAGTCAGTTCTTCTTCACCACCATGCTTATTCTCCCGACTATTGGGATGAACGTTGATTGCAGGTTGGCTGACATATTCTGCTATTTCGGAGCGGTTAGGGACAAGTATTGCCTCCACTTGTTGCCTAACTCCTTCGGGATCTTTCAAGGTTCCTAGTTGCTGCCACCAGGCGGGATTTCGCGCTACCACCTCGCCAGTACCGGTTTGCAACATCAAAGGCCAAGGCAGTCTTTCTAGCAAGTGTACTAATGGCTGATGTCCTAGCGACTTGGGTTCATTTGACCCACCATCATACTCATGACGATGTTCACTAGACGATCTGGGAGTGCCTGAACTTTCTAACCCACCCAGACGTTCTTTAGCCAGCGATCGCAACAGGCGCGAACTATCCAGTAGCCCCAAATATCGACCATCAGAGTCAATCAGTGCCCAATCTAAGTTTTGGGGTTTTTCAACTTGTGAATCGCACCAGCGCAAGCTTAATCGCTCTACACGCTCCGAAGCTGATATTGTCTGTATTGGCTCAATTAGACCTTGACCCCAGGTAGAGAGCGATTGTTGTAAATTTAGATTTTTATCGTCACTATGTGCTAATAATTTTGGGATTAAACGAGCAGAATACAGCAATCCGATGGGGCATTGCTGTTGATTTACTACTACCAAGCGATCGCACTGCTCTTGCTCAAAAATCTCTAACACCACTGCCAGAGAACTTGTTTGGGGGCAGCTAGGTACGGTTGCCTGAAAGTCATAAAGCGGGTAATCTAGCATTAACATAGGGATTTTGGGGTCATTCTTCCTGTGGAACCCTCCGGCATTTCCATCTGCCAGTTGATGGTCTTTTCGCCTGAAGTCATATCCTTTAAGAAGACTCATATAAGCAACTCTGGTTATTTCAACGCCATTAAAACAACGGGATTTTCCCTAACGGACACGGGAATTGCAAACGAGTGCATTTTTCCAAGAGGCGACGTTTTTCATTTCTAGCAACTAGCCTCTCCAGTGTCTTACTGGTATTTAAACTCCTCATCGATAGCGACGGCTAAAACAATTATGGCCCCAAAGATTCGCTTTAGAACCTTGAGGAATTATAATGATTTGGAATGCGACAATCCTTTAAGTTCGTTTAAGTATCTTATCAAGGAGCAAAATCAAAAAATCTATCTATTTATATACATAGATATGAAAATCATGAGTTAATTACTGTGTCTTGCTATGCCGACAGATACTTCATCATCAAAGACCTACTAAGTTCTACCAGTTAGTTGCTGCACTAGATTCTCAAGTGCATAGCAGTATCTGCTCGCATAGAGCGTTATTTTGGGGTATCACCAGTTTACTACATACGCAGTATTCCCCTACAAGCGTTAGCCAAACTTATCAGCCCGTGTTTCTTGGACAGGGCGATCGAGGAGATATATTCAAGAATAGATGTTATTACCGATATTGATTCTGCAATCTAATGTTAATAAATGCTTAAATAATCCAGTTGACTTAGGCAACCTAAAAGGTTTGAGTGCGTGGGTGGGGAAATTAATGGACGCAATTATTGCCCAATTTTTCTCCTTACCTGTTGCTGCAACAACCTCTGGAACAATCAACTATTTACCAAGTTGGCCGCCACTAAATCCCAGTAAGGCATACACTAGCAAGTACGTTTATGTATTTGCCAGTCAGATGCAAAAAAGCCAACAGCACTTTCAGGAGATGACTCCAGCAGAAAAACAAGGATTATTAAGACAGCTTAAATTAGATTATAGCCTGATTCTTATAGATTATTTTACCACAGACAAAACACTCAAAGATAAAATTGATAAATTTATCAATACTATATTTTATGCTAATATTCCTGTGCCCCAAATAATCGAAATTCACATGGAGGTAATTGAAGAATTTTCTAACCAGCTAAAATTAGAAGGCAGGAGCAATGAAACGTTACTTGATTATCGCCTAACATTAATCGATATCTTGGCTCACTTGTGCGAAGTTTATAGGAGTTCAATTTCTAAATAAATTAAGTTTATCGCTGTATATTTAACTTTGAACACACTATTGCTGTTAGTTACTCTCAATGCGCGAACGCATCTTGCTATTTTTATGCTCATGACTAGCTATTAACTATATGATTAAAGCCAGAAAAACCTACGTTCTCAAGCTTTACGTAGCAGGAAATACCCCGAACTCAGTCCGGGCATTAAAAACACTTAAAGATATTTTAGAGCAGGAGTTTGAAGGTGTTTATGCTTTAAAAGTGATCGATGTATTGAAAAGTCCCCAACTGGCGGAAGAAGATAAAATATTGGCAACGCCAACACTATCTAAAATTTTACCTCCACCCGTTCGCAAAATTATTGGGGATCTTTCAGATAGAGAAAGAGTGTTGATTGGATTGGATTTACTCTATGAAGAACTGAGTGAAGAAGATTTTGAAGAGTAAATTTTTAATCATCAGTAATAAAAAACAGGTTTTAATATCCTTTTGTTATCAAGCAATGAGTGAAAACGAGCTAGTAGAACCAAAACAACCACCGATAATTAGGGGCGTAGAAAAAATTCGGACGATGATCGAAGGGTTTGATGATATTAGTCATGGTGGTTTACCAATTGGTAGAACTACTTTGATTAGTGGTACATCTGGCACAGGCAAAACCTTATTCTCTCTTCAATTTCTCTATAATGGGATTACCTACTTTGATGAACCAGGAGTATTTGTAACCTTTGAGGAATCACCGAGCGATATTATTAAAAATGCCAATATTTTTGGTTGGAACTTGCCCCGCTTAATCGAAGAAGGCAAGTTGTTTATTCTTGATGCATCTCCCGATCCAGAAGGTCAAGATATAGTTGGAAATTTTGACCTTTCTGCACTCATTGAGCGCTTGCAATATGCCATCCGCAAATACAAAGCTAAACGAGTTTCAATCGACTCAATAACAGCAGTATTTCAGCAGTATGAAGCGATGGGAGTAGTGCGGCGCGAAATTTTCCGCCTGGTAGCACGTCTCAAACTACTGAGTGTCACCACTGTAATTACCACTGAACGTAGTGAAGAATATGGGCCCGTTGCCTCTTTCGGAGTGGAAGAATTTGTTTCCGATAACGTAGTAATTGTTCGCAACGTTTTAGAAGGAGAACGCCGCCGCCGCACCATTGAAATTCTCAAATTGCGCGGCACAACTCACATGAAAGGCGAGTATCCTTTCACAATTACTAATGAAGGAGTTAACATCTTCCCACTCGGAGCAATGCGCTTGACTCAACGTTCTTCTAATGTCAGGGTATCTTCTGGTGTCAAAACCTTAGATGAAATGTGCGGTGGTGGTTTCTTTAAAGATTCAATTATTTTAGCAACAGGAGCTACAGGTACTGGCAAAACTCTATTAGTAAGTAAATTTATTCAAGATGGCTGCCTCAATGGAGAACAGGCGATATTATTTGCTTATGAAGAATCACGCGCTCAACTATCTCGTAATGCTTCCTCTTGGGGAATTGATTTTGAAGAATTAGAAGATCAAGGTTTACTCAAAATCATCTGTACCTATCCTGAATCAACTGGTTTAGAAGACCACTTACAAATTATTAAATCAGAAATTGCTATTTTCAAACCCGCTCGGATTGCTATTGACTCTCTATCAGCATTAGCGAGAGGAGTTACGAATAATGCATTTCGGCAGTTTGTAATTGGGGTGACAGGTTATGCTAAACAAGAAGAAATTACTGGTTTCTTTACCAACACAACCGACCAATTTCTGGGAGCGCATTCGATTACTGACTCTCATATTTCCACGATTACCGATACAATTCTGATGTTACAGTACGTAGAAATTCGTGGAGAAATGTCGCGGGCAATTAACGTATTCAAAATGCGCGGGTCTTGGCATGATAAGGGCATTCGTGAGTATAATATTACTGCTGACGGGCCCGAAATTAAAGATTCTTTCCGAAACTACGAACGGATTATCAGCGGTGCTCCTACTCGCGTTAGTATCGATGAAAAGGCGGAACTTTCTCGCATTGTTAGACGTTTTGAAGACAAACAGAGTTCCGAACCCTAAATTTAGTATCGTAGTATATTCTTTCCTAAGTTTAGTATCGTGCTATATTCTGTGGTGAAGAAAGGTTTTCTGCCGCTAGATTGATTTTCGTGTGAGGGATGCGGTGAAAGGACAGCAATTATTTTATAGCTTCTTACCTGGTGTAACGGCAGCAGTTTTAACAACTCAGCCTGCTTGGGCTGGTACTGCGAAACTAACTGGGATACAACTGGCATCTTCTCCTAGTGTTTTGACTTCTACTTATGGTCAAGGCTTGGTTGTGGATACCATGAATAGGCAACTGTCTAACAGCGCAAATGTTAGTGTTCCAACCCTAGTACCTGCTTTGGGTTTTACTAAACTTAGTGTGAAACCTTTAAGTAATAACAGTATTCCCGTATTTACGGCTGAAAATACTGTTGTGCCAATAAAACAACTACTTAAGAAAGATAAAGGTAGATTTTTCAGTTTGACACCTACCTCTAATCCTTCCCAAGCTCAAAAGAACCAAAAACAGAGTAATTCAAGTGCTTCTGGGCAGAAATTAAAGAAGATAGTAGTTCCCAACTACACTTCAAAACCCCTTTCTGTCCAGAAAGGAATTTTGTCCCTGTCTTCTGCACAGCAGCCAGTGGTTCAAAAGAAAAATACTGTTACTCAGTTGCAAACATTTTTACAAACTTCAGCTACAGGTGCAGGAGCAGCAAAACTGTTGTCAGCGCAGAGGTATCCACAGGAGTTGAGCAAAAGCAAAACTGACTGCTTGGCTGTGCTACTAACTTCAAGCACCTGTTTACGACAAAATGCTATTGGTCGCTTGGCTCAGAGTAATACCACGATTCCGACAGATTCGACGCCAATCACTGCGCCAGGAACTGTAACTCCTGCACCAGAGAGTTCGACGCCAACTTTCACTGCTCCAGAGGGTTCGACGCCAACTCTAATTACGCCAGGAACCGTAACTCCTGCACCAGGGGGTTCGGTGCAACCTGCTACTGTGCCAGGAACCGTAACTCCTGTGCCGTCAGGTCCGGTGCAAATTCCAGAGAACCTGATTCCTAACTCAAATCCCCTACAATTTCCCACCAAAGCAGAGGAAGTGAGACTTCAGGAAAATCAGCCGATTACTTTGGCACAGGCTCTGGAGTTAGCACGGCGTAACAATCACGATCTACAGGTGTCTTTATTGGAGCTAGAACGCAATCGAGCGGCTCTACGCGAGGCGCAAGCTGCTTTATTGCCCACTCTGGGAGTTAGCACGGATCTTACTCGTAGTCAGTCTGCTAGCAGTCAGCTTCAGGATGAAGTAAACGGGCGAAATGGCTTACTGTCTAACCAAGATCAACCCAGTACATCTTTTTCCGGTCAAGCACAACTTTCATATAACCTTTATACTTCTGGGAGAGTGCAAGCTAGCATCAAAGCGGCTGAAGAACAAGTACGTTTCAACGAGTTGGCTGTAGAAACTCAGTCTGAGACAATCCGTTTGAATGTTGCCACAGACTACTACAATTTGCAACAAGCAGATGAACAAGTACGGATTGCCCAATCGGCTGTGCAGAACTCTGAAGCTAGTTTACGTGATGCAGAAGCTTTAGAGCGAGCTGGGGTTGGTACGCGGTTCGATGTGTTGCGATCGCAGGTGAATTTAGCAAATGCCCAACAAAATTTAACTAATGCTAGATCCCAACAGTCAATTTCCCGTCGTCAATTAGCAACTCGGATCAGTTTGCCGCAAGCAATAAATATCAGTGCCGCTGACCCTGTACAATTAGCTGGTCTTTGGAACCCAACCCTAGAACAAAGTATTGTGTTGGCTTATCAAAATCGTCCAGAATTGCAACAGCAGTTGGCACAACGTAATATTAGCGAGCAACAGCGTAGGCAAGCTCTTGCGGAACTGGGGCCTCAAGTTAGTTTGGTCGCTAGCTATGACCTGCTAGACCAGTTCGATGATAATGTCAGCGTTACTGATGGTTATTCATTCGGAGTTAGGGCAACCCTAAATTTGTATGATGGGGGAGCCGCTAGAGCAAGAGCAGATCAGTCCAAAGCTAATATTGCGATCGCAGAAACTCAATTTGCTGAACAGCGCAACCAAATTCGCTTTCAGGTAGAACAAGCCTATTCTACCCAGCAATCTAGTTTGGAGAATGTTCAAACCGCTAATACCGCTTTAGAACAAGCCAGGGAAGCTCTACGTTTAGCGCGTTTGCGATTCCAAGCTGGTGTAGGTACTCAAACTGATGTGATTAACTCTGAAAATGACCTCACCCAAGCTGAAGGTAATCGAGTCACAGCAATTTTGGATTACAACCGCGCTTTAGCTCAGTTACAACGATCTGTTACTCTCAGAGCATTCCGCTAATTAGCTGAAACTCAACTGAATCAATACTTTTGACTGCTGTTGTGTTTTGTAATGCACTTTGCACCTGCTATTAGGGCATTACAGAGTTCAGTAGGTTTATGATAAAAAGCTAGCTAAAAGCCTTGTTTATTCAGTAAAAACACTGAATAAATGAGGCTTTTTAGTCCAAAAGGCAGTATTTTGAATAAATTGTTATTTTTTAGAAATCCTTTCGCGATCGCTAAAGGATAAGAGTCTACTATATCTAGTCCGAGAATTTTACTCCCCTTCTTCCAGTAACAAAAGTTTTTCCGCTCCTCTT
The DNA here is from genome assembly GCF_017114965.1 of Nostoc sp. JL31. Taxonomy (NCBI): domain Bacteria; kingdom Bacillati; phylum Cyanobacteriota; class Cyanophyceae; order Nostocales; family Nostocaceae; genus Nostoc; species Nostoc sp. JL31. The sequence goes on from NZ_JABXKO010000046.1 coordinate 17,402, forward strand.
AAAAGCTGTTTACAGACGCGCTCGCTTCCGTTATGGATGGAAGAAACAAGTCAAATCCTCTTTCCTTCTGCCTTCTGCCTCCTGCCTTGTTTCTTTAAAGAGGGTTAGGGAGAGGTAGTAGAGAAGGAGTTATTTTTGTGAGGTCTATATTGGACTTAACAGAGAAGCGCTATAGTCAAATTTGGACTAACATAACTGAGTGTTCGATCGCTTGCCTTGTCAAAGACTCATGACTAAAGTAACATCTCAAGAAATTGCACAGTTTCGCTCTCAATTGGCAGACGATCCTAGCGATATGGAAGCGCTGGATTTAATTGAAGACTGTGATGGAGATTTGGAAGATGCAGCGATGACGCTAGCTATCCGAGCAGGACAACAACCAGAAAGAGCAAATTCCGAGTGGTTAGATGCCTTGGCGAGAAAATGGCGTGTCGTCATTTGCGAACAAGAATATCGAGAAGATTTGCTTAATACTTCTCTTCAGAAGATGATGGAACGTTTAAAAACAACGCCAACATTTCCTAAGATTTTGGCAACGCCAGTTTTGCTATACGTCCTCAAGCAAGGCGTAAACAATTTTTGTGAGCCACTAGATTTGTTAAAATAATCCTCCCGTCCCGCATTTAGGCAGCAGGGAGAAAGAGTTAGAGACAAATCGTTTGTATCAAGTATTTCATGAAATGGTATAAGTCTTGGAGTAATCCAGATGTGTGCTTCTAGTCATACGAGGTTCAATCGACCAGGACTGATACGCTGTTAATTAAGGCAAAACTTCTATTAGACAAATTGTAAAATCAATGAATTACCTTGTTGCCGTATTACCAGACCGCATTCAAGCCGAAGCTGCTTACTTAGCTTTAGAAAAAGAAGGCATTGACAGCACTATTTTGGGGAGGGGGTATAAAACGGCTGACGAGTTTGGCTTAATTGACCCCAAAGACCAAGCTAAAAAACAAGCAAAACAGATGGCAACCTGGCTGATACCATTTGGCTTTTTTGCAGGTTTTACATTCAGCCTGATTACTGGTTTAGATACTTTTGCTTGGGCGGGTGAAGTTGGCAATCACATTGTTGGCGGACTGCTGGGTGCTGCTAGTGGTGCAATGGGCGGTGTGTTTGTCGGTGGCGGAGTCGGTTTACTTATAGGTGGTGGTGATGCTTTACCTTATCGCAACCGCTTAGATGCAGGTAAATATTTAGTAGCTGTTCAAGGTTCTGAAACTCTGACTCGCCAAGCAACCAAAATATTACGTCAGTTTGATCCAGAAAATATCCAAGGTTATGCCGACACAAATACTGTGTATTGAATAAATCATAGTTTACAGATCGCAACACAGCGGCTTGAGTTACTTTCCTATTCTTTGGAGATGGCGTAAGCCGCTGCGATCGCAAACAAATCCCCAGTAGAAAAGCTAACCTAATCTGGACAGGGACTGTAGAAATGGGAATTAAAGCTAGAATCAGGATAGTTATAGCAGATTAATTCTCAATTCATAACTCATAATTTTTAAGAATGTTGCCACGAGAAGAACTTTTAAAAGGTGTTGAAAATCGAGATAGTGTCGCTCGTGCAATCGATCAAGCGGAGCAAGCGATCAAAACTTGGGAAGTAGTTTTGACAGATTTTCTATCTCCCCCAGAATTGGCAGAAATTCAACGGGTGTTTAACCGATTAACAGAAGTGCAATTGGTGGCATGGGGTGGATATCCGCAGGCTGAACGTCAAAGAATAGCGATCGCTCGTTCGGAACTTCCGTTAGATCAATCTCAAGTCAGCCTTGTAGCTGTAGAAATTGCAGGTAATTTCCTGTTTGATACCGCCTCTCACCGCGACTTTTTAGGCGCAATGTTGGGGACGGGAATTGTTCGTGAAAAGACGGGAGATGTGATTGTCTTAGGAGAACGAGGGGCGCAAGCGATTGTTGCACCAGAGTTGGTGGAATTTTTGTCAATGAGCCTCAAACAGGTGCGATCGGTTCCTGTGAAAACTCAGCAGATTGAGCTAACTGAATTAAAGGTTCGGGAACCCAAGAAAAAAGAATTAACTACTGTGGAGGCTTCTTTAAGATTAGATGCGATCGCATCTGCTGGTTTTGGTATGTCCCGCAGCAAAATGGTTGATTTCATCGATGCTGGTGATGTCCGCGTCAATTGGAAGGAAGTTACCCAAGCTAGTTCTCAAGTCAAATCAGGCGACTTAATCGCCATTCGCTCTAAAGGGCGTTTAGAAGTTGGGGAAATCGCCGTTACAAAAAAAGAGCGTTACCGAGTTCAATTAACAAGGTATATGTAATAAGTTAGGAGTGAAAAGTTAGGAGTGAGGAGTTTTAAATACATCAGTTTATTTAACTTTAAACTCCAAACCCCTAAACTCCTAACTCCTAAATAGATACCTAATACTTAGGCTTTAAAGCGTTTCGCTAACATATTCAGTAGAAGTTTGCGCGGTACAAGCCGAGATAATTTGCTTCTAATTTGAGTGGTACTATCAGAGCTAATAACAGTTGGATAGCCTTTTTCTAAAGCTTCTAAAGATTCCCAAACCACTTTTTCGGAAGAATAGACTTTATCTGTACTGCCTGCCAGCGCTGGAGGAAAATTAGCTTCTGCAAAAAAGTTTGTTTCTATTGGCCCTGGACAAGTGACTAAAATACGGACACCATACTGATAATTTTCTGCCCATAATGCTTCACTAAAGCTGAGAATAAAAGCTTTACTAGCAGCATAAACAGAAAGGTATGGTATTGGTTGAAATGCGGTAATAGAGGATACGTTAATAATACTTCCAGAACGACGTTGCCGCATCAATGGTAGAAATTTGTGGGTTAAATCTACTAATGCCAAAATGTTTAATTGTACGATTTTAACTTGTTTTTCTCCATCCCCTTCAGCAAAGTCGCCATAGGAACCAAAACCAGCATTATTGATTAATAAATCAATGTTTAATCCCTTTGCCTTTGTGGCATCAAATACACTAGCAGCTGCATTAGGTTCTGTGAGGTCTTTTACTACAACGTCTACTTGAATTTTGTGTTGTTCTTGTAGTTGTTTAGCTAATTTGCTTAGTTTATCTTCAGAACGAGCAACGAGTACAAGATTTGTTTTACGTGCAGCTAGTTCTTGAGCAAAGGCTTTACCAATACCACTAGAAGCACCAGTAATTAAAGCAGTTGGCATTCTACATATTCAGATAGTTTTTAAGCACTTATAAATCTTAGCTATGCTGACTAAAAGTTTTAACTACCCAAAGTGATATATCCAAAAGGGTAAAACCAGCACTTAGTACTATGAAATCTGAGTGAAGGCTTGCTCCACTCAGAACTTCTCCTGACCTAAAACTTGACTTGTAGAAACTATATTAATTCTCCAAATATACCGATATGGGAGATTCTTAAATCTTCTTCATCTGTATATTGAATAGACGAGTCGATTTTTTCTGGTAATTCTACGTCCTTGCGCGACCACTCAAATACAAATTTAGAGTCCAAATGCTTAAGATTAGAAAATATCTGCTTCCATTGGCTTCGTCGAATTCGATTTCCCCATCTTGATTGTAATTCTCTCGAATAGGCTTCCTGTTGATAAATAAAGAACTCAAATGGTCTTTCTTTTGTATCTCTGTGATCTAGTAAATCAATCAGATGAAACATAAAGCCATCATCTGAGAGGCTACTTACAAGATTTTCTAAAAGTGGCACAACATCATCAATTGGGACATGCTCTAACACAGATTTAGAGAATATAAAATCTATTTTTTCTTTACTCGGCACTTTTTGAGCCAAATTAATTGGAGCAATGTATTCTATGCCCAAGTCTTGTAAAACTTCTACAGATAAATTTTTTAATGAAAGCAGTTTTTTTAAACGTAAGCGGATAATATCCCGATCTTCAAATGTAGATAGACTATCTAAGATACTCCAATCTACAGAATTACACACGGCTTTAAAAATATTTTCGGGTTGTAATAACGGGCAAATATCCGTTGCATAAACCTTTTTTGCTCCAAGAAGGTAAAATACTAACGAATGAGTAAGTAACCATCCACTTCCAATTTCAAGACAAACTTTATCACGTAATACATATTTTTCTTTGCCAGACTGAAGCAGATATATAGCAACTTCATTAGCACAAATATCAAGCCTTTTGCCTGTAAGAGCTAGCCTACTGGAATGCGTTCTATTATATAAACCTTGATACAGATCGGATGATCTAACCATCGATTTGATGCGTTCATCAAGGAGATTCCTTACTATATTTTTCATTTGGTAGACCTCTATTACTGAATTTAGTGTGAAAAAAACACAACATTATTAACTGTACCAGTAAGATAAATTTCTGTATGACATATAGGTATTTTTTATTAGACTGCCTTGAAAATAGGAAATAGGAAACAGGGAACGCAAAGAAGTATTTTCATTGTTCCTTGTGAGTTCCACTCATGGAGTCTCTTGCACAAATGCACAATTTGCCTGCGGTATCTTGCTACATCCCCCAACCCCTTTTCCCAATTTTGGGAGAGGGATTTAGTATGAGGGCTTTTGATTCATGTAAGAAGTTTATTAAGTCAGATATTACAAATAATGATTTTTTCATGGCGATTCAAATGCATTTTGAATTGCTAATCACCATTTTTCAGACCAGTAGATAATTTCTGAGGTGGAACTATTAATAGCAACGCCGTAGCTATCTCCATGATTCCACTTAAAGCCAGTTCTACCTTTGTCATCTGTATTTAATACCAATATTTCATAAGTAGCTGGAAAAGATTCTGTAGGAGAGTCACTAGTATAGAAGAAAGTTGTCGGCACACCGTTAGGTTGATTTATATGGTCGTTTGTGTTACCACCTATATATTTGTGCTTGGCACTATTTCTGTATTGTGAAAGTAATTTTTCTATCTTCTTTGGTGGCTCTTTCAGCCTAATTTGAAAAAAACTACTTTCTTGCAAAACTTTGGGAGAGTAAGCAATACGAACATCTTTAGCATCAGGGGGAATTTCATTAGGAAAATGTTTTACTTGGTCATTTTCAGACCATAGTTGATTACGAATTTCTTTGTAGCGTGATGTATCAGTTATGATTTTAGGCTCGCTAGTACTGCTAAAAGTTGTTCTCAGAAAAAAGCTCCCCCCGACAATACTAAGACTAGCAAGGGCTAATAGAAATTGCGATCGCTTCATCAAGTTGGGTGTGTCTAACTTTCATAGTCATATACCCAACTAATAAACTAAATTCGTACTATTGCGGATATCGAATCAGAGATATTAACAGAAACTTTGTGTATTCAGAGGAAAATGGGGATAATTGTAAAATTAATGTGAAGTTGGTCAATGATTACCTAGTCAAATACCGTAGACGATCCTCATTGAGGCTAGTACTACCGTTGTAGCTAAGTAAATCAATTCCACAGTCGTCCATTTTTTTTCAATTCTTCCTGATGCAGCAATAACTAAAGCGGATATATAAATAGTAGATGCACCTTAATTAAATCACAGCCTTCAGCTTTTAGTTGAGGGCTTTTTTTATTGCTAATACTTTTTTATTCGGGAATAAAATAAATTTTTTCAAAAGTCTAATTTGCCCGGATATGGCGATAAATAAAGCGGATTAATAAATGGTAGATGCACCTTAATTAAATCATAGCCCTCAGCTTTTAGTTGAAGGCTTTTTTATTGCTGATATTTTTTCGGAAATAAAATAAATTTGTTTAAAAGTCTAATTTGCCCGGATATGGCAATAAAGAAAGTGGATTAATAAATGGTAGATGCACCTTAATTAAATCATAGCCCTCAGCTTTTAGTTGAAGGCTTTTTTATTGCTGATACTTTTTTTATTCATAAATAAAATAAATTTGCTAAAAAGTCTAATTTGCCCGGATATGGCAATAAATAAAGCGGATTAATAAATGGTAGATGCACCCTAAAAAATTACAGCCCTCAGCCAAAAGCTGGAGGCTTTTATTATTTCAATATCGATGGCAGCAAACTGGGAGCTAACCACAATGCATAACCAATAAATCCAAATAGCAAAGTGATTAGGGCAGTAATGCCGTAGCTGATGCAAATTAATAAACCATCAGATTCGATCGTGGCAACAGTCAAAAGTAAAATACCAATAGTCGGGATAGGATTTGTAAACGGGATTGGTAATATTAGTAATACTGTTAATAAAGAGATACAAAACCCATTAATTCGCCAAATTAAAGGATTATGAGCTATTTTTGGTAATCGGGGACGGGCAATTTTCTGGAAAACTTTGGTAAGCCGTCCCAAATTTTGCAAAATTAACTGGGCGAAGGAACGAGGAAATTTGTAGTTAGCGATTCTTTTTGGTAGCCAAGGCGATCGCCTTCCTAAAAGCATTTGCACTGACAACAGTAAACAAGCACCACCAAATGGGCCAGTTAACCCCGGTGGCATAGGAAGTAAAAAAGGCAAAACTAATAATGTGATTACCAGGCTGAAGCCCCGTTCTGAGGTTTCTGTGAGAATATCACCTAGAGTCAGAGGTTGTTCAGCTAGGCGTTGCAACAGGGACTTTATATCTTGAGAAAATCTCAGATGCATTTGGCGTCAATTGATGCGAGTTCCCACTTTGTAGTAAAGCAAGAAGAGGGAGAATAAATTCTAAACTCTGCCAATTTTAGATTTTGGATTGAAGGAAAATCTAAAATCTAAAATCTAAAATCTAAAATTGAATGACTCCTAACTCCTGCTTTCTGGGGGTACAAAAACAGCTATAGCTTTAGGTATAACCCGAAAATGGGCAGGTGTGTAGGTAGTGATTTCACCATCTGTATTGATAGGGCGAGGTTTGCGAGTATGTACCTCTATTTCTTGACCTTGAAGGGAGCGTACACTCTGCCAATGTATATGTCGCCCTCGTCGCATTGCGGGTAGTAATAGTATAACCTGCCACCAGTGTTCAATCTCCAAGCTATAAAGGTCTAGTCTTTGATCGTCTATTGTGGCATCGTCAGCCACTGCCATACCACCACCGTAATAACGGCCGTTACCGACAGCAATTTGCACTGTTTTGACGCGAACCAATTCACCGTTAATCGCAATCTCTGCTGTAAAAGGTCTGGCTTCCAAAAGCACTTGCAATGCAGTGGCAGCATAAGCAAATACTCCCCAACGGCGCTTAACTTCTTTGGTAAGTCGTTGGGTAATTTTTACACTCAATCCCATACTGGCAACGTTAAAAAAGTGCTTGCCATTCACACAACCCAAGTCGATGCGCTGTAAATGTCCATCTCCAATAATTTTGCAAGCTTCGTTAAGGGAATTTGGGATTCCCAAAGTTCTCGCTAGATCGTTGGCAGTTCCCAGAGGCAAGATTCCCAAAGGTAACTGAGTTTCAATTAAAGCATCTACGGCAGCATTTAGAGTACCATCTCCTCCGCCAATAATTATTAAGTCAACTTGATACTTGTAGCGAAGTATAACTTCAGCAAGATGTTGGGGATCTTCTGTAGACTCCTCAATTAAATCAAACTCAAGTGTTTTTAGATATTGAATCGCTTCCGACAGACCCTTCTGCCCTTGGCGAGCATGACGATTTACTAACAGCAGTGCGCGGGAACTCATGGGTGGTACCTTTTGTTGTTGATATGTCCAATTATCCGCATCTATATCTTCTGCTTGATGTTTACTATAAAAAAGTGTTTAGGCTGTTATGAAAATTATCAACAATTCATTTTCCTAATACTTATTATATTGTGACTACTAATTTTTAATTTTTCTTTTTCTTTTTCTTTAGTTTAGCTCTACTATCTCTCAGTGTGTTTATCTTCAATGAATATAATTATTACTCCCTATCTAAATGAATTTTAGGTGTTTTTATTTATAAAATAGCGAGTTGTTCAAATATTATTATGCCAAACACAAGGAATATTTTTCATTAATCTAGATACATATACAGCAGAATTCAGAATGGGCTACGCCCCGCTGCACTAACAGAACTCAGGAGTAAAACACACTTTATGTCTGGATAACAGACTTAGCTTGTGTACCTCAGCATTACAATTATTTAATTTTTGGTTGAGAAAGCAATTGTATCTGTCAACTTATGCTGTGACAGATTGAAAATTGTCTATGTTAAAGCGATCGCACCTTGGAAACGGCTTTTTCGGGTAAATCCCTATCTTGATTTGGAATTTTGCTTTTATGAATTTTTCGGGTCGGTGTCGCCACCAATAATTGCTTGAAACACGTCTCCTAGCAAAAATAAAAACGCTGCAACTAATACTACAATCATTAAACTCGCAAGGGCTGCAAAGGGAGAGATAATAAACAAGATTAAAAGCGCAAACATCAAAATCTTTAGTAATGTCTTATTCATCTTTTTTGATATTGAATAATATGTCTACTCTCTACAAATAATCGAGAAATCAACAATCTGTCACCTGCCCTCTGTTAGATTTAATCTGTGCGCGCTTACTTTTGTGGTCAAGGCGTTTTCTTTGAGAACTGCGAGTTGGTTTAGTGGGTTTGCGTTTGATTGTCACGACAACTGCGCTTTGAATGAGTTCTTGAAGTCGTTTCAAGGCTGACTCGCGATTGTTCTCTTGGCTTCGGTGTTCCTGGGCTTTAATTACAACTACTCCTTCTTGGTTAATGCGTCGATCGTTGAGCTTTAAAAGCTGTTGTTTATAATAATCGGGTAATGATGAAGCCGCAATATCGAAGCGCAAGTGGATCGCGGTGGAAACCTTATTTACATTTTGTCCTCCTGCTCCTTGCGAGCGAATCGCAGTAATTTCAATCTCAGTCTGTGGGATAATAACATTGTTGGAAATTTGCAGCATTACTCACAAGAAAAAAAAGAAACTTGTAACTTTGGGATAAATTTTATTTACTCGGTTTGTTCGGTTAAATCTATCATTACATCTGGGTCTTCATTGTTGTTCAAATTCACCTCTAAAGTCTGTCCTTGGATTGTCACTTTATCGCCCGGTACTAGTCGCCGTCCTCGTCGAGTTTCCAGCATCCCGTTGACTTGAACATCGCCACCTTGAATCATCAGCTTGGCTTGGCCTCCAGTTGGCACTATACCCATCAACTTTAAAAATTGATTTAACTTAATTGTGTTGTCTCTAACTTTCTTCATGGTAAATAAATCTACACGATCTTAATTGTATCGTTACCTTCTCAAGCTAAAGCGTAAATCTGTTACAACAGATAATCAGCTAAGTACAGTATTTCATTAATTCGTAGCAAATTTAATTTGGCAATACCCTGCAATGTCAATACGTTGGCAAACAATGCCATTGCGTCGGCAAACAATGCCATTGCGTCGGCAAACAATGCCATTGCGTTGGCGAACAATGCCATTGCGTTGGCGAACAATGCCATTGCGTCGGCGAACAATGCCATTGCGTCGCCCTGCGTTTAACAACGTTATGCTTTTACGCAAAAGTTTGCTGAGAAATGTGAATTTACAGCAGTTTTCATTTAATTGAACTGTATATGTTGTAAAAGCACAGCAATGGTGTACCTCTAGTGTGAGGTGTATTTACCTGAAAATTGCTAATTTTATTACTTGGCTGTGGTGGAGCGGCGCCAAATAGCTCGTCGTAGATATCGCTCTAACAAAAACTGTAATACCAGTTATTATCTATAATGTTGATCGACAAAACTGCCAGATATGGGCTAAAAACTAGTCTGGAAGGTTCTTTTAGTGTGTTCAGGGGACTGGATCTATGATTAAGCTTGGTTTATTGGTACAGTCCCAGAATAACTCTTTGGGTATCGGAAAAGTTACGGAAATATCTGATACCAATGCAAACGTTGAGTATTTCTGCTCTATAGGCCAACGTCTCCAAAAAACTTTACCTTTAAGTTCGCTCTCTGAAGTCAAGCTGGAACCCCAGGCTCGATGCTATATTAAGTCCCAAACTCAGGATAAGTGGATAGTGGGCAGAGTTTTTATCTGGGATGATGATACAGAAATGTATCAAATTGATTTACCAGATAAGAAAACTGCGATCGCATCTGTTGAAGATATTTACGTTCGTTGTAATCTACCAAATACAGACCCCATCCAAACTCTGGCGATGAAGGGTCACGAAACGCCCTATTTCCACGACAAAAGATTGGCTTTCGTGAAATCCTTGATTCAGCAACGCGCTGTGAGTCGCGGGATGACGGGACTGATTTCGGCAAATATTAATCTTTATCCTCACCAAGTTGAAGTAGTCAGGCGGGTACTGGAAGACCCAATTCAACGCTACTTGCTAGCAGATGAGGTGGGACTCGGAAAAACCATCGAAGCGGGTGCGATTCTTCGTCAATTCCTCCTCGATGAGCCGAAAAAAGGTGCGGTGGTATTAGTTCCGCAATATTTGCTCAAACAATGGCGGACTGAGTTAGAAAACAAGTTTTACATCTCCCATTTTGGCAAACGGGTAGCGGTGCTGGCGGTTGAAGATATTCATAAAATCAACCTGAAAGCAAGGATAGGCTGCTTAATTTTAGATGAAGCTCATCACATCGCCGCAATGGCAACCTCTAAGGATGCAACAGCGCGCCAGCGTTTTCAGACTTGCAAAGAACTTGCTCATAAAAGCGATCGCTTACTTTTATTATCTGCCACTCCGGTTCTCAATCACGAGCAGGATTTTCTGGCCATGTTGCACTTGCTCGACCCAACAACCTATAAAATTGGTGATTTAGAAGGTTTTCGCGCCAAAGTTGCAAGCCGTCAGCAAATTGGTAAACTTCTGCTTTCTTTTAAAGAAGGTGCAGCACCAGAGGTTCTCAAAAGCAACTTGCAGCAATTGCGAAACCTCTTGGCTGAAGATAAGTATTTACTGAAGCTGGCGGATGATTTAGAAAATTGTTTACAAGCAAATTCTACTGAGCAAATCGTCCAAGCGATTCGCGTCCATGTCAGCGATATCTATCGACTACACCGCCGAATGCTTCGCAACCGTCGCGCTGCCGTGGAAGACGTGATATTTGACCGCAACTTTACGCCCAAAGAAGAGTATGATTTAGACGAGCGATCGCTTGATATCCACGAACTCCTCAATCAATGGCGGAGTGTTGCTCCTGAAGACAAGCAATATCAGCGAATTTTTCTGCTGTTATTTCTCGCTGCTGGTACTTGGTTAGGCATTTTAGAGCAGGTAATTACGGCGCGTTTAACTGCGAAACCTCATGCTAAACTCATCCAGGAGTTTAAAGAAGATGATGTTCGCCTATTAACTACAACCCCCAAATTCTCAGGGGAAGAAGAGATTCTCCAATCCTTACTAAAAATTATTCGTCAACCTCAAGAGGACGGACAACGGACGGAAAATTTAAAAACAGTGCTGCTGAATCAGCTAGGTACTTATTTCAAAATTCCCGCAAACGTTCGGAAGAATCAAAAGGAATTCATCACGAGAATACAGCAGAGAATTAAAAGACCAATTACTGGCGATATTCTGCCCAAATTTATTGTATTTACCAGTTTTGTGCAAACTTGTGGCGAAATTGTCCGTTATTTATCTGATACCTTTGGTGCAGAGACAGTAGCCAGCCATCAATTTGGAGAATCACCAGACAAGGTTGAAGAAGGCTTAAATCGGTTCAAGAATAACCCAAACTGCTTTATTTTAGTATGCGATCGCTCTGGAGAAGAAGGGCGTAACCTCCAGTTTGCCGATTGGTTAATTCATTTTGACCTTCCTTGGTCGCCTAATCAATTAGAGCAGAGAATTGGCAGACTTGACCGCATTGGCAGCAAAATTGGCATCCAATCTAGTGCCTTGATTGGCCCCTACTTGGAAGATAGCCCTCACAATGCTTGGTATAAAGTATTAAAAGATGGGTTTGGTATTTTCCAACAATCAATTGCCAGTCTCCAGTTTTATGTCGATGAGAAACTTACAGAATTAGAAACAGTTTTGTTTCAATCAGGTGCGGCTGGATTGTTAGAGATGGTTTCACCAATTCAAGAGCAAATTGAAGCGGAAATAGCCAAAATTAGCGAACAAAATGCTCTAGATGAAATTGATGCAAACGATGAAATTGCTACCGAGTATTTTCAAGAGCTAGATAATTACGATGCTCGTCATCTAGAAATGAAACGAGCAATTGAAGGCTGGATTTGCGACGCGCTGGGATTCAGAGGACTCAATAACCCCGATTCATCAGAGATGCGACGTTATCAACCGACAACGCGTACCTTGGTTCCGATAAATGAGTTACAAAACCGTTTTGCTGAGAGTTCCCTAGACCAATTTGGTACTTATAATCGCAGAGTAGCAAACCAGAATGCTGGTGTTAAACTCTTTCGAGTTGGCGAAGGATTTGTTGAAGCACTCTTGAACTATATCAACTGGGATGACCGAGGTGAAGCCTTTGCTCTCTGGCGCACTGATGCATCTTGGGATGCGAAAGAAGGGAAAGAGTGGTTCGGTTTCCAGTGCAATTATGTAGTCGAGGCAAATTTAAGAATTGCCAAACAAGTTTTACTAGATAACAAACTAGATAATTCTCAATTCAAAAACTTGCAGCGACGTGTTGATGCTCTATTTCCACCAATTATAGAAACTATCTATGTTGATGGTCGCAAGGAGCCAATACGTGCTGTTGAGGATAAAGCTCTTTTAAGTATTCTGCAACGTCCATATAAAGATAAAAACAATAATCAAGGACGAGATTACAACCTAGCAAAAGAGCGCTTAGGAATTATTGACGATTTTGTTGATCCTAGTAAATGGCAAAATTTTTGCTATGAAATGCGTAATGCTTCTTCAGAATTACTTTCCAATCGTCCCGATTTTATTGATTTATGTCAAAGTTGTGCTAAAATCGCCGAAAAGAAATTAGCCAATCGAGTAGAACAATTAGGTCTACGTTTAAATCAGCAAAGTTGGGATAATGCATTAGCTGAAGAATTGAAGATAGAAAATGCTTTAAATGCAGCCATTCTAGAGGGAATTCGCCAGCCGCTTCTGAGGCTTGATTCTGTAGGTTTTATTGTTGTATCGGGGCGATCGCTTGTGCAATTTGAGTGATATTATGTGCGATTAAACAGCTTTGGTAATCCTATGTGATTTCCAAAGATTGAGAGCTTAAAATCCCCGACTTATTTAAAAAGTCGGGGATATTTTTATTCTGGTGTTATTGATGACATTGCTGTAAAAATGCAAAACTTGCTTTAGAAAAAGTTAGGCGATCGCAGCTTCAGCGACAGCCGCAACTTTGCTAAACTGATTTACTGGACGAGGTAAACCAAGATTTTCGCGCAAGGTTCGTGCTTCATACTCTGTACGGAACAGACCGCGACGTTGCAATTCAGGAATTACCAAGTCTACAAACTCATCCAATCCTCCGGGCAACCAAGGTGGCATGATGTTGAATCCATCCGCCCCGCCATTGACAAACCAATCTTCTAGCTGATCGGCAATTTGTTCTGGTGTGCCTAAAATCTGACGATGCCCACGCGCTCCAGCTATCCATAAATACAGTTGGCGAATCGTTAAATTCTCTCTCTTCGCTAGGTCAGTCAGAAGTAGCTGACGGCTTTTGCCACCGTTAGTCTCTGGTAAATCGGGCAACGGCCCGTCCAATGGATAGCCAGATAGGTCAAATCCACCGATCATTGAGCCAAGCAAATTTAAGCCAACTACCGGATCGATCAACTCCTGAATTTGATCGAATCTGTCCTTAGCTTCTTGCTCGGTTTTGCCGATAACTGGGAATACACCTGGCATGATCTTGAGATGGTCAGGTGAGCGCCCGTATTGAGCCAGTCTCCCCTTCACATCTGCATAGAATGCCTGGGCTTCTGCCAAGGTCTGCTGGGCAGTGAAAATTACCTCCGCCGTTTGTGCAGCGAGATCCTTACCGTCTTCGGAAGACCCAGCTTGAATGATTACCGGATAGCCCTGGATGGGACGCGCCACATTTAGCGGGCCGCGTACTGAAAAATGTTCACCTTTGTGGTTGGGAACGTGCAATTTATTTGGATCGAAGTAAATACCCGACTCCTTATCATGTAAAAAGGCATCGTCCTCCCAACTATCCCAGAGCTTGGTGACGACATCCACAAACTCTTTGGCACGCTGATAACGTAGGGTATGTTCCATGTGCTTTTCCCGATTGAAGTTCAGCGCTTCAGCTTCAGTAGCAGAAGTTACGAGATTCCAACCGGCACGACCGCCACTGAGATAATCCAGTGATGCAAACTTGCGGGCGAGGTGATATGGCTCGTTGTATGTAGTCGATACTGTCGCCGTCAAACCAATGTTTTCCGTCACCACAGATAAAGCCGACAACAGGGTGAGAGGTTCAAAGTGGACAAGTTTGCCATTCCGGCTCAAAAGGTCGGCGCTTTGATTGCGATCGCGCACAGCCACGCCGTCTGCAAAGAAGATCATGTCAAATTTGCCGCGTTCTGCCGTCTGTGCCAGCCTTTTATAATGCTGAAAGTTCAAACCAGCGTCAGCTTGCGCTTCGGGGTGTCGCCATGACGCTACGTGATGGCCAGTGCTGGGCAAGAATGCACCTAGTCTAAGTTGAGGTTTTTTTGTACTCATGCTTTTTTCTGTTTGGTAAGAAAGTGTTTTTAAACGCAAAGGCACGCAAAGTAAGCGCAGAGTAACGCAGAGTTTTGCCGAATTTATGCAATGTTGTACTAAGGTGTTATGAGTTAAATCACGCTAGTTTTTTGAATTTTGAATTGCTTACACAGGTTGGGGTTTGAGTAAATCTGTTTTGGTAACAAATTCACTGAATGTACTTGCAACCTGCTGCGGTAATGCGATCGCTGGAGTTTGCACTGGTAAGCGAGGAAACAGTAATTCCGCAACTCGATAAGCTTCTTCGAGATGGGGATAACCTGAAAAAACGAAGGTATCAATTCCTAAATCGGCATATTCCAGCATCCGCGCTGCAACTGTGTCTGGATCTCCCACTAAGGCAGTCCCAGCACCTCCACGCACTAAGCCAACACCTGCCCATAAGTTGGGGCTAATTTCTAAGTTTTTGCGATTACCTTTATGCAGTTGAGCCATACGGCGTTGTCCTTCTGATTCAGACTGAGCAAACCGCTGATGTGCAGCTGCTATGGTTTCATCATCGACATACTGAATCAGTTCATTGGCAGCATCCCAAGCTTTTTGCGTAGTTTCGCGGACTATAACGTGCATCCGAATCCCAAACCGGACTGTTCTACCTTGTTCTGCTGCTAATCGACGTACCTTGGCAATCTTTTCGGCAACTCGATCTGGTGGTTCACCCCAAGTTAAATACACATCAATGTGTTTGGCAGCAACTTGGAGCGCCGCATCTGAAGAACCGCCAAAATATAAGGTGGGATAAGGCTTTTGTACAGGAGGAAATTGGAGTTTTGCGCCTTGAACTTTCAGATGGCGACCACTATAGGTTACTTCTTCACCTTGCATGAGCGATCGCCAAATTGTCAAAAACTCATCTGTAAGTTCATAACGCTGATCATGATCTAAGAAAATCCCATCTTTAGCAAGTTCTTTTGTGTCGCCGCCAGTGACAACATTCAGAATAATTCGACCGTTAGAAATCTGGTCAAAAGTAGCAGCCATCCTCACTGCTAATGAAGGCGACATAATTGCCGGACGAAAGGCTACAAGAAACCGCAAGCGTTCCGTAACTGAAATTAATGAAGTAGCGACAATCCAAGTATCTTGTTTTTGTCCAGTACCAATCAACATCCCGCCATAGCCCAATTTATCAACAGCTTGGGCGATTTGCTGCATATAGGGATAAGTGGCTGGTCGCCTGCCGATTGTAGTACCTAAATAACGCTCATCTCCCTGTGTCGGCAAATACCAAAAAACTTCCATTTTCTCATCTCCTGGCGCTATTTCTGGCTAATGGTTTCCGGTGTTATAGCTGCATATTGTTCGCTAGTCAGCATTGCTTCCTTAATATTGATGGGTTTAGGAATCACTTTTTCTTTGGCAAACAAATCTGCAATTTTCTGTTGTTTTTCCATAATTTCAGGCGTAATTGGTCTTATACCGTAAGTTCGCCTTTCAACCATTGTTGTTAAAATATCTTCATCAATTTTGAGATGAGGAATAGTCAGTTTTACAACTTCTGCTCGATTTTTTTCAGCCCATTGACCTGTGTTATCTATCTCCTCAAGAACTAATCGCACTAATTTCGGGTTTTCTGTGGCAAATTTTCGCGCCGCCATGTAATATCCGCCCTGAGTAGAAATGCCACTAGCATCTCTCAAAACACGAGCATTTGCTTTTTTTTGGGCCACGGCTAAATAAGGGTCCCAAGTTACCCAAGCATCTATTTTGCCTTGAATAAAAGCATCACGAGCTTCTGAAGGAGGGAGGCTAATAGCTTGAATATCACTATATTTCAAACCAGCCTCTTCTAAAGCTTTTATTAATAAGTAATGGGAAGCAGAACCCTTTTGAAATACTACTTTTTTGCCTCTGAGATCGGCTAAAGTCCGAATCGGTGAATTCTTTTGAACGATAATTCCGCTTCCTTTGCCAGTACTGGGTTTATTACTAGCAACATAAACTAAAGATGTGCCAGCCGCTTGGGCAAATATCGGGGGAGTCTCGCCTACAGAGCCAATATCAACCCTACCCACATTCATCGCTTCCATCAGTTGTGGCCCGGCGGCAAATTGCGCCCATTCCACGGAAATACCTAAAGGCTTGAGACGTTTTTCAATCAATCCTTTAAGTCTGAAAATATCTCCAGAACTTTGATATCCCATTCGGACAACTTTGGTTTTTAACCCAGTGGTTTGATTTGCTGAATTTGGGGTTTGGACTGAGCAACTGATTAAGGTTGTTGAGATTGTTAATAATCCAGGTAAAAGGAATAGTGAAAAACGTTGGAAAATCTTAACTTGTGGCTGTTTGAAGGCAGGAATCATGGACGTGATACTTTGTTTTTTTATTTGCTTTTGGACTTATTTGGCTAATATTTGCCTATCTTCAGTCGTAAAGGCGCACAGATCATTGGTGTCAACTTAACGTGAAAGCCAGCCTAGAAAAAGCTTTTAGATATTGTCTCGTTCCCAGTCTCAGACTGGGAATGCTGTCTTAGAGGCTCCCGCCTCCCTTGCTGGCGGCAGAGCCGCTTTTAAGTTGCATTTCCAGCCCAGAGGCTGGAAACGAGATTTGACAAAGCTTTTAGCTTAAGTTGACACCAATGCGCACATCTGTGCGCCTCTAGTGTTGTATTACTCGTAATCTAAAGATTTAGACTTTTTGAAGCTGAAGGTTCTTTTGGAACAGTTCTTGAACATTTTTCCAAGCATCGGCTGCAGCTTCGGCATTGTAGCTGGCGCGATGATTGCAGAAAAAGCCATGTCCTGCACCGGGATAACGGAAGATGGCATGAGTAATCTGATTTTTCTTCAATTCAGCCTCAATCTGTTCTGTATGTTCTAAGGGGATTCCCTGGTCATCAAGACCAAAGAAGGCGTAAATGGGGCCTTTAATCTCTGAAGTGCGGGTGATGGTTGGTTCTCCACCGCCGGGAGTTGAGTTGGGAATCCCGCCACCATAGAAGGAAGCTGTAACTTTAATATCTGGTAAGGTGGCAGCTAGATAAACGACATGACCACCAAAGCAGAAACCAATAGAGCCGATCGCATCTCCTTGCACATTTGGTAAGGTTCTTAAATAAGCGATCGCAGCTTTAATATCACTCAATATTTCATCGGCTGTTGTCTGCTCTTTATACCCTCTCCCTTGCTGGATATCTTCAGGAGTGTATCCACCCTCAAAACCGGGGGCGGTGCGTTGAAATAAAGTCGGTGCGATCGCCACATACCCCTCTTTGGCAAATTTCTCAGCAACTTCCCGAATGTGAATATTAACCCCAAAAATTTCCTGAATCACAATCACGGCTGGGAAGGTTCCCTTTTTTGCTGGTTCAGCTAAGTAAGCATCAATTTGCAAATCTCCGTTAGGGACTTTAACTTGAGCAGTGCGAATTTCTGTGTTTGTCATCTTAGAATTAGCCTGTAATTGCTTTCAGGACGCGATGTTTTATGGTAATTTTTGTACAATACTACTTAAAATGTATCAATTTGCCGTAGTTTAAGAGTAGTATTTCACAAACAATGTGCAAAGGCAAGTCCTTTGATTTAGAGATGTAGATGAATATAAGACCATATCAACAATCTGATGCTGAATTAGTCAGTGCTTTGTGGAATGAGGTGTTTCCTAATAACCCATCGCACAGCAGCCCAAAATTGGAAATCAGTCAGAAGCTTGCTGTACAGCCTGAGTTGTTTTTCGTTACTGAGATTAACTCTGTAATTGTGGGCACTATCATGGCAGGATATGACGGGTATCGCGGTTGGCTATACACAGTTGCAGTCAGTCCTCAGTATCAACGGCAGGGTATTGGTAGCAAGCTAGTGCAGCACGCAGAGAAGGTATTAATAGCGATGGGATGCCTCAAAATTAATCTCCAAGTTCGTGTCTCCAACGCAGAAGTAGTTGAGTTTTATAGAAAACTTGGCTATCTCATTGAAGAACGCATCAGTATGGGAAAGCTTGTCGCATAGATGTTTGGTGAGTTGGAACAGAAAAACTTTAGAAATACGCCAGTATTACGGCAAAAGGTGATTGTAGCATTACCAAATTTAACCCAAATTAGGAGAAAAATTTATGAAGCTTAATGCAGTTCATCATATTCAAGTAACCTATCCTTTTGAAGTCGAGGAAGCAATGCTATCTTTCTACAGCGAAGTTTTGGGACTGACTGAAATTGCCAGACCTGATGTCGTTAAAAATGATTCAGGAGCGTGGTACAAATTGGGAGATATTCAACTGCACGTTAGTAGAGAGAAAAACGCCAATAACCAAGCATCTAGACGGCATTTTTGTTTCCAAGTCGATAACTTGAACGCTTTTGAAGAACACCTAAAAGAGCATGGAATAGAAATTATTCCCGATCAACGACCACTTCCAGAATGCGTACGGTTTTTCCTCCGAGATCCCGGTGGGAATCGTATAGAGATTGCAGAGTTCGTTAAGAGTACTTTTGCACAGCGACAAACAATCGATTTTGTAGCCTGAAACCCTTACTGTGGAAACAATCGACACCAGTCAACGTTCGCGCAGCGTCTCGTAGAGAAGTTATGACGTTTTCAAGGTTTTGGCGAGTGGTGTCGATGAGTTCAATATATTTAGAAAAAGAGCATAGCATTTTACCTATGCTTGTCAAGATTTTGTCAATCTGACTCCTGTTAGCGCAGCGGGGCGTAGCCCATTCTGATTTCTGAATTCTTTGTCAAATCAACAATTTTCTCCTGATGTTTCACACGCACCAATACTTACCCAGGTGCTAGAACCGTCTTGCCAATGTTCTTTTTTCCATATAGGGGCATTGTGTTTGAGGGTATCAATAGCATATTGGCAAGCTTCAAACGCCTCACTTCGATGAGGAGAACCCACAGCTACTAAAACGCTGATTTCCCCAACTTGCAAACGTCCAACGCGATGATAAATCGCGACTCGATTCACATCAGACATAGATAAGCGAATATCCGCAGCAATTTGATAAAATATCCGCAATGCCATCGGTTCATAAGCTTGATACTCTAAAGCAATCACAGGTTTACCATCGGTTTGATTGCGAACCATACCACTCATCACAACCACAGCACCATTAGCTGGATCGTCAGATTTGGTGTAGATTTCTTCCAGAGACAATGGTGCAAAGGTAATGGCAAAACTATCTTCGGCTCTTGGTTTAACAGCAGAGGTAAGTGTGGTTGTCATAACTGCGTTGATATTATATAGGTTTTTTCTATTGTCTCTGAAAAAAGCATTACTAGTCTATGTTGAGTGGCTAAGATGGATGGAGCAACTACCATTCGCACATTGCAAGATATAAATCCGCTGTTGCCGATTATTGCTGTGAGTGGACTAGTAACAAGTGAACAAGTACTGATCGATAAAAAGGTTAGAGTATACAGCCTTTTTATCTAAACCTTATACAACGCAAGAATTGTTGAAAACCTTACATACAGTTATTAGTCATTAATCTGCATTATCTAGACGATCGCAGTCATATCTACCTTTAATCTCTTGATTGAAAAAGCTGCCAATTGAGTCTGAGGAATGTAAATCTTCCCAAGTATCCTCGTCTACGCCTAAGTACTGATAAACAGCTCCACTTTGAAACTCAACTTGCAAAATATGTTCATTGCGATCATAGCCTACAGCCATAGCCATTGATGAGACAACTGGTAGCATCACAATTGGTTCTTCTTCAAAGGGTAATGCAGTCGTTTCGGCAATTGCTTCGTTGAGTTCTTGTAATCCTTCATAAGCTTGTATCGGTGCCGGAATTTCCAGAAACTCTAGTTCGTTGCCTCGGTCGAGCAACAACTGCAAATATCCATCAGAATGAGCGATCGCTACTAAACTGCTCAAGTCTACCTTAGATAGCTTCATTTATTTTGTACTCTCCTATTACCGTAGTCGGGAGTGGTAAAGTTTTATGCAATATCAAGCGCTTTATAGTACATTTATACTAAAAAATTACTTAATTGTCAAGTTTTTCTCTTAAGAGAGAATTTTAGGTATGTAGAGACGCTTTAGCAAAGCAGCACGCAGTGTTTTTCTCTGACATCCTGGAAAATACTCATGATTAAGTTTGGGTAAATGGGCGTATTTGAGTCACCTGCCGCAGCAATCTCTGCTTTGTGAGGGGAACTCAACAGGCGAACTAAAAAATTGCATAAATGTTCAACTCGCCTCAGTTAAGTACTTGACAATTTCAAGCAATCCTTGTTGTGTCTAGACTCAACTGAGTCTCTATTGCTGTTTGTATCACTCAATTAGCTCACCCTTTTGGGTGAGTCATAGATCAACCGATCAGATGACCTGACTGAAGGAAGCTGAGATTAATAATAAAGAGGATTCTATTACTAAAGAAGACCGATTGCATTTTACCTAAAATATAACTTATGAAACTTACTAACTTAATAAATTCTGCACTTATTTTTGCTTCTATTACTCTTGTACCTGGAATCGCTGGCGCTCAAACAGCTACTACCAACAACAGCGAAACAATAGCTGTTAACTCTAACAATTTATCCACTAGCTCGACTTCTACGAATTACCTCCAGCCTGTAAATCTAGTTACTTTTGCTTATCAAGGAGGTCTGCAACAACATGGGATTCCTAGCGGAGAAGCGCTAGTACTTAAAACTCTAAATAAAAATATTGTTGCGAAAGATTTGGTTAAAGCTGCTGTGAATGCAGATAAATTACCATCACAAGTTTTAAACGATCCAAATTATCTAAGTGCTGTTAATTTAGAACTCAACGTATTGCCAGATTATGCTGCTGCTGATTAATTTGGTTTTTCTTATATCTTTTGAGAAAGCTAAGTTTTTCAGTATGGTATATTTGTATGCTTGTTACTAAGGATAAATAAAAGCCTTTGCTACATAGCGATCGCTACGTATGAAAAGTATATATTGAAGAATAATTTCTAAATTTTGACATAAGTTGCATTTATCCTGTTCTAAAGACACAGAAAATTGTATAATCGACAGCTTATCGCTCAAAAATTTCTATAGAGAATGACAGAAGTAATAAGATCCGGGGGACTAAATAATATTGAGTCCATTGAGTTTGAAGAGCAGTGCTTAGAAAAAGCCAGAGAAACAGGCGATCGCAATGGGGAAGTCATTTCCTTGGCAAGTTTGGGCAATGCTTACCATTCACTAGGTGAATACCACCTAGCAATTGAGTTTTATCAGCAGTGGTTAGATATAGCTAAAGAAATAGGCGATCGCTTAGAAGAAGCCAAATCTTTATCTGGGTTGGGTAACGCTTACCAATCACTGGGCAAATACCAGCGAGCGATTGAATTTTATCACCAGTGGTTGAGTATTACCCGGAAAATAGGCGATCACACTGGGGAAGGCATTTGCTTGGGAAGTTTGGGTAATACTTATGAATACCTGGGTAAGTATGAGCAAGCGATAGAATTTTACCAACAATGGTTGGGTATAACGAAGAAAACAGGCGATTGGACTGGGGAATGCATTTGCCTGGGAAGTTTGGGCAATACTTATGAATCATTGGGATCTTACCAACTAGCGATTGAGTTTTATCAACAATGGTTAGGGCTGGCAAAATTTATTAGCGATCGCAATGGTCAAAGCATGGCCCTGAGTGGATTGGGTGGTGCTTATAAGGCTTTGGGACAGTACCAAAGAGCGTTTGAGTTTTATCAGCATTCATTAGAGATTAAAAGGGATCTTAATGACCCAAATGGGGAAGCAAACGCCTGGTTTAATTTGGGTTTGGTATTAGAAAAAACCAATCGAGAATCAGAAGCGATGGATGCCTTTTGCAATGCTCGTGAAATTTATCATGCAATGGGACTCGATGCCAGCCTGCAAGATTGTAACCATGCCATTGAGTTTCTTTCTCAAAATATTGCAAGTGCAACATCTGCCTTCTGGTTTAAAAGATGGTTAAGTCATTTGTCGCAGTTGATCAAAACTGGTTCTAAATAAAGAGTGCTGAGTTCCGAGTTAAAAGACCCTTTTAATTCACTCAGGACTCACCACGATACTGATTGAATACTGCAACTGAGTTATTGCGATCAAAGGAAAGCACAGAAAACGGGTCTTTTCGATTCCCCATTTCCATCCCAGGAGTGCCTACAGGCATTTGAGGAACAGATAAACCAACAACATTTGGCTTTTCTTGAAGGAGACGTTTGATGTCGCCTGCGGGGACGTGTCCTTCGATGACATATCCATTAGCAATTGCTGTATGGCAAGATGACAAGTTATCCGGCACGTTGTACTTTTGTTTGACTGTTTCGATATCAGGCGTAGAAAAATCTGTGATTTTAAAACCCTGTGCCTTTAAGTGCTCAATCCACCCGCCACAACAGTTACAATCGGGACTGTGATATACAGTGGCATTTAGCACTGTTGATTTTGATGGTGTCTGTTGCTCCTGGATGTTAAAAACAGCTTGAGCATGACTCATAGGAGCAGTGCTTCCCAGGATGCTCAACACCCCTAATGTTAGAACTACTATTTGCACAATGGCAGGCATCAAAATGGGAAGTAACCATTTTTGCCAGCAATAAATCAATTGTTTGTGTGACATCTGATACTTCCTAAATACAACATTACTTCCAAAACACTTTGCGTTTAAAAACACTAAGATTTTAAATAAAAGAGATATAAGTAAAATTAAATATCGTCTTATCCATAACCCGATGGCACGAAGAAAATTCTCTACCAGAGGCTACGCCAATGCGTCTACGCACTATGAGATTCCGAGCCTCCCGACATAGCAATAATCTCTCCATTGCAGTATTCATGGTGTTCTAGGTTGGTTTCTTCTATAGCCCGATACTCATCTAACATCAGGCGAGTTGTGATTACATCTGGGGGACTGGTTTGAGCAAAGACCACAATCAACCTCTTAAATAATTAGCTCTAAAACTATTATCAGCAAAGGAAAGAAGAATTGCCAATGAACGGTCGAATGCCGCAGCTTCCAAGTGAGGGTATGATGTACGCAATCGCCTCGTTGCACATGTGTTTTATTGCCTTTGGCTAAGAATCCATTCAATTACACCAACGGCAAGGAAATATTATCAACTCTGCTATAGGAATCCGGTTTGATTTTTGAAACGATCTACGTAGTCAGGGAACAGGAAAGAAGGTTTTCGAAGGTGTACTTAGTTTTTTCAGAAATCAAATATGAGTCCTATAGCACCTTGAAGTTAGTAACGATATCTTTAATATGATCTTTAATATGGAACGAATCTAGACATTTTATAAGTAAATCTTATGGGTGCGATAGTTTTTTTTCTAAGTAATATAGACTTTATTGAAAAATTTCCAAGATACTTTAATGGTAGAATGTTATAGATTCATGACATTAAGCAATATTCTATTGGACTTGTTAATTTAGCGTTAATAGGTCTATGTAAATGTTGCTCTTAATGTCTTGAATAAATAATCTAGTCGATGCCTTATCTACAATCTGGAAAGGTACTACTGTGTGCATTGTTATCTTTAGTGTATCAACCGATTTAAGATACTATTTTTGCTAACAAACTTGAGATAGATGTGTTTGTCTATTTCGGTATTGGTAACTAGCTACAGCATCATTTCACAATTCATATTTTCTAAGTTGATGCTTATTTATTATTGTGGAGTTTATGAAAGGAAATTTCCCAAAAAAACGAACTAATCCTGCCTATTTAAGATTATTTAATTACAAAAATATTCACTTGAGATTGAAGAATTACTGGTTTAAGATAAGTGGAACCTGGCGGTCGTGTCCTCTAACATGTCCTATAGATAAACCTCATCACAAACATATTTTTTGGAGTTGGCTTGGTAGTTTCTTAGCAATCGCAGCAACGGCTTACCTGTCTGTAAAAACAAATTCTCCTCTGCTTATGGCTCCGTTTGGTGCTACCAGTGTATTGATATTTGGTGTACCAGACAGTCCTTTGGCTCAACCCCGTAATGTAATTGGTGGTAATCTCGTAGCTGCGTTAGTCAGCCTAATTATTTTACATCTTTTCGGTTCGTCTCCTTGGACAATGGGAATGGCAGTAGCAACAGCTATTGGAATGATGCAGCTGACTGGAACTCTACACCCACCTTCAGGAGCAGTTGCCTTAGTCGTAATGATGACAAAAGCTCCTTGGCAATTTCTATTAACACCTGCTTTACAAGGTTCTATTATTTTGGTGCTTTGTGCCGTGGTTTTTAATAATCTGGCACAAGAGAGGACTTATCCCAAGCACTGGCTGTAAGATTTTTAACGTTGTTTCTATCAAAGGTGGATCTACTCACCACAAGTGTACAGTGACAAATAAAAAGTCGCTGTACACTTATTAGTCATCATATTTTCATGAAAACAAATGGAGCGATGTCTACGACGGGCTACGCCTACGCTTTTCTTGAGGCGATCTCCCATGATTGATATTTTGGTGGCTAGTCACTTCAAATACTGTTCGGTTAAGAGACGCGATAAATTGCCGTCTCTACAATAATCAGTCTTTTGTCTTGACGGTGATTTTTCGCGTCTTTACGATTTATAATTTTCATCAAAAAACCTTAACCAACCGTATTGAGTTCATTTCTATTCAGGCTTCTTGTGCCAATGCCCATCATCGCCTTTTTCGTAATCGCGCTTTACCGCACTCCAAGCGACTCGAAAGGCACGTTCTTCTCCACCATATTGTTCTTGAGCGCTGTTAAATGCAGCCCGAAAAATTTCTTGGGCGTGCTTGGGTAAGTTTTCTTTGACTGCATCTGGTAAGTCTGCAATTTGTTTGTAAGGCATAAACTTTATTTCCCCAGTCTCATGTTTGTCCTTTGCTTTGGGGTGGAAATCTATGTTTGATTCTGCCTTCATCAGTATCAAACTTTGAAAGTTTTGAAGAGTTTAAAACCTTCATCAGCGGCGTATTGGTAACAGCGATACCTGCGGTGAGCTATGCTAACGCCCAAGGACTGCATTGTTTGAAAGTCTACGGGCGATGCCTGCGGCGGGCTACGCCTACCCTAAATTCTGAGGCAGTACTTTCAGATCATCAATACCGCTAACAACTGTCGCAATTTTGTCCCACAATTACACGTATTAAATAATTCGTAATTTAATTGTTAACTAGAAATTAAAAATTACGAATTATTGATTACTTAAAGACGTGATGTGTCAAAAACTAATAGTTTGTGGCTTGAAACTCGATGCACTATCCCAATAATTAACCTGGTTAATATTCACCTTCAGCAAAGCAATATCGGGTTCGTCTAGTCCTTTAGGAAACCAGGTTTGAAGTTCCGGCTTCCATAGCTCTCGCATCTTATTGCGGTCTTTTACAAGTTCTGCTGTACCTGAGATAGAAACGTATCGCTGCTGTTCGGGTGACGAGAAACTAATATTGACCTGCTCATGGTGTTCAATTTCAGTTACCTTATGGGAAGCAGCATAAGTAAAGAACCAGAGTATGCTATCAGAGTTAATCTCACCACTCTTTGACATAGGGTAACTATGCAAACTGCCATCATCATCGACTGTGGTAAACATACCATAATCAATATCTTTGATTAGTTCATGCAGTTTTTGAATTTGTTGATCGCGGTCTGTAGAAGTTGTCATTGTTTGTAATTTTTTCTCTATTGTTCTATTTGTTCTCTGGGTTATAATTAGAAATTACAAACCAGGATTTAATACTGATAAAGTTATTTTTAAGTATTAACCTTTTTAGTTTAAATTGCGTGAGTCTAAAGGTGTAATTATAATAAAACTAGCTTTTTTAGTTATATCTATAGAGATATTGCTTGAAAGTGATTGTTCTGTGCATACACAACTTTTAAGTATAGTCAGGTTAATTTTGTGCTTATTTCTTTAGACAGAAATTTGAGAAATTTTACACTAAATTCAAAGTGCCTCTGTAACTTTAGAGTGATAAAGTCATATCTTCCGGCTGAGAATGACTATTTTGGGGCTGCCGCCTCCTTGATTTGCGGTAGCAGTGCAATAATGAGGAACATTTCTAGCCAAAGTCTAGAAACGAGGTTTTAAAAGGGTTTTACCTGAAATTTTGTAGTTTGATTTATTCTCGCCGATTTATTGACTGAGAAATTATTAAAGCATTTTGAGAAAGTTAAATGCCATTTTGCTTGCGTAAAACACCGAAAGGAGTAACTAAACTGGTGTTTGAGAAAGCATTTAAGCTTTTTGCTTGCGGAAAATACCAAAATGAGAAAGCATTTAAGCTTTTTGCTTGCGGAAAATACCAAAATGAGAAAGCATTCAAGTATTTTGAGAAAGCATTTAAGCTTTTTGCTTGCGGAAAACACCGAAATGAGAAAGCATTCAAGGGTTTTGAGAAAGCATTTCAGTATTTTGAGAAAGCATTTCAGTATTTTGAGAAAGTATTTTAGTATTTTGATAAAGCAATTAGGCTTTTTGATAAAGCAATCAGTAAATATACCTGACGATTAAAAATTACGGCTGTACATAGCTTGCTTCCCGTTCGCCCTTGGTGTCCCGTAGAGAATGGCACAAAGCCGACGCTTAGATATTTTGTAACTGTAAAATTTTATATAACACCAGTAGCGATCGCAGATCATCATGACAATAGTTATTACATTTGCGATCGCCACTCATGACTTGTTATTTAGATATTAAAATTAAAATTTACGCAAGAAAGTATTCTTACTCTAAAATGTTAAATTTATACCTTCTGAATGAGCCTCTTCAACCCATAGCAGGAGTATCACTTTCCATTCAGCGTCTACTATAAAGCAACTAGGAAATCAAATTGCAGTGTATCTGCCTTTCAAATTATGGACTGGAAGTACAGGTGGAAAAATGGTTATCGACCAAGCCGAGATGAAGCAGCAAAAAACCCTCATTTGTTAGATGAGAGTCAGTTCGAGAACGAACAAGACCGAAAGCTCGCTGAAGAAACTACAAGGAAGCATTTGGGCGTACCTGCACCAACCTTAGACGAAGATCAATCAATACTACCTCATGCAGCTTCGCCTAATGACAAGCTTTAATCCTAAGACATAGGCAAAAAAAGCCTATGTCTGCTCCATACTACTTATCATTATCAAATCAAGTTTAACAAAATGCAGATTTCGCAACTTTTCAATCGATTAAATAATAAGAAATTTACTAAGTTACTCACTCAGACTATAGCTTTAGGGATAGGCGCTATTGTTCTATTCTCAACTACTAATGCTAATGCTGCCGAGCAAGTTGTTTTAAAGTATGGTACTTTTCAGGGACAAATATCAGTTGAAGAATTAAGTCAGTTTACCGAAACTGGTAAGACTACCCCAACATTAAGAGCTTATTTACAGGCGGCCCAACAAGATCCCGCAGTAGCTCGTAAAGCATTGAAAGCCCCAATAAAAGCTGATGCTGACTTTTTAAATAGCTTACTAGCTAGTTGGGCAGGGCCAATTTTAGTTAACCAAATTGGTGAGGTAGTTCACCCTCCCGCAGGACAACTAGATCAGCAAGCGTTGCGAAGCGCTTTAAGTGCATCTATTAAAGAAAATGGTGAAGTTACATTACTTGGAGCCATTCAGAATTATCCAAATACATCTGTTGAACTTGAAGGAGATCGTCTGATCTCTGTTTATGAACGCCTTAGCAATCTTGCAGAACTTTTATAAAGGTTACTTAAAGATAATGCATTTGTCATCAGATGATTGGTTTAGTATCTCAATAGTCGTGAATTTTAGTCACGCTCGCAATGAAGTTAATACTAATGAGTCTATCTTAGGGTTCATACTCTGTTACTCAGAAATTCCCTAATCTAAATGTAGAGTTTAGTCTAAGAATAGGGAAAAGATTTTTATGACAACCGATGTTTCTAGAGATATTAAGAAGGATGTTAATGGGTCGCTGATCAGTGGTGTTATCCTAAGTATTTTAGGCGTTATTGCGATCGCAGCGCCTAACTTCACCACCATATTCGCCGAAACTTGGATTGCGGTGATTTTGATTTTCGCCGGATTTACAAAACTAGTTTATGCCACTCAAACCCGCCACCAAGGAGGTTTTATTTGGAAACTTCTATTGAGCGGACTCTATATTGCAACCGGCATCATGTTGTTTGTTTATCCTTTTACAGGTATTCTCACACTGACTCTGTTGCTTGGCAGCTTTTTACTGGCTGAAGGTACATTTGAGTTAATTCTGGCATTCCGGTTACGTCCCCAAAATAACTGGACATGGATACTAGGTGATGGGATTATTACGCTGATCTTAGGTGCAATGATTTGGTTCCAGTGGCCCTTCAATGCGCCCTGGCTTCTGGGTACACTAGTTGGTGTCAGCATTATTTTCACTGGCGTTTCACGCGTGATGCTGGCGTTGAATGCGCGTTCTACCTTGAATCCTCCTGACCAAGCTACAAACGCTACTTAGTAAATAGGAGTGGGGAGATGAGGGGCAGGGAGCAGGGGCACAGGGGCAGGGGAGAAATAATAACTCCTAACTCAGCACTCGGAACGGGCTAAACGCCCCGCTACCGCTAATGGAACTCAGAACTGTTTTACCCAATGCCCCATTCCTAAACTTGAGTAGTCAAAGTTTACAAGACATTGCAGCAGCGATGCCTACGGCTGGCTATGCCTACGCCGACAAAATTGCTAAATTAACTAAGGAAATCAAAATCAAGGCCAGCTAGCTGCAATTAAATAATGGTATCTATTGCTACCCCCTTCTCGGATATTCAAAACCATTGGGCACGCTTATTTATTACAGCCTTAGCCCAACGCGGTATTGTCAGTGGGTTGCCTAATGGCACTTATCGCCCCGATAATTCACTAACCCGTGCTGAATTTGCCGCTATTATCGCTAACGCATTTGGCACAGTTTCCAAGAAGCGGCAGTATGTTCCCTTTGTTGATGTACCTACAAATTATTGGGCAGCAGCAGCCATCAAAACAGCTTACGAAAAAGCATTTATTAGTGGGTTTCCTGATAAAACTTTCCGTTCCGCTAATCGAATTACTAGAGTAGAAGTCTTAGTTTCCTTGGTAGCAGGCTTAGAAATTGCCACCAAGGTAAAACCTGACCTCCTCTCAAAACTCTCACAAATTTATCAAGATTCTGTTCAGATTCCTGAATATGGTAGAAATCACGTAGCTATTGCTACCAGCGCTGGATTGGTAGTTAGTTTCCCAAATATTAAATTACTTAATCCTAATCTTGCAGCCACCCGTGCAGATGTGGCAGTGATTATTTATCAAGCTTTGGTGTATTTAGGTCAGGCAGAAAAAATTGCCTCTAGTTACTTAGTGCAGCCGCCAATATTAACGCCCACGCCGATACCGACTCCAACTCCAACTCCAACTCCAACTCCAACTCCAACTCCAACTCCAACTCCAATACCAACTCCAACTCCAATACCCACACCAATACCAACTCCAACTCCAATACCAACTTCAACGCCCACGCCTATCGGTAGCGTTAAGGTAAATCATAGCCGGGAATTTCGAGGGGCATGGGTAGTATCTGTGTGGAATGGTGATTGGCCTTCCAAACCGGGACTTACTGTTGCTCAACAAAAAGCAGAACTTAGCGAGATTATTACTAAATTACAAGCGCTAAACTTCAATGCCCTGATTTTCCAGGTGCGACCAGAGGGAGACGCTTTGTATGAATCTCGATTAGAGCCTTGGAGTGCTTGGATTACAGGAACTCAGGGGAAAGCACCGGAACCATTTTACGATCCTTTAGCGTTTGCGATCGCAGAATGTCATAAGCGCAATATTGAACTCCATGCTTGGTTTAACCCTTACCGCGCTAGCACCTCCACCGACCCTGCGAAAACAGTCCGTCCCCACATCGCAGCTACCAATCCAGAAAGCGTTTATTTGTGGAAAACTCAACGCTGGATGGACCCAGGACTAAAAATAGTTCAGGACAGGGCATATAACGTAATTCTTGATGTAGTGAAGCGCTACGATGTTGATGGCATTCACTTAGATGATTATTTCTATCCATATCCCATTGAAGGACAGCCTTTCCCCGATGGTAAAACCTACGCTGCATATAAAGCAGCTGGTGGTACACTCAGCCTTGGCGACTGGCGACGAGACAATGTTAACAAAATGGTACAGCGCCTTTGGCAAGGAATTAAAACAACCAAACCCGATGTTAAATTTGGTATAAGTCCTTTTGGAATTTATCGCCCTGGACAACCCGCTGGTATTACTGGGTTGGATGCTTACAACGTGCTGTATGCTGACTCAAAGAAATGGTTAGAAGAAGGCTGGATTGATTATATTGCACCTCAACTTTACTGGCGCACAGACCAACCACAACAAAGTTATTCAGCATTGCTACAGTGGTGGACACAGGTAAATACAAAACAAAGACACGTTTACGCTGGTAACAATCTGACAGAACCAAGCAACAAAAGTCGGGAGAGTGATGAGATTGAAAAGCAGGTGAAAATTAGTCGTAGCCAAGCTGGACGGTTATCACTGGGGAATATCTTCTTTAATCTCGGTGTTTTGACAGAAAATAGTCAGGGCATTGCTGATAAATTCCAAAGTCTGCTTTATAACAAACCTGCGCTACCACCAACTTTGCCTTGGCAGGATACAACACCACCACCTCCACCCATTGGACTACAAGTCAATAACCGCAAACTGAGTTGGCAGCCTGGAGATAATCAGCCAGTTCGTTCTTGGACACTTTATCGCCTGAGTGGCGATACTTGGACAATTCAGCGAATTTTGTCTGCCGGCACAACCTTCGCTACCGTCCAACAAGCGGGAACCTATGCCGTGTGTGCAGTGGATAGATTAGCCAACGAGAGTGTGGGAACAGTTATTACAGTTAGTTGAACAAAAGTGCTGCCCAGATTTATGACAACTTTTATGGATACAACTGACGAATAGAGGTCTAACTCTTCAAGATAAAACCAGTCTGATAATAGTGTAACTGCGGCATTAAAACCATCAGTTTTGTGGCGCGTATAGTCTAGAATTCATTAATACATTTCTTTCTCAAATAGTTAATGCCCAGCAATTCCAAAAAGATAATTTTGATGCCATACTGGGATTATTTTTGTCGGAACAGCAGGGACTGATTTTAAAATTTATTAATATAAGGCGAAAAGGATATCTAGCGATCGCTTGGATATTAAAGTATTCTGCCATGACAGATGCGATGTCGAATACACACAAAACAAGAATTAATCAGGAGAATTAACATGACTATTGAGCAAAAAGGTTTACTGCAACCACCCGGCGAAGGGACTTCTTACTGGTTTGCTCAGGATCTCTATACTTTCAAGGCAGTGGGTGAAGAGACAGGACAGGCTTATGCACTCTGCGAAGTCGTAATTGCACCACAAGGGGGTGGAGCACCTCCTCATCGTCATTCGCGGGAAAATGAATCATTTTACATCCAAGAGGGAGAATTAGAATTTAATCTGGATGGGCAAATAATAATAGCAACGCCTGGTACATTTCTCCACTCTCCTAAAGGACAGCTGCATCAATTTACTAACAAAACCTCTTTACCTGCAAAGATACTAGTTTGGGTGACACCATCTGGTTTTGAGAAATTTATTGCAGAAGCTGGGAAACCAGCAAATCAGGTTATTTCTGTACCACCTCTCAGCCCCACAGATTTAGAAAAAATTCTCGCTACAGCGCCTAAATATGGCATTGAGATTATTCCTCCACCTGCTGAACTTATTTCATAATAAGCTTATATATCTAGATGTGATACCATAAAAATCTTTGCAACAAATGAATCGGCTGTAGTGGCGTACAGATGTACGCTACTACAATATCAGGTGTTTGCTGAAATAGGATGATGGAGCAAATTCTGCCCTTTGACTGATTTTGAAAATAGTAATGATTTTTTAGTCATACTTTAAGTTTTTAATCAAGTTGAACTGAAAATGCCCATGAAAGATTAGTCTCAAGTACAAAGGAGAAATTTACTGACAATAAGAAACCGATTTGTCATCCAGTTTGTTAGCAAATTAGTTACTACTATTTCGCTAAAAATTTAAGTTTCCTTGTTAGCAGGATATTTGCGGATACAGATAAATAACTTAAATGGCAAGATAAGAGGAAGTCTAAATATTCAATTTTTCAGGAAGAACTTTTATGACTTTCCCGTATTTATATTCCAATACGCTTGGGTTAAGGCTAAAACTCTGTTATCCAAGTCAATTTTTTAACGAACCGCCTTCTCTACGAGAGGCTTCCGCCAACGCGCAGCGTCTCGTAGAGAAGGCGCAGAGGGCGCAGAGAGAAGAAAGAGAAGGAAAAAATTGCTTAACTGAACTGTATTGATTTATATTCGTGCAATTGTCTCTGTCTCAATGGCAGTGTTGAGCAAATCAACTTCTCATTTTCGCTTTTGTATAGCACGTCTACGACGGGCTATTAGTGCAATCATGCAATCACCTCCGCTCCCGTCTTTGAAAAGCAATCCGTATCTGGAAAAACTTTCCGACAAAATGTTTCGGATTTTCTGATAACTTACTGTATTCTGGGATATCCTACCTTGTGTTTGCCAAATAATGACTATGAATATGCAACGACTCATCAAAAAAACTTCTAACCCAATTCGCAAGATAACAGAAGTAACTCCACCATCGACTGAACCGATTGAGATGCCTGAGAGTCAAGATATTCCTGAATCGGTAGTTGAACCAAATCTACCTGTGTACATCGAAGCATCCGAATCGGACTACATCAGTGAACACTATCGGCCTTTGCGCTCCGTTGGTAACTCTGGCTGGCAACCGTCTGATGTGTGGCGCGAGTTGAGGGTTGATAATTTCTGCGGGTGAGTAATATGAACGCAGAGAGCCATTCGATTTATTGCTGAATAAAATTATACGTTTGTCTAGTTCCTGCTGAAATGTAATTCCTCAGCTACAGCAAAAAAGTAGCTCAGTATCGTAGTCCCAGATTTTTGAGACTTTATAAGTCTCAATTTTAAATAAATATATATTGGACATCTCAAAGAAGGCTACATATCATACTCGTACAGAGATTTGATTGAGGCCAGAGCAATGAGTGAAAAAACAACGTCAGAGAATTTCAGAAGTAAAGTTGTTACACAAGGGGTACAGCGATCGCCAAATCGCGCTATGCTGCGTGCAGTAGGTTTTCAGGATGAAGACTTTAAGAAAGCAATTGTCGGTGTGGCTAATGCCTACAGCACCATCACTCCCTGTAACATAGGAATTAATCAACTAGCACTCATAGCTGAAGCTGGAATTAAACTAGCTGGGGCAATGCCGCAAATGTTCGGCACAATTACTATTAGTGATGGGATTTCTATGGGAACTGAGGGAATGAAATATTCCCTAGTGTCACGAGAAGTGATTGCTGACTCCATTGAAACCGTCTGTAATGGTCAAAGCATGGATGGCGTGATTGCCATCGGTGGCTGTGATAAAAATATGCCAGGGGCAATGATTGCAATGGCACGGATGAATATTCCGGCTATCTTTGTTTACGGTGGGACAATTAAACCCGGACACTACAACGGCCGCGACTTGACTGTTGTGAGTTCCTTTGAGGCTGTGGGTGAATACAGTGCTGGTAAAATTAACGACACCGAACTGATGGAAGTAGAACGCCGCGCTTGTCCTGGTGCTGGTTCTTGCGGTGGGATGTTCACAGCCAATACTATGTCCTCGGCTTTTGAAGCGATGGGTATGAGTTTACCCTATTCTTCCACAATGGCGGCGGAAGATGATGAAAAAGCCGATAGTACTGAAGAATCAGCCAAGGTATTAGTAGAAGCAATTCGTAATCAACTGTTACCTCGACAAATTATCACCCGTAAATCTATAGAAAATGCTATTTCTGTAATTATGGCTGTGGGTGGTTCAACTAACGCCGTGTTACATTTTCTAGCGATCGCTCGTGCGGCTGGTGTAGAACTTAATCTAGATGATTTTGAAACTATCCGCGATCGTGTCCCTGTTTTATGCGATTTAAAACCCAGTGGTAGATATGTCGCCACAGACTTACATCAAGCTGGTGGTATTCCCCAAGTGATGAAAATGCTATTAATAAATGGATTACTTCACGGTGACTGTATCACCATTACAGGTAAAACCATCGCCGAAATTTTAGCAGATGTCCCCGATGAACCACCAAGTAATCAAGATGTGATTCGTCCTTGGAATAACCCGATGTATGCCCAAGGTCACTTAGCCATCTTGAAAGGAAATCTCGCTACAGAGGGAGCAGTAGCAAAAATTACTGGGGTAAAAAATCCTGGCATTACCGGTTCTGCACGGGTATTTGATTCCGAAGAAGAATGCTTAGATGCCATCCTTGCAGGTAAGATTAAAGCTGGTGATGTAATTATCGTCCGCTACGAAGGGCCGAAAGGTGGCCCTGGTATGCGGGAAATGCTAGCACCCACCTCAGCAATTATTGGTGCAGGTTTAGGCGATGCAGTCGGGTTAATTACTGATGGACGCTTTTCAGGCGGTACTTACGGGATGGTAGTCGGACACGTTGCTCCCGAAGCCGCCGTTGGTGGTGCGATCGCTCTAGTCGAAGAAGGTGATAGCATCACTATCGATGCTAATTCTCGCTTGTTACAAATCAACATTTCTGATGCAGAATTAGCCAGTCGCCGCGCCAAATGGCAACCCCGTCCACCCCGTTATACAAAAGGCATCTTAGCAAAATATGCGAAGTTAGTTTCCTCTAGTAGTGTTGGTGCTGTCACAGACTTGGATTTATTTCATGAGTAGGGAGTAAAGTTAGAGACGTGATATATCGCGTCTCTCTACAAAAGTTTTTTGTTTTTTACCGCGATCTGTATTTACTTATCTTCACATAGTCTGCTTCTTTTAAGTCGCTCTACTTATGTTTTAAAGTAGAAAATAGTTGATTGAAAGTGTTTGTTACTACCAATGAAAGTTTTAGGGTTATTCCTGCCAGTCCTGTTGCTGCTATGCAGTCCTGCTATGGCAGTTGAGCTTAAAGGACAAAATATTGATGGTCAAAAGCTACCTGCTAGAGCTTATTACTATGCAACTGGTGGGGTCTACAAAGTTCAGGTGCGCTTTCACAACAAACGAGCCACAATTTACTTTGACGACGGCAACCAAACAACTATACAGTTGAACCAGCGAGCGATCGCTGACTCAAAAAATATTGAAGGTTTTGGAAAACTAGGACAATATCCCCTAAATAGAACATTCAGTGTTGGGTTGGTGTATGACAATAATTGGCCCGGTAGCAGTGATAATCAATTCCAACAGTCTAATCCGCTAGACGGGTTGTGGAAAATCAGTTTGGAGTGAATACTCATTTGAATTTAAAAATATTTCTCACTTTTGGCAGGGCAACTCAACAATATGTCCTCTGCTAGATTAGGAGTAACTACGTAATTAATAAAGTAACATATATAGAACTCCTATTTAATTTTTGAATAACTAAGCTGCTTAAAAAGCTTGCCAGACAAAGATTTCCTTTTCAGTATCCTGAGCAGGATTCAAGTAGGATTATTATATGTCTGTGAATATGATAATTACATAAATGAAAGTTGGCATTCAAAATACAGTAGAAATTCTAGAGCAAGTTCACCAATTAGAGTCCACACTAGGTCTTAAAAATGAAGCCTGCCGTTCTAAATTTTTGATTCATCCTGACTTCACATCAAAAGCTTTTTTGTTTTTGCATGGTTTTACAGCAGGCCCTTACCAGTTCGAGCCGCTTGGTAAAGCCTTCTTTAACAAGGGATATAACGTTTTGATTCCTTTACAACCCGGTCATGGACGCTCAGGTGACTGGAAGTCTCAAAATCCTCCACCCTTGCCAACAGATATTGAGATTTATCAACAATTTGTCATCAAATGGTTGCAGATTGCCAAAACGCTAGG
The DNA here is from genome assembly GCF_017114965.1 of Nostoc sp. JL31. NCBI lineage: Bacteria > Bacillati > Cyanobacteriota > Cyanophyceae > Nostocales > Nostocaceae > Nostoc > Nostoc sp. JL31. Next base: position 53,794 of record NZ_JABXKO010000046.1, read on the forward strand.
TCAACAAGTTGTGATTGGTGGATTATCAACAGGTGGAACTTTAGCTGCTTGGTTAGCTTTAGAGCATCCTCAAGAGATTGACCGGACTTTATTGTTCACGCCTTATTTAGGTAGCCGCTATTCACTATTCGATCAACTCATCAAAATTCTGCCAATTTACTTTGAATGGTTCAACAAAAATGCACCTGGCAATTTTGGTTATAAAGGTTTTCGTCTCAAGGCCTTACGGATATTTCTAGAATTGGGATATCAGGTTTTAGACAAGGCTCAAGGCTGTGTTTCTGCCCCAATCTTAATGGTATGTAGTGAGGCAGATCGTGCTGTTAGTCGCTCGAAACAGCAAGATTTTTTCCGAAGAGTACTTAGGCAGCAACCGAAATCCTGGTATTACTGTTTCGATGATTCGCTTCACATTGAACACCGAATGATGACAAAGTTGGAAGACAATGATTATGAAGAACTGGTAATTACCCTTGCTAAAGCATTTGTTGAGAGTGATTTAACTTGGGTAGAGTTTCAGGAAATGGCAAAGCGGATAGCGCAGGGACAAGCTTATAACCAAATAATCCGAGAACTCAACTTTGATGAACAAGTTTTTCAACAGCTATCTGCAATGATGACTCAAGGCTTTGGCTGTGAAAATCTTAAATGTATCAATCCAGATTTATAATGCAATACAGTTCAGTTAAGCAATTTTTTCCTTCTCTTTCTTCTCTCTGCGTCCTCTGCGCCAACTCTTGGAGACGCTACGCGAAGGCGGTTCGTTAAAAAATTGACTTGGATAACAGAGTTTTAGCCTTAACTGAACCGTATTGATTTATAATGAGTATCACAATTTTTTAAAAAGGTCTTTTAAGACGCGAGTTATCGCGTCTCTACATCAGGGTTTTGTTACTCATTCTGAACTGTATTGGCTCAACTCTAACTTTTGCTATTGACTGGTGGTTCCAAGTTAATTTTGAGTCTGAGCCAGAATCGGTAAGGTAATCACAAATTCTGTTCCAAGGTTTGGGGTAGAATTTACAACCAGTGAACCGCCATGTTTTTCTACAACAATAGACTGAGTGATCGCTAATCCTAATCCTGTTCCTTTACCAACACTTTTTGTAGTAAATAAGTGGTCAAATATCTTTTGCTTGACTGATTCACTCATGCCTTGACCATTATCAGCAATGCTCACCTCAACTTGTTTAACTTTTAAACAGGTGGTAATTTTAATCCGATTGGGATTGGCTTGAATTTCTCCAAAACTCTTACCTGCATTTGATTCATCCAAGGCATCAATGGCATTCGCTAAGATATTCATAAATACTTGATTTAGTTGGCCAGGAAAACATTCAATTTTGGGTAAATTTCCGTACTCATTGATTATTTCAATAGCTGGACGTTCTTCGTTAGCTTTCAGGCGATGTTTGAGAATTAAAATCGTACTATCAATGCCTTCATGAATGTTAAACGGTACTTTGTAATCTCTATCGGCACGGGAGAAAGTACGCAGACTGGTGCTAATGTTTTTGAGCCTGTCACACGCTATTGTCATCGAATCAATCATCTTGACCAAATCTTCTAAGCTATATTCCAAATCAATTTCTTCGGCATGAGTAAAGATTTCATCTCCGGGAATAGGAAACTTTTTTTCATATAGTTTCAAGTGTTCAATAATATCAATAAATGTTGGTTTAGCTTGTTGGAGACTGGCAGCAATAAAACCAAGAGGATTATTCATTTCATGAGCTACGCCAGCAACTAAGTTACCCAATGCAGACATCTTTTCACTTTGGACTATTTGTAATTGAGCTTGTTGCAAATCTTGTAAAGCTTGCCCAGCTTGTTGATAAAGCCGAGCATTTTCTAAGGCAATTGCTGCTTGGGAGGACAGTAGGTTAATCACCTTTAAACGATTACTAGTAAATACTCCTTGATTCAATTGATTTTCTAGGTAGATAATCCCCACTAAATTACCTTGGTTAATAATGGGTGTACATAATACACTTTGAGGTTGATGTAGGAGCATATATTCCCCAATTACACCAGGAATATTTGTTTTACAATTGTCTATAATGACGGTTTCTTGAGTATTCTTAACATAATTTATTAGTTTTCGCGGAATATATTGGCAAGCATCTATTAGTTGTGAATCAAGAATGGTTTTGACATCAGTCTGGGAATTTGACTGTTGATCGATAAAGGTAATTGCCCGCACTTGCCAAGTATCTTTTTGAGGAAGAATTAATACACATGTTTTCGCACCAGAGTTTTCTAAGATAATGCGAGTGAGACTGCTGATAAGTGCGTCTAATTCGATACAACTGGAGATAGTTTGAGCTGCTTTGAGAATGCAGGTTAAATCTAGAGCATCAGAAATATTAGTACTGCTGGTAGTGTAACTAGATGTGCGAGCAATGCTAGCTATGGTTTCTAAGGGATTTAAGTTGAATTCTTGCTGTTGCAAAATGGGTTTGAGTAATTTGGGATAGCGTTTTTCCAAGTCATCAGTTTTGGCTTTTGCTCCCCAACGGGCATAACTGTAATATGCTTGTTGCAGATATCCTTCTGCGGCTCTTTCTTTACCCCATTCTAGGTAAAATTTGGCAGCAAGTTCGTTAGCGATCGCGGCTTCCTGAATATAGTCATTGGCGATCGCTCCTTGGATCGCTATTTCATAATAATCTGCGGCTTGTAAGCGATCGCCAGTTACACGAGCTTGTTCAGCTAAAATTAAATTGTACTTGTGCTGATAATTGACTGGCGCATGAGCCGCCCATTCTTGCATTTTTGACTGGTTTTCGGCTACTTTTTGGAGATAAAGCTGTTGCTGTGCTTCATTTACCTGAGAACAAAGAGTTAACAAACTCAAAGATTGATAGAAATTCCGCAAAGGAACAATTAATAAGCCTGCTGCTCCCTGCTCATACTGCTCAAATTTTTGAGAATATTCCCAAGCAGATTCGTATTCACCAAAAAGATAAGCCAGTAGCGTTTTTGCTAGATAGACATAACAAATACCATTAATATTGTTAGTTTCAATTAAAGTCGGTAACATTTCAACTTCGTGAAAATGCTTACCAATTAAACAACAGGGATTAGCCGCTTCTCCTTGTAAATTTAGAACCGTCTGCCGCCAGATATTTCCCCAAACCAGAGATACCTCTTGTTTGATTTGCTGCATTAGATCGCAATATTTATCTGCTTCTAGCACAGCATTTTCTAGGTTTTCTCCACTCCAAAAGAGAAATTGACAATAGCAATTGGCACAATAGCCTACATATTCTAAATTTCCGGTTTCTAATCCACTTTGCAACCCCTCCAAAAATAGATTCAATGTGGATTTAATTGAATTTTTCCAATGTTTAATAAACAGACTAAATGTTAAATAAACCCTACTTTTAAGTTCTTTAGTTTGAAATTTTTCTAAAAGTTGTACTGCCAGTTTACCAAACTGATACCCATCTTCAATTGCACCAATACTGCACAAAAATAATCCATAGAGACTATAAGCAACAGCTGCCTGTGGTGAGTTGCCGTACTTGATACAAATTTTGATCATTGTAAAAATTTTGAGCTGCAATAACATCGGTTTGGCTATATAAACTGGAGCAAACAAACCCGATAATATGCGGAGCGCAACTAATTTTTGGGGATCAATTATTTCTGGCATATTTGCCAATGCTACAATCGATTGATGAACAAACATTTGTTGTAATTGGTCATGTTCCTCAAAAATAATTTGAGTGTTACTGTCTTCAGGTAACGTCAAATCTAGTAATTGCAGTGCTTCTCTACCTGTGGCTATTGCTTCAATGAATTTATTTTGCGCTGTATAAGATTGGATTTGAATCTCATAGGTACGAACCTTTTCTAATGGAGATTTAGCATTTTTGAGGATAATCTCTACTAATGATTTTGATGAATCAAAGTTTGTATTTAGATATTCTGCCTCAGCCGCAGATTCGTAAACAGCAAGAGCCAAATCGTAGCTGCTTTGCCAAGCATTTATCGGTAATAAAAGAATTGCCACTTTTAAATACTCAACTGCTGTCGCATAAGCTGTCGAGTTTTTGGCTTTACAACCAGCTATCAGATTTAACCGGGATAAATGTTCTCGTTCGTCAGCTTCCTCTAATAATTCCAGTCCGTAATTGAATTGGTTAACGATCGCAAAAATTCCTGACTCTTGCTGCTCTTTAGGCGTATTCTGCAATAACAATTGCCCAATTTGTAAGTGTGTTGACTGTTTTTGTGCTTCTGGAATGAGTGAATAGGCAGCTTGCTGGACGCGATCGTGTAAAAATTTATATACAACCATCTCAGACTGTTCTTGAGTAGCTGCTTGATTTTCGGAACCAACAAAAAACTTATAAACCTCACTTTGCGGCAAAATCAACCCTTCTTGCAAAGCCTTCCACAAGCAATCTGCGGTTTCTACCTCCGATTGTTTAGAAACAATCGCTAATGTTTTTAAATCGAACTGATTACCAATACAAGCGGCTAGCTTCAATTGTTGTTGAGTTGATTCTGGTAGTCTTCGTAGTTGGAAAACCATAAAATCAACAACATTGTCTGCTAGAGTTTGCTGATTTATTTGAGAAATGTCACATTGCCAACATCCCTCGGCAAAATTGAATTGAATTAGTTGGTCTTGATGTAATTATTTCAGGATTTGAGTTGCAAAAAATGGATTTCCTTGAGCTTTACGGTAAATCAATTGTGAAAGAGATAATGCCACATTCTCTGCACAATTTAATGTATCGGCTACAAGTTGATTCAATTGTAATTGGTTGAGTGGCTTTAGGTTAAGACTATTTAGCTTGACACCTGTTTTGCGAATTTCATCCAACATTACCATCAACGGATGGGCTGGGAATACTTCATTGTCTCTATACGCACCAATTAATAATAAATATCCCTGATTAGCTTCATTGATTAATAATTGTATGAGTTTCAATGAAGCCGAATCTACCCACTGCAAGTCATCTAAGAATATAACTAAAGGATGTTCTTTAGTTGTAAATATTTGGAGAAATTTCTGAAATAATAAATTAAATCGGTTTTGTGCTGCGTTACCTGATAATTCTGATGCAGGTGGTTGTCTGCCAATAATTTTTTCTAATTCGGGAATGACTTCAATAATTACCTGTCCGTCTTCACCTAATGCTTGAATAATTTGATTTTGCCATTTTTGTATTTGGACATCACTTTCTGCTAGTAATTGCTCCATGAAGTTACGGAAAGCTTGGACAAATGCAGAAAAAGGAATATTCCGATTAAATTGGTCAAATTTGCCTTTGATAAAATAACCGTGTTGACGAACAATAGGTTTATGGACTTCGTTAACAACCGCAGTTTTACCAATCCCCGAAAACCCAGCTACTAGCGTTATTTCTGTTGCACCCAGGCTGACATTTTGAAATGCTTCTAGCAGAGTTTCTACTTCTGCTTCTCGTCCATAGAGTTTATCAGGGATAATAAATCTGTCGCATACATCTCTTTGGGCAATTGGGAAACTTTCAATTTCACCTGTTGTCTTCAGTTGAGAAAAACAAATTTCTAAATCATACTTCAATCCTAATACACTCTGATAGCGGTCTTCAGCATTTTTTGACATTAATTTGCTGACGATATCCGAAATTATCGGCGGAATTTGTAAGTTAATTAAATGTATTGATGAGGCTACCTTAGCAATATGAGAATGCACCAACTCCATTGGATCGTTTGATTGAAAAGGTAACTCACCTGTGAGTAATTCGTAGAAAGTTACACCAAGTGAATAAAAATCAGTCCGGTAGTCAATTCCCCGATTCATCCTCCCTGTTTGTTCTGGAGAAATATAAGCTAGTGTTCCTTCTAATACATTGGGGCTGATTAGCGTTTGCGTTTCCCTTGGTAATAGAGAGGCAATACTAAAGTCGATTAATTTAACTTGTTTGGTTTCTGGATTAATTAAAATATTGCTCGGTTTGATATCTTTATGAATGATCCGCTGACTATAGAGTATTTCTAAGGTATTACACAGTGCGATCGCTATTTGAAAAAACTCTTGCAAAAACCTAATATCTCGCGTTTGATCGCGAGCAAAATAATCTTTTAAAGAAATGCCACCAAAATCTTCCATCACCAACGCATAGGCATTTTGATACACCTCCAGGCTGTAAGTTTGGACAATTAAAGATGAGTTGAGATTTTTGGCAATGGTGTACTGATTGCGAAACTGCACCAGTTCATTAAAGGAGGGATATGGATTTTTCAGCAGTTTGATCGCTACAGGTAATGAATCAGTTTCTCTATACCCTCGATAAACTATAGTTCTCGAACCATTGTAGATTTCTTCAATTATCTGGTATCCAGAAATATTAACATGAGTACTAAACATACTGTTAAATCCTAGTGATTTATAAATTGATTGTTCCCAAATTAGTAACCGCAGCTGTGAGGACAAGCTTTGAAAGCATCAAATGCAGAGATAGAATATCCTACACAAAAACGTCAAGATTCTCAGTAGAAAATTAGGAAGCTGCAAAGCGTAAGCTAGTAATTTGTCAACTCAAAAATGTGCTTGTGAGGGATTGGGAAAGATTAAAGGTAAAGGGATTAGAAACCTTTCACCTTTTCCCTTTAATCTTTAAAAAGCCAAGTTAACAAAAGCTAACTATTAGCACCTGCTGGGATTTTTAGTTAGGTTTCGTCGTCTGACGAAAGGCAATTACCTACTCAAACAATAGAGACTATGATTGATTGACAGTAGCGGAAGTTTGTTATTCCGCCGACTGTGATTGATAGGGTTATATTGAAACCAGCCCTCAACTACGGTTATCTGGAATTACCGCATAAGCATCAATTTCAAACAACATACCGTCAAGTGCAAGTCTAGGAACGGGAATAAGAGTGTTTGCTGGTGGTTTATTCCCCCATAAATTTATAATTTCACGTCCTAACGGGATCAATTTACTTTGGTTGTGATCCACTATAAGAACAGTAGTTTTTGCTACATCTTGTGGTTGTGCCCCAACCGCTGCTATGGCATAACGGAGGTTTTTAAAAGCCTGTATTAACTGCTTTTCAAATTCATTGGAGACAAGATTCCCTTGTAAATCGGAACCAAACTGACCAGAAATATAGACGGTTCTCGCCCTTGATGGTGTCACAGCTATATGGCTATAGCCATTTTGGGTTGGATTATATAATGTTGGTGGGTTCACCAATTTCAACTCTTTGTTGTCTTTAGCGTTCACTTCCTTTTGTGTTGCCACCATCAAGGCGGTAGTCATTCCACTACCTCCAAGCCACAAAAGTGCATTTCGTCGCGAGAAGTTTGCTACTAGTGAATTTACAGCACCGGTAATACCTTTAGTCATTAAAGCTCCTTAAATGTGAGTTCTCTATTTTTGCTCATATTTACTTTTATTATCTATCTAGTCAACCTAAAAAGCACTAGTCTACAAAGTAATTTTAGTGTAATCACGTAGATAATTTACCTTAATCGTCTTCAGTTGGTTTAGCTTCCGATATAAATACAGTTAATACTTATACCAAATCAGGTTTTTACCCCTCAAAAAGTGCGCATGCGCAGTGCCTCATATCTTGCACCTAGCCCTGGCGATTAGAAATCGCGGCTATACAAACTTTCGTCCGCCTACGCGGACTAATGCAAAATCAAGGTTTTCAACCCGCGCAGGCGGGTTTTGCCTGTGTAGCCGCGACTTCCAGTCGCCTGGTGCAAGATATCAGGTGCATGAATAACTTCAGAGCGCAAATAACAGCTACAGCAGTTTTCATATATTTGAACCACACCTGTCGTAGGGGCTTTTGGCCTTGCGCCCCTACTTCTTTCTAAGCTTCTGCGCAAGTTTCTTTGGCAGCCCTCAATATTATGTCTGCATGATTACTTATTAAACTAGTGAAATTTTATATAAGGATATCTAAGTTTCCCGGCTTAGATATCCACTAGCAACATAACCTACATTTAATAGATTGTTAAGTCTATTCTAATTACTAATTTTTATTTTTAAATGGTTCTTAGGACAGTTATAAATTCATCCTTAAGTTGGATGTCAAAATTAGATGAATATTTTAATGTAATACAGGTTACAAATTTAATTAATATTTTTGTTGTACAATAGAATGCTACTTGTTAATCATACCTTCCTAAAAAGTTATTAAATAAATTTTTCTGACTTTTACCTTAAACTTTTATACTGAGACTAACTTCTCAAGCTGACTAGCGATCGCAAGCATAAACATAAGCTTATTTACAGGTGCGTTACACTGTGTTAACGCACCCTAATTTCTAAGACAAGTTAGGAATACTAGACTTTTCTAAACTCGCTACTAATTTCACTCCAAACTCTTCCTCAAACACTCCTTTTTTATAATCTAAGCTCCAAAGTTCTAAAGCACAATCATCATCTGATTGAGATGGAAAAATTAGCAGGTTGACCTGCCTAAGCTGTTGATAATACTCACATTGCACTTGAGCAACTGCACCAATTTGTCTTCTATCTAATGCTACTGCCAACCTTAAAATTGCACTTAATTGACTAACAATTTGTCGCTGTTGTTTAGTCAGCAAACTCTGGTAGTTTTCATGTTTTTTCTTAGGCGGCGATTTGCGATGATAACGCGCTAAATTGGCAATAATTTCAATCTCGGTTTCTGTATAACCGAGTAATTCTCCATTGCGAATTAAATAGTAAGAGTGCTTGTGGTGAGACGAATGGCTGATATAGTGACCGCAATTGTGTAATATTGCCGCTGCCCACAGCATTTGTCGCTCGTCAGTTCCCCAATGATGTAGAGTACCTTGAGTTTGGTCAAATAAACTCTCGGCAAATTTTGCCACGCGATCGCTGTATTCTAAGTTGATGTGGTATTTATCCGCGAGTTTGAGAACATTCCGTTCCCGAACTGAACTTTGATAGCGTAGCTTATCTTCAATTAAACCGTGGGTTAGCATCCAGTCTACGATTACGCCTTCTCTCAGAGAACGCTCACAAACTGTAATCAATTCACTACCCAAAAGGGTCATTGCTTCCTGTAATATTACTGCCCCAGCGAGGATAACTTCAGGGCGTTTCTCTGGCATACCAGAAATCTCAGCCCTTTCGGAATTACTCAGTTTCCGCAAGCGATTTACCAACTCTTGCAAGTCTTTAAAACTAAATTGGTAGCCGTTGAGAGTGGAAGGAATAACACCCGACTTTTCCCGTGCATGAATCATTGCCAGGGTTTCAATTGTGCCTGCCGTACCCACCAAACGCGGAGATTCCCCTAACTCTAGGTTTGCTAAGATTTCTTCTACAGAACGTTCCAACATCCCACGTGCATAAGCTTGCAAATACTGGAACTCAGGGGTGCTGATGGGGTCAGTAGTGATTAACTCGCTAGTGAGTCGCACTGCACCAACTTTGGTACTGGTGAGAGTCCGGGCTTGCTGACTATCGCCTAAAATTAATTCTGTGGAACCACCGCCAATATCAATAATGGTGTGAGGCTGGTTGTTAAATTCCATCCCCGACAGCACGCCAAGATAGATGCGCCGCGCTTCTTCTTGACCAGAAATCAAGTTAACGCTTAAACCCAACTCCGTTTCTATTGTGTGCAAAAAATCTTTACCATTGGGGGCTTCCCGTACAGCACTAGTTGCCACAGCGATGATAGTTTCAGCGTTGATAGTTTTGGCAACTTCTTGGAAGCGTCCTAAAGCAGCGATCGCCTTTTTTATGATCTCTGGCTTGAGTTCTCCAGTGGTAAGATTGCGATCGCCAAGCCTCACGGTTTCCTTTTCTCTTGCAATAATGCTGAAAGCTGGTAGTGTGGGGTCAATCTTGACTACTACCATGTGTAGAGAATTTGTTCCCAGGTCAATGGCAGCAATAATCCGATGTTGCTTAGATGGTTGAGTAGGAATACTCTCCCAGCTAGAAACTAAATTCAGCATCTAGTTTTCTCTCTTTATTAAGAAATGATGGCAAACGGTGATACGTCGGGGTAGCTAGCACTGATATTTATGACAACACACTTGCTCAGACTGAGTGCTGTTAGCGGTAGCAGGGCATTGAGCCAGTGCTGAATATTGAGTAAATGAAAAAATACTCAGCATTCGCAACTCAGCTTGATCGAGGGTAACTGAGCTATGTCTATTCACCCTACTATTTATAACCTGAGTGACTATTTTAAAAATATTTAAAGTTGCCATTTTGGGTTATGTTTTTACAAATAACAAATAACGTTATTCTATAGATGTAAAGAAATGTGAATTCATCTCTCTAAAGTTATTTGTTGATTTCTATGTTAACGACGCCAGAACGCCCCCAGTCACCAATTTGGCTTGTAATTATCCGGCTTTTACGCTGGCATAAACCAGAAGGGCGGTTAATTTTAATGATTCCTGCCCTTTGGGCTGTGTTTTTGGCAGCTTCAGGAAAACCGCCTTTACCTCTGGTTGGTGTGATTATATTGGGTACTCTGGCCACAAGTGCGGCTGGGTGTGTTGTCAACGATTTGTGGGATCGGGATATCGATCCAGAAGTGGAGAGAACACGCGATCGCCCCCTCGCTTCTCGTGCCTTATCTGTGAAAGTTGGGATTGTAGTTGCGATCGTCTCTTTAGCGTGTGCAGCAGTTTTGGCCTTTTATCTTAACCCCCTGAGTTTCTGGTTATGCGTGGCAGCAGTGCCTGTAATTTTGCTTTATCCAGGTGCAAAGCGGGTGTTTCCTGTACCGCAACTGGTGCTTTCCATCGCTTGGGGTTTTGGGGTATTGATTAGCTGGAGTGCAGTAACGCAAAGCATTTCTCAACCAACTTGGTTGCTTTGGGGCGCGACAGTACTGTGGACATTGGGATTTGATACAGTTTACGCTATGAGCGACAAAGAAGACGATCGCCGCATTGGTGTTAATTCTAGCGCCCTATTTTTTGGTAATTATGCCCCTCTAGCCATTGGAATTTTCTTTGCTGGCACAATTTTGTTATTGTCTTGGTTAGGTGTAGTTATACATCTGCACTTAGCCTTCTGGATTAGCCTTGCAGTTGCTACTATCGGATGGGTTTGGCAGTCTCTGCGATTAAGAGAGCGACACTTACCTAATTCTGCTTATGGTAAGATGTTCCGGCAAAACGTGTGGATTGGTTTTATTTTACTTGCTGGGATGATTGCTGGATCTTTATAAGGAGTAAATTGGATTTACCCCCCTTAATCCCCCCGATGTATTGGGGGGAAATAAATGTCCGGTTCTCCCCCTTGACAAACTACGGTGTACACACAAGTTTGAAATAGTTGATTAACCAGGGTTTTACCCCACCCTAACCCTCCCCTTGGAAAGGGGAGGGAACTAGATTTTCGGTCTCCCCCCTTTCCAAGGGGGGATTAAGGGGGGTAATTCGACTTATGTGAACCTATCCCACTAATAATATTTTGTTAATCCAGATATGAATTGTAGCAAGGTCAATGAATGCGTCAAAGTAAACT
>NZ_JABXKO010000055.1:0-65044 GCF_017114965.1 Nostoc sp. JL31
GGCAGCGATCTGAGGGAGAATTTAATGCAATTAAGGGGAGTATAAAAGAGCTTCAGGGTTTTCTACACCGAACGAACGACTTTAAGATCCGGGAATAACCCTCTGGGGATTCATCTCAAACCTGCTATGTTGTAGCGTCCCGTTAAGACAGAATGAACCACAGTTCATTAGCAGTCAGGGTAATTACTTATGAATCACACATTGTCTAATCTGTCAATGTATAAGTTATAATTTGGATTTTTTATAAAGATTGCGTGAAATTACTAGTTATCATGATAAAGCATTACAAGAATTGCTTTATAAATCAACCTATGAGTAGATATCAACTCAGTGAGCAAACACACATTAAGCACTATTTATCTAGCTGGTAGATAGCAGTTTAAAAGTGAGTTCTTGCTGTTTGATTTAAACCACGAGGTATAGCACTCTGTTAATCAATATCCAAAGGACACAAATATGACTAGAATTGCCACAAAAATAGCCTTGTCTGTTCTCGGAGCAGCAGGAATTAGTTTTTTGTCTTCGATACCAGCAAGAGCCGTCATCTTTGTAGAACCCATTGTGACGACTAAAAATCAAGATGTACTCAATGCAAAAAAACCAAGAACCCTTACAGGGTTTCTACCAGGGCAAGTAATAGAATATGGTGTCCCAGATGTAGCTAATAACTTTCTAAATGCTACCGGATACGATATAAATAGCTTGGTCTTTGATTTAAAAACCCTGTCCTATAGTAATCCGAATTCTACTCCACCATTGGATAATGAAACAGTGGAGTGGGGAGATGTTAATGGAGATGGGAAGATTGGTAACTCTGCTAACCCCGATCTAAAGGATATTTTTACAGACATTACCATTGCTGGTAGTACTGTCACTTTTAGTGGTGGCGTCATCCCAAACGGAACTCTGTTTTACAATCCATTCGCTACCCTGCCTAATCTAGCGCCAGGTGCTGGAATCATTCCACCAATTCCAGCAGACCAAGAAGATAAAGATGGGCCGATCAGAGTGGCTTCTTATTACACGGCTGTTCCTGAATCAACTAACGTTTTGGGTGTACTGGTTTTTGGCGCTTTAGGCGTAGCTTTAAAATTAAAGCGATCGCTCTGTTAAGGGGACTGGGAAAGAAGCAAGGGAGCAGGGAGCAGGGGAGAAGTTGCAATAAGTTCCCCTCTGCTCCTCCGCACCTCTGCCTCTTGTGCCCATACCCTCATTCTGTAATTAACTCACGATACACTGTCATTGTTTCCTGATGGACACGGGCAACACTCAGCCTATCTAGGTTTTTCTTTGCCCGCTGTTTCCACTCTTGCAGCATCTCAGTATTACTCAGTAATTGCACTAAAACCCCAGCTAAAGCATGACTATCTTTTGCTGGCACCAAAAGACCTGCTCGCCCATTGTCTAAAGCTTCAGGAATCCCGTCTACCTGAGTGCCGACGATCGCAGTTCCAGTTTCTCTAGCTTCCGAAAGTACCAAAGGGCAAGGGTCACGGTGGGAAGCCAGCACAAATATGTCACAAGATATCAGATAGCGTTGAGGTTCTGGTTGAAAGCCTTCAAAATGAATGCGTTCTTTTACAGAAGTTGCTTGTGCCTGTGCCTCAAATAGCTGTTTATCAGGGCCATTTCCTACCAAATAAAGATGGGCTTGGGGAAAATCTGAGGCAATTTGTTCAAAGGCAGCAATTAACTCAGCAATTCCCTTGCGTTGATACATTCCGGCTACAGTGGCGATCGCTGGATGTTGTAATGGTAAAGGTAGATAATCTTGTATCTGTCTAGTGCGGGGACTGCCTAAAGTGCCGTTACATACCACCCGCAACTTGTTTTCTGGAATACCACGCCTAATCATAGAATCACATACAGCCTGACTGACAGCAATTACTCTGTCAGCTAAACCCATCAGCAAGCTAGCACGCTGAAATTCGTTGTGGACTGTAGAAACTAAAGCATATTTGCGTCCCTTAAAAATGCGTGCTAATATTACCCCCGTCATCATGTGGGCATGAACAATATCCGGTTGAAATTCAGCTGCGATCGCTCGGTAACGTATAGCTGCTTTAATCGTATTTAGCGGTTTTCTGCTTTGGTCTAAGTGATAATGTTTGACACCACAAAGCTCTAGTAAAGCCTCGTATTCTCCACCAGCAGAAACAACCGCGACCTCATAACCAGATTTTGCCTGTAGACAAGCCAGATCCACAGCCACATTCACAATACCGTTACCTATTTCTTGAACGTGGTTCAAAATATGTATGATTCGCATAATCTTTGAGATGTATATAAAAAATAAAGATAAGTAACCGCGTATAAATTAACCAACATAATTATTGAGGTCTTCAGCGACAACTCAAAAGTAGTCAGTAGTGCGTAAAATTAACCACTTTCTACTGATTAAGAGCGCTTATTACCAGTTACTTAGCTTAAAGACTTATTCAGTAACGGCTCGATAAATCGGGGTAAAACTTCAAAATTCTAAAGACTGAATCTGTTATCTCAAATTTTATATTTCCCAATACTTAGTATCGAAACTCTAGTACAGCACACCAGCCAAAACAGAGAATAAAAGCCTTTTTTAAATACTGCTTTACAAAAACAGCAATTTACTTGATTATAAAGAAGGGAATTAATGGTAACAAATAATTCATTATTACTGTTAGTAATTGTGTGAAAGCCCAGTAATGATCGAGCTTCAGTCAATTTGAGTTGAACTCATAACCTTAGTTTGAGGTGACAAAATGGCAACGTTACATACTCCACACTTCCGATTAAATTCCGTAATTCCCACCTCATATACACATAACCTAGTCTTCATCGACACAGCAGTAGAAGACTATCAGAGTTTAATTAACGGCGTTATTCCCAACACCGAAGTATTTGTTATTCAGCCGACACAGAATGGTGTTGAACAAATTACAAAGATTTTGGCAACTCGCGCTGACCAGAATTTTAACAGCATTCATATTGTTTGCCACGGTGCCCCCGGTAGCTTGCAACTTGGCAACACTCACTTGGGACTCGATACCCTCGAATACCACAGCCAGCAACTGCAACAATGGCAGAAGATATTTTCCACCTCATCCAAAACTGCTAAACCATTAGTTACATCTGCTACAACTGTAGCCAACCTACTCGTATATGGTTGCAACGTCGCTGACGGTGATGTGGGGGCAGAATTTGTTACCAAACTGCATCAACTAACAGGAGCAAATATTGCTGCTTCCCGTCAGATGATAGGCAATGCGGCATTAGGAGGTAACTGGGAACTGGAAATACGCACTGCCCAGATGGAAGTTACTCTACCGTTTACAGAAACTACTCGGAAAGCTTACGCAGGAGTACTGGCGACCTTCACAGTGAACAATACCGGGGACGCTGATGATGGTGATGGCAACAACGGCGTTACCACACTCCGGGAAGCAATTAATTTAGCTAATGCGACTACTGGGGATGATGCGATCACTTTTGGGGGAGTGTTCAAGGATACCACCCCAGATATTATCACTCTCACCTCTGGGCAACTGAAAATTACCGATGATGTCACCATTCTTGGAACTGGGGCATCAAACCTTACAGTCAGCGGAAATAATGCCTCTAGGGTGTTTGAGATATCAGGATTAGGAAGAGATGTCAGTATTGATGGTTTAAAAGTTGCTAACGGTAATGATAGCGGTATTTTGGTTAATAACAATACCCTTCTTAGCCTGACCAATAGTAATGTCTCTAATAATACGGCAACCTCCAACGGTGGCGGTATCAATAACAAAGGAACCCTTAAGCTTACCAATACTAATGTCTCTGGCAATACTGCAACCTCTAGCGGCGGCGGGATCTCTAATCAAGGCGTCCTTAGCTTAACTAAAAGCAGCGTCTCTGACAATACGGCAACCTCCAGCGGTAGCGGCATTTATAGCGAAGGCATCCTCAACGTAACTGAAAGCAGTATCTCTGGCAATACGACAAGCTCTACTGGTGGTGGTATTTATACTGAAGGTAACTTCAAGCTTACCAATAGCACTGTATCTAACAATACGGCGAATAACGGGGCTGGTATTTATAACGGAGGAGATGATCTTCCTTTTAGTATCGGTACAGCTACCCTGACTAATAGTACTGTATCTGGCAATAAAGCATTAGATAATGGGGGTGGCATTTACGACTTTAGCGACGAACTTAACATCATCAACAGCACAATTACCAATAACAACGCAACAGGTAACTACGGCATTTATGCTGAGAATGGCGGCGTTTTCAATGGATCAAATGGTACTGTTATTCTTGGAAATACCATCATCGCAGGCAACTTGGTTGAAGGAACAACTTATCTTTTAAACCCCGATGTTGAGGGCAATTTCACCGACCTTGGCTATAATCTGATTGGCAATAACATTGCTAGCACTGGCTTTACTACTAGCACCCTCGTCGGCACCAGCGCCAACCCCATTGATCCTAAACTCAGCCCACTGCAAAATAACGGCGATGCAACTTTTACTAATGCCTTAATTGGCAATAGTCCCGCCATTAACGCAGGCAATAATGCTCTGATTCCAGCAGGTATTACCACTGATCAACGGGGTGCTGGATTTGACAGAATATCTGAAGGTACAGTTGATATTGGTGCTTTAGAGTTCAATGGGGTGAATGGAACCAATGGCGCTGATAATCTAGCGGGCAAAAACTATGGTGACATAATTAACGCTCAAGCTGGGAACGATACCATCACAGGTAATCAAGGTAACGACATCCTAACTGGTGGCGGTGGCAAAGATAAATTTATTTACAATTTAGGTGACGGTGTTGATACCATCACTGATTTTGGTGGGTTAGGTAA
Organism: Nostoc sp. JL31; assembly: GCF_017114965.1. Taxonomy (NCBI): domain Bacteria; kingdom Bacillati; phylum Cyanobacteriota; class Cyanophyceae; order Nostocales; family Nostocaceae; genus Nostoc; species Nostoc sp. JL31. Next base: position 4,835 of record NZ_JABXKO010000055.1, read on the forward strand.
AGGCTCAAATCCATCAGCAGCGATCGCTAGCGAATTAGATACCCTAAAATTCCAAGGTGCTGGATTAACTGCCCGAAATCTGCAACTCACCCAGAATGGTAATAATCTGGAACTCACCTTTGAAGGGGTGGCTGATGACAAAGTTATCCTGCAAAACTTTCCCCTGGAAAACCTAGATAACCTATCAACGTTGGGTAATATCCTGTTTGATGGGCAAAGCAGCATTCGTGACAGCTTTGATATCTTCAATGCCAACTCCACCCAAAGCACCATCTTCAACAAAAACACAGTCACCTTTCTCAATGACTTGAACAACAATGTCGATGGGTTTGACAACTCAGATGATGTCATTAATGGTCAGGGGGGTGATGACCGCATCGACGGCAAGAGTGGCAACGACCTACTAAAAGGTGGTGTAGGTTACGGTCAGGATACCCTTATTGGTGGTGCTGGCGATGATATTCTGGTTGGTGGTACAGGTCAAGATAGCCTCATTGGTGGTGCTGGCGATGACATCCTTGTTGGTGGTTCAAATTCCGATACCCTGACTGGCGGTAACGGCCATGACCAGTTCATCTCCCAAACCTTGGATGATATCGGCGATACAATCACTGATTTTAATCAAAGCGAGGATAAGTTAGTTCTCACTGACCTGTTTAAGAGTCGGGGCTACAGTAGCAGCAATCCCATTGGTGATGGCAACCTACAATTTTTGCAATCGGGTACTTCTACAGAAGTTAAAGTCTTTGCTTATTATTCTTTTTACACCTTGGCGACTTTGGATAATTTCACCGCGACAAATCTGGTAATTGGTAGTAACGTCCTCGTTTAGTGCTGAGAGTTCGACTGGGCGCTCATGGGCAAGTCCACCAGTGGTACAGAATCTAATTCTAAATTCTGAAGACTGGCGTTTTGATTCTGGGCATTTTGCCAGACATCATAGTACAACTCAATCAGTACAAGTTTACGAATTTGAGAATTGTTTCCCTGAGAGCGACGTGATGAAATAGCAGTTAGCAAAAACTTCCAAGACCGAGGAGAAAGTATAGATGAATCTATGATTGAAAGAAAACTCTTGAGATTTTTTTGCTTCAGTGCGACTAAAAGCCAATGGAGTTTCAGGTAATTTTTTATATCCTGAAAGACGGGAATCTTTGAGCGATGTTGCTCATTTACCAAGGCATAAATTTTTTCCTTCATCAAAATATTTGTCGCTAACCGCCGAGACAAAGAAAACTTTTGATTATACGCACCCGGCCAGATAGTGCGGTAAGCAAGACACTGGTTGAAGAAAATAGCATCGCCAAACTGAGCAATCCGAATCCAGGAATCGATGTCATCACAGTTAGCATCGAGTGTGGAGTCCCAACCACCACTTTGTAGAAAAGCATCACGTCGACAAGCTACTTGTACAGGTGTGCCAAAGGGTACAAGTTCTAAAAGCATCCCGTAATGAATATCGGCTTGGGGGATATAAAAAGCTAAACCAGGGCCAACTTGGGGGGTGCGAGAGAGTTCAACTTCATTGCCATCCACCTGAGCCGCCACACAAGAGCAGATTACAGCTTCGGGGCGAAGTGCGATCGCCTTTGCCATCTCTTCTATACAGTTGGGCGCTAAATAGTCGTCATCATCTAAAAACTTAATCCAGTCGCCGCTAGCTTTGGCAACTCCAGCATTCACCGTTGCTGCATGACCAAGGTTCACTTCGTTACGATGGTAAACAACCTTGTCCCCTAAGCTTTTGAGATAGGTTTGGGTGTGATCAGAAGAACAATCATCAGCAACAACCACCTCGCACTCCATTGTTTGGTTACGAGCCGAATCAATTGCTCTTTGCAGCAAATTCAAGCGATTATAGGTACTGATGACGATACTAAATTTCATAAATTTTTCCTTTATAGTACGGCATTCTGCAATATAGCTTCGATATGCAAGCTGTTGTATCAGTACAATTATCAATCCTAACAAGTAGACTGAAATAGGATTATCGATTTATCATTGATGATCGTGAGTTTTTTTTAAGCAGACAGAAAGACTATGAACGCTCAAGAGATTATCCGCTCCATTGAAGCGGAACAGATAAAATCGAATCTGCCCGACATTTATGTGGGCGACACTGTAAAAGTGGGAGTGAAAATCAAGGAGGGCGAAAAATACCGCGTACAACCCTACGAGGGAGTTGTGATTGCCAAGCGCAATGGCGGCATCAACGAAACTATTACAGTTCGTAAGGTTTTTCAAGGCGTGGGCGTTGAGCGGGTATTTCTGTTGCATTCTCCCCGGATTGACAGCATTAAAGTGTTACGTCGCGGTAAAGTCCGCCGTGCTAAACTATATTATCTCCGCGATCGCGTAGGTAAGGCAACCCGAATCAAGCAACGGTTTGACCGCCCTTTGTGATTCGTCCTTCAAAAGTATGGGAGAAATCTCAAGCTGCAAGCGGCATCTGCCGCTGACTTGTTTTCCCGACAAAATTAAGGTATGATATAAATCGCATATTGCGTTAAACTGAAATTTAGTTCAGCGCAATCACTGAATCAAAAACAGCTTGTGCGCTCTTAGTTCAGTTGGTAGAACGCAGGTCTCCAAAACCTGATGTCGGGGGTTCAAGTCCTCCAGGGCGCGCTCAAGAGCAAAAAAACAAAGCCCGAAATAATTACGCTGCTGCTAATATAGCAGTTAGCGCTAATAATTTCGGGTAAACTTATTGTATTTGCAGTTGTTTTGCTTCCAGTAAGTGAAATAGAGTCGAAACTGCAAAACCTAGATGACAATTAAACAGGATCTAGTATAAGAAACGGGGGATAAACGGTCGTGGCCAAAAAAAGTGAAGCAGAATTGCCAGAAACCACAAATGGGTTTAGTTTTGGCAACTTCATACAGGGAACCAAAGAAGAACTTGAAAAAGTAGTTTGGCCCAGTCGGAAACAGATAGTGAGCGAATCCGCCGCTGTGTTGTTAATGGTGGCACTCTCCGCATCTTTGATATACTTGGTCGATGGATTGTTTCATTGGGCAGCAAAACAGGTGTTCTAATGAGTTTTGCAACAGATGAACCACGCAACTCAATGTTGCAGTCAGAGGAAACAGCAGAAGCAGCAGAAGCAGCGTCAAAAGAAGCGCGCTGGTATGCAGTACAAGTAGCTTCAGGCTGTGAAAAGCGTGTAAAGACTAACTTAGAGCAACGTATTCAAACTTTTGATGTAGCTGACAAAATTATCCAGGTAGAAATTCCGCAGACGCCAGCGGTTAAAATCCGTAAAGATGGCAGTCGCCAGCATACAGAAGAAAAAGTTTTCCCTGGCTATGTGCTGGTGCGGATGATGATGGATGATGATACTTGGCAGGTGGTACGCAACACCTCTCATGTAATTAACTTTGTCGGTTCAGAACAAAAACGTGGTAGCAGCAAGGGTCGCGGTCATGTCAACCCCATACCACTAAGTTCTTCAGAAGTTGAACGTATATTCAAACAAACCAGCGAACAAGAAGCTGTTGTCAAAATTGACATGGCTACTGGTGATAAGATAATGGTGCTTTCTGGTCCATTTAAAGACTTTGAAGGCGAGGTGATTGAAGTTTCTCCAGAACGGAGTAAACTTAAAGCCTTGCTCTCAATTTTCGGCAGGGATACACCAGTAGAATTGGAATTTAATCAGGTAGAGAAACAGAGTTAAATACAAATGGCGAAGAAAGTAGTGGCGGTCATTAAACTGGCCCTGAATGCTGGAAAAGCCAACCCAGCACCGCCAGTTGGTCCCGCCTTGGGTCAACATGGTGTCAACATCATGATGTTTTGTAAAGAGTACAACGCCAAAACAGCAGACCAAGCTGGAATGGTGATACCTGTAGAAATTTCGGTTTTTGAAGACCGGAGTTTTACATTCGTACTCAAAACGCCACCCGCATCAGTACTGATTCGGAAGGCGGCGAAAGTTGAAAAAGGCTCGAATGAACCCAACAAAAAGAAGGTTGGGTCAATTACCAAAGCACAATTGCAAGAAATAGCCCAAACCAAACTCCCCGACCTCAATGCCAACGATATCGAAGCGGCAATGAAGATTGTGGCAGGAACGGCTAAAAATATGGGCGTAACAGTTACGGATTAGTCATTGGTCATTGGTCATTGGTCATTAGTCATTAGTAAGTGACTAAGGACAAAGGACAAATAACAAAGGACTCATAACTAAAAATTATCGGGGGAGAGGCGAGGCTTCGGAATTACCCCAGGAGAACAAATGCCAAAAATATCGCGTCGTTTGCACGGTCTGCAAGCAAAAGTAGAAGAAAAAGATTATCATCCCCTAGAGGCTTTAGCCCTTCTTAAAGACACAGCAACAGCTAAATTTACCGAAGCTGCGGAAGCGCATATCCGGTTAGGAATTGACCCCAAGTATACAGACCAACAGTTGCGGACAACGGTAGCACTGCCCAAAGGTACAGGGCAAATCGTCCGAGTGGCGGTGATTGCCAGAGGCGAAAAGGTAAACGAAGCCAGCAGTGCTGGTGCTGATATAGTCGGATCGGAAGAACTGATTGACGAAATCCAGAAAGGTAGAATGGATTTTGACAAGCTGATTGCCACACCCGATGTAATGCCACAAGTGGCAAAGCTGGGTAAATTGCTTGGGCCGCGTGGTTTGATGCCATCGCCCAAGGGTGGAACCGTAACATTTGATTTAGCAGGTGCGATCGCAGAATTCAAAGCTGGTAAATTAGAATTCCGAGCTGACCGAACTGGTATTGTCCATGTTATGTTTGGTAAGACAACCTTCTCGCCTGAAGATTTGTTAGTCAACCTGAAGGCATTGCAGGAGACGATTGACCGTAACCGTCCTTCAGGAGCTAAAGGTCGTTATTGGCGCACATTTTATGTGTCAGCCACTATGGGGCCATCAATTAAAGTTGATATCAGTGCCCTACGAGATTTGAAACTGAGCCAAGCAGGTTAATAATAGTTATGAGTTATAAGTTAGGAGTTAAGAATAAAACTTCTAACTCCTAACTACTCACTCCTAACTTTAAATTAAATAGGCAAAGCCGGAGACAGCAGGTGCTAATAACTTAATATCCTGCCGAGGTTAAAACTCTAATTGTCAGAATTACCACCCATAAAGGTGTGATAACTATGGCGTCAAGAGTCTTACTACTCAACCCCGGCTATATATATTAGCTGGGGTTTGTTGTTTGGGTTCAGGTTGAGATAAAAACACACAACTAGGGCACTTCCCCGATTGTTTTAAGGAGGTGAGATTGGAATGGGTAGAACACTAGAAAATAAAAAAGAGATAGTAGCTGACCTCAAAGAAACTTTGAGTGAGTCAACTCTGGCACTGGTAATTGACTATCAGGGGCTAACAGTTTCGGAAATCACAGACTTACGGCGGCGGTTACGTCCCAGTGGCACTGTTTGTAAGGTGACGAAGAACACCCTAATGGGCATTGCCATTGAAGGTAATGAAAAATGGCAGCCTTTGTCGGAATTACTCAACGGTGCTTCCGCCTTTTTGCTGGTAAAAGAAGATTTTTCATCGGCAATTAAGGCATACCAAGAATTCCAAAAAGTCACCAAGAAGACAGAACTTCGTGGTGGTGTACTGGAAGGTCGCCTACTCAAAGAACCTGATGTCAAAGTACTAGGAGACTTGCCATCTAAGGAACAACTCATCGCCCAAATTGCTGGGGCTATCAATTCCTTGGCTACCAAGATTGCTGTGGGTATCAACGAAGTTCCTGGTTCACTGGCTCGTGCTTTGCAGGCTGTGGCCGACCAAGAGCAAAGTGGTGGTAGTACCGAAACTGCTGCTGTACAAGATAGCGGCACCGAAAGCACTGCTGAAGGTGATAGTAGCACTGAAACTGCTGCTGAATAGACTTCGTGGTTCATCAGTCAAAAGTCAAAAGTCTATAGTTAAAGACCAATGACCCATGACAAATAAATAATCAAAATTACAGGAGTTATATCAATGTCTGCTGCAACCGATAACATTTTAGAACAACTAAAAACTCTTTCTTTGCTGGAAGCTTCTGAATTAGTCAAGCAAATTGAAGAAGCTTTTGGCGTGAGTGCTGCTGCACCTGTTGGCGTAGCGTTTGCAGGCCCTGGTGCTGCTGCTGCTCCTGCTGAAGAAGCTGTTGAGCAAACTGAGTTTGAAGTCATTCTCGAATCAGTCCCAGCTGATAAGAAGATTGCCGTACTGAAGATTGTCCGGGAATTGACCGGTTTGGGTCTGAAAGAAGCTAAAGACTTGGTAGAAGCTGCGCCCAAGGCAGTTAAAGAAGGTATTGCTAAGGATGCTGCCGAAGATGCTAAAAAGCGCATCGAAGAAGCTGGCGGTAAGGTGACTGTTAAGTAGTTACAATTCTATTACCATTTTTTTATTAATTAAGGAGCCTAACTTAGGCTCCTTTTTTTATCGTAGAGTCTTATGTTGCAGATAAAAATAGTATTAAGTATTAAAACGCTAATTTGTTGTTAAAAGAGCAAGGGTTACATTAAGTTGGGTTGATTTGCTTTCTTACCCATTGACGAAATGCTCTAAGCGTTGGACTTCTACCTAAAGTTCGGCTTTGTTCGACAAACCGGGGAATTTCTTCAACAATGGGCAAGTTGGGAAAAGTAGAACTAATTTCAGACTCAATGTATTTACCACCCTGAAGAATATTAATTTGTAGCTTGCCATTTTCATATCGCCACAGTTCAGGAACTAGTAATGCTTCGTAAGCATCAAGTTGAGTTTTGGAAGTAACATCAACTTCAATTGCTAAGCCAGGTGGCGGGTCAACCCTCAAGTCTATTCGCTCTTTACCAATCATTTGAGCATGATTTTGAATGTAGAAAGAATCATCAGGCTCTAAACCAAAAGCCATATCTTCACGTTTGAAAGTGGTTGAGCCAAATGTTTCGCAGTCAATCTCTAACTCTTCCAACAGAATTTTTACCAAATCTCCAATGATGACTTTGGCTTTCTCATGCTTTGGTAACAGCATTCTCATCTCCAAAGTTCCCTGGCTGTAAGCCAATCGAGTGGCTTGATGGTCGCCAAGTTCTTCTAAAATTGCCTCAAATTCTTGCCAGCTAACATCGTGGAGTATTACTCTATGTCCCGGCGGAACACTTAATTGTTGCAATTGAAATGTTACCATTAATCACTAAAATTTTGAAAATAGTACTTTTGCGTGGGTTAAGTGTGAAACTTTCTTAGATAGTTAAGGGACTTACAGTTAAAAAAATATCCAACTTGTAGGGTGTGTTATGCCTCTAGTTAACGCACCATGACAGATTAGAAAAATGGTACGTTACTTCGTTAACACACCCTACAAAATAAGATTGGATGATTTATTTTTTGGTAGTCCTTAATAATTGGACTTTAGTTATTAGCCCAAAACTTTAAGTTTCGGGCTAGTGTTGATTTTAGATTAATCCAAAATCTAAAATACAAAAGGGCAAAGCCTACGCTACTCTACAATTAATTCAAAATTCAAAATTACTTGCCGTTGCTATTACCACCATTACCATTGCTGTGAATGACACGTTCAGCAAGCTTTTCTGGCACTTCCTGGAGATGGTCATATTCCCAGTAGAAGGAACCAACGCCTAAGGTGAGCGATCGCACTCCACAACTAAATAATGTATATTGTGATGTATATATTATTTACAATCTAAATTGTGTCAAGCAAAATTCGTAAGCAGATTTATATTGAACCACGTCAAGAGCATCTACTAAAGGCGATCGCTCAACAAGCGGGTGTAAGTGAAGCAGAGATTATTCGCCAAGCTATTGATCTTCATCTTGGTGAAATAACTGCACCCCAAACCAATCTTGCAATGTGGGAAGCCGAAAGAGAATTTATTGACCAAATTAAAACTCGACCTGCTCAACTTGGAGGTCGGGATTGGCAGCGTGAAGACCTCTATGAACGGTAGGGTTTTACTGGATACTAATATTCTCGTTTACATCTACGATCCTCTAGATACTGCAAAACAGGAACGAGCGATTGCAATTACTGACCAATTGATTCGTTCTGGGAAGGCCGTAATTAGTACCCAGGTATTGGGAGAGTTTTTTATGGCCACAACCCGGACTCGGCGATTGCTTTTAACTCCTGCTGAGGCGCTGGTGCGAATGCGTAACTATTTAGCTGCTTGTTATGTCGTTGATATTACACGGCTCATTTCCTTAGAAGCAATTCGCGGCGTGGAAACCCATCACTTCGGGTTTTGGGACGCACAAATTTGGGCAACGGCGCGACTCAACCAAATTGAAGAAGTTTATACTGAAGACTTTGCATCAGGTGCGACGGTTGAGGGCGTGCGGTTCACAAATCCTTTTACAGATTGAAAAAGATTCCCGACTTCTTCAAGAAGTCGGGAATCTCAGCCTTTGAGCGATGCCTACGCGACTCTACAATATAATTCAAAATCCCAAATTACTTGCCGTTGCCGTTACCACCATTGCCATTGCTATGAATGACACGTTCGGCAAGCTTTTCTGGTACTTCTTGGAGATGGTCATATTCCCAGTGGAAAGAACCAACGCCCAAGGTGAGCGATCGCAGCTCTACAATAAAATTCTGCATCTCTGCTTGTGGTAAGTATGCAGAGACATTATCCCAGCCTTGCCAATCGTTTCTACCCTCATAGCCTAAAATTTGCCCCCGTCTACCACTCACCAGTTGCAGCACTTTGGAAGTAAATTCGCTCGGTGTGGTAACATCCACTCGCAGAATTGGTTCTAATAAGGTAGGTTCCGCTTGGGGTATCCCCGTTTGCATTGCCAATCGGGCAGCTTGCTTAAAGGCTTGTTCGGAACTGTCAACGTTATGATATGAACCATTAGTCAGAGTTACCGCCAAATCCACTATTGGGAAGCCCAAAGGCCCGTGTGTCAAAAATTCCCGCACGCCCATTTCTACGCCGGGAATGTACTGTTTAGGAACCACGCCACCGACAATAGTTTCATTAAAATTGAAACCTGTACCGCGTGGTAGGGGCTTGATTTCGAGAAAAACATCACCAAACTGTCCGTGACCACCGCTTTGGTGCTTGTAGCGCCCATGAACTGAAGGCACCGTTTTGCGGATGGTTTCTTTGTAAGGCACTTGCGGCAAGTGGGTTGTCATTGGCAAGTTATATTTGCGGCGCAGTCTGTCTAGAGTGACTTGCAAATGAATCTCGCCTTGACCCCACAAGATAACTTCGTGGGTATCGCCGTGTTGTTCCCAAGCAAGTGAAGAGTCTTCTTCTAACAACTTGGTAATGGCACTGCTGAGTTTAACTTCATCGTTGCGCTTTTCTGGTGTAATGGCGAGGGCATATACAGGTTCCAACTGTACAGCTTTGGGTAATTCCATCGCCGCCTGCTGTTCTGTGGAGATTGTATCGCCTGTCTTGATTCCTTCTAAACGGCTCAATGCGACAATTTCACCAGCACCAACTTCATTAACGAACTGCTGTTGTTGTCCCATGAGGCGGTAAATTCCACCAGTGCGAATGCCATTGAGGACAATGCCATCAGTTAATTTGCCCCGCCAAACACGCACCAAAGAGAGTTTGCCACCTTGGGGAGTGTAGTAAGTTTTTAATACCTGCGCTAAAGCTGTATCACCTTTTATGTTTTTTAAACGACGTTCTGCTGTGCTTTCTGGTTCGGGGGCTTCTCGTAACAAGGCTTCTAATAGAGGTCTAACACCATAATCTTGTTCTGCCACACCAAAGAAAACGGGCACTACCAAATCTGCCCCTAATTCCATTTTTAAATCTTTGAGGATTTCTTCTTGAGGTGGCTCAATGTCTTCTAAAAGTTCTTCGAGTAAATGGTCATCAAAATTTGCTAAAGCTTCGAGCATTTCTGCCCGTGCTATATGTTCTTCTTCTTTTAAACTTTCGGGGAAGGGAATGGGATCGGCAGGTGCGCCTGGATGATATTGATATGCCTGTTCGCTCACCATATCGATAAAGCCGGTGAGTTGTTCCCCGTTCATGATGGGATATTGATGCGCTACCAGGGGACGGCTAGATACTGCTTTCAGGGCGTGCAACGTTTCTAGAACGTGAATATTTGCCCGATCCATTTTGTTGACGAAGACGAGGTGGGGAATTTCCCAATCGTCCAGGAATTTAAATAGAGGGGCAAGGGTGAGAACGCGATCGCGGATGGGTTCGCAAACTACAATTGCCGCATCGACTCCGATTAAGGCATTGTAGGTTTCTTGGGCAAATTCTACGCTTCCCGGACAGTCAATAAAGGTGAAGCGAATATCGTTATACTCAGTGCTAGCGGCGCTGACTTCTACACTCATGTGGCGATCGCGCGACTCGGCAGCACTATCTCCCACTGTATTGCTGTCCTTAATATTGCCTTTGCGGGAAATTGCCCCTGTGACAAATAACAAGCTTTCTAGTAAAGTGGTTTTTCCACTTAAATAAGGCCCGACAATTGCAACGTTCCGCGAACCCGATTTTACTTTTTCGTTCATAAAAACCTCCCTTGCGGTAATTCATTCATAACCGCATTATTCCGTAGATATTAAGGGATAAAAAATGGTTCTCTGGAGTCAAAATTACCCCTTCTTTAATTTGTTATTATGCTCCTTTTAATGGAAAGTTAAAAAAATTGTAGCCTGTCGTAAGATTTAGCTTAAGAAAAGTTAAGCATCAAAAATTTTTATGCTAAATCAAAAACTTTTGTAAAAAACTTTTTATCAAGTAAATTTAACTGAAAGTGTTGCGAGTCAGAAAATCAATGAGATTATCATTCTTTAAATATCGCATAGCAGGGTTAGTAAGTTTAACTTTGCTGATTATGAGTATTTCCTCCCCCTCTCTTGCTCTATCTCCTCCTGTCGCCTCAAAGCTAGCACAGTCTAATCCTAAAACTGCTGTAGACTGGTTAAACCAAGGCTTACAAGCAATTCAGGCGGGAAGGGTACAAGATGCGATCGCAGCCTTTAAACAAGCAGCTAAATTAGATTCGACATTAGCACCAGCGTATTATAATCTCGGGCTAGCATACCGACAAACGGGACAATTACAACCCTCTGCGGATGCATTTTATCGAGCGACGCAAGCCGATCCGAAATTTGCTCCAGCTTTTGCTAATTTAGGCGGAGCGTTATTAGAAGGCAATAATTTCAAGTTAGCTAACGATTATTTGCAACGCGCCTTAGAACTCGATCCCAAACTTGGATTTGCCCACTATAACTTGGGGTTAGTACGAGAACAGCAACGAGATTGCGAACAAGCGATCGCATCTTTTAAAAAAGCTGTAGAATATAGCAAAAATGCACCAGAACCTCCTTACCACATAGGGATGTGTTATCTCCAACAAGGTAAACTCGATCAAGCAAGAAGTGCATTTTATCAGGCATTAAAAATTAATCCCAAGTATCCAGAAGCTTACTACAATCTCGGCTCGATTTTTTTTCAACAAAGTAAATTACAAGAGGCATTAGAGGCTTTTAGAAAATCAGCTGAAGCTAACTCTAACTATCCCAACGCGTATTATGGTGCTGGGTTAGTTTTTATGCAGTTACAGCAATATGGCGATGCAGTACAAGTCTTGCAATTTGCTAGAGATTTATACAATTCTCAAAAAAATCCCCAGTGGGCCAAAAATGCCGAGCAATTGTTGCAACAAGCACAAAATTTAAATTACCAACCTCGCTGAGGCGGAAAAACTTAATATTGCATAACATAAAACTATTGGGTTGACTCGCTGGTGTTGTCTGAACTCGTCCCGATTGGAAAAATGTACATGCAAAAGCGCCAGAAAAGTCGATTTTTATTTAGCGATCGCTGGCTTGATCGGCAATCAATTGTTCGCAACATGGAAGCCTTTCAAGACTTAATTGTGATTGTTTTGTGTTTGGGTTTGTTCGCCGTCATGCTAATCCAATTGTGGGGGATAGCTATCGCCCTCACGCAGCCACTAGACTATAAACATGTGACTGCAAAAATACTATTTGTGTTGATTTTAGTCGAGTTATTCCGACTATTAATGGTCTATTTGCAAGAACATAGTATCTCTGTAGGAGTGGCAGTTGAGGTAACAATAGTATCTTTGCTGCGAGAGGTAGTAGTTCACGGAGCGCTGGAAATTTCTTGGGTTAATACGCTTGCAATTTGTGGTTTGTTATTTGTTTTGGGTGGACTACTCGTGGTATGCGCTAAGACACCACACATGGATTGTATGAGCGCTAACACTAAGTTTTGTCCGGTTGTGTATAGGGGAGGTAGAGAACGCCAAAACGAGTTGGAATTACAGTATTCACGTCAATGTGATGAGAATCAACCCCTTGGATAAATTGTTATGAAAATGGGGAGTGGGAGAGACGCGATTAATCATGTCTGTACTGGGGAGTGGGGAAAATACTTTTTCTCCACTCCCCACTCCTTTGTATGAAACTGTATCAGGAAATTATTTTTGCAAGGTACTTCCGACGTATTGAAATATACTCTTTTTGGAAGATGAATTACTCTTTAAGGGTGAATATAACGTTAATTAGAAATTCTAAAAGAGGTTCAAGCAATGGTTACAAATACAGGTAACGGACAATCTCAAACAGCGATTAGCGACTTGGAGTATGATTTTGTCACTATTTTGCACAACAAGGCTGAAGCTGTTAAAGCTTACGATACCTACATCAAAGATGCAGAAAAAGTAGGTTCTCAACCTTGTGTAGAGTTATTTCAAAAATTGCGGCAATCTGATATTGAACACGCACAAGAGATTCGCCAACATCTACAACAAGTGCTGCAACACGGTAAGATGTAACCCAAGTTTTGAGTTTGTAGGCGTAAGCCCCTCGTAGACATCGCTTCTGGTTTAAAAAGAGGCGATGTCTAAAACAAGCTATGACGCTCTCTACGAGACGCTAAAAGCGTAGCTTGCTTGCCTCTCTGAAAGAAGTACGCGGACTCGCTAACGCTTCTCTACGAGACGCTGCGCGAACGCTATCGGCGTCAATACAGTTCAGTTAAGCATTTTTTTTCTTCTCTTTCTTCTCTCTCTGTGTCCTCTGCGCCTCTGTGGTAGCCTGCGGCAAGCCGCTTTGCGTCTACGTTAAAAAAACGGCTTTGACAAAGAGTCCTAGCCTTAACTGAACCGTATTGCTATCGGCGTCGCAGTTGCTGATTAAATTAGAGGCAAGCACTGCCCACTATCAGATAGACTAATTCTGGGCTGCTTGCTCTACTTGCGCCACCGTTAAATCGAGAGCCACCGCCACTTGTTCTACACTCAATCCCAATGCCAACAATCGGGGAATAGCTTCTAACTTAGCTTCCTGGCGACCTTCCTGGCGACCTTCTTGGCGACCTTCTTCTAAGCCGTCTTCCTTGATTGATACATCCGCGTTTTTTTGAATTCGTCGTCTATACCCAAGATTTCTGCTAACTCCTCTCCGCTTAACCGGGTAAATTTGTACAACAGAATAGTCTCTATCAATTCTACAATTTGCTTAGTGGTAGATTCATCTGCCAGTTGTTGCCTTGCTTGTAAAATCAATTCTCTACCTTTGTCAACGGCTGTCTCTTCTCTTTCGATAATTAATTTAACGATCGCAACTTGCAGTGAGTTCTCCCTCGTATCTAATTCATCTAGATAAATACGTTGTACTTGTGAACTGTCTAGCAGCAATTGATATGGTAGCCGATCGTTTGGATCTAAACTTCGTTGCGGATAGATGACAACAGCACGCCAAAAATTGACTGATTCAGTGGTTGGTTTGTAGTTTCACTTGTGGGGATGAATACCCCATCAATCCTAAAAGCAGTTTCTTTTAGCTCAACTGAAACAAATTGATATGCGTTGACATTGGCAGTCGTGTCGCCAATTATGGCAAAAAATATGCTAGGAAAAGCTTGAAATAAGCTATAAAATATTTTGTCAGTTTGCACCGAGATTTAGTCAAGGGAACATTGGATATTGAAAGTCTATCAAAAATAGTGTAACCGCGCCTATTTCAGCATAAAAAAAGCAGATAGAAATAACCATCTGCTTTAATAAAAGATTCATTCTCTAATTTACATAGATACCAATTGATTCACTGGAGCAATCCCAGCCAAATCTAAAATTGGCGCGATCGCATCTTCTCGTTTCACTGCCATCATGTGAACTCCTTGGCATAATTGCCGCGCTATCTGCACTTGCTCGGCGGCAATTTTTATCCCTTCCTCAAAAGGATCTTTGGCTTTCGCCAATCTGTCAATAATATGTTGGGGAATATCTACACCCGGAACACATCTATTAATAAACTGAGCATTTTTGGCTGATTTCAACAGAAATATTCCTGCCAAAATTGGTTTTTTATAACCAGCAGCGATTGTGTCCATAAACTTTTCTAGTCGCTCAAAATCAGTAATCAACTGACTTTGAAAAAACTGCGCTCCAGCTTCGATTTTCCGTTCAAATCGACTTTGTAAACCCGACCAACTTTTACATTGCGGATCTACTGCTGCACCAACAAATAAATCTAACGCTCCATCAGTCAAAGGCTTTTCATTACAATCAACACCTTGATTCATCTTCCGAATCAGTTGCAGCAGTCGCACAGCTTCTAAATCAAATACTGCTTTGGCATCTGGATGATCGCCTGCTTTTACTGGGTCGCCAGTCAAAGCTAAAATATTACGAATACCTAAAGCATGAGCGCCCATCAAATCAGCTTGTAAACCGATGCGGTTGCGATCGCGACAAGCAATTTGACAAATCGGCTCTATACCGTTTTGTAACAAAATCACCGACGCCATTAACGAAGACATCCGTAACACTGCGCGGCTACCATCAGTAACATTGATAGCATGAACCCTTCCCTTAAGAGTCGCCGCCATTTGAATCATGTGCGCTGGATCTCCCCCTTTCGGCGGTGCTACCTCGGCGGTAATTAGAAATTCACCTGCTTGTACAGCTCTGCGAAAGGCTGTGTGGCTATGGGTGTGATGCATAGAATTAAGAATTTCAATTTCTTAAATGGTATAGCAAATCACACCTAAAAGGGAAAACCTATAGAGGAAGAGAGTAGCCTAAAGCAGCTTTTACTTGTGATAAAGTTTGATTTGCGATCGCTCTAGCTTTTTCCCCTCCATCCCGCAATACAGACTCCAAATAGCTTTTATCTGCCGTTATCGAGTGATATTTTTCTTGGATTGGTTTCAGAGACTCAATAATTGTATCTGTCAACAATGGCTTGAATTGCCCCCAGCCCATATCCTGACACTCAACTGCCACATCTTCCTTTTTCTTCCCAGCCAGCAATGTATAGAGCGTTAACAAATTATTACACTCTGGACGCGCTGGATCGTCAAAAGTCAGACCACGAATCGGATCGGTTTTACAACGCTTAATCTTGTATTGAATCTGTTCCGGTGAATCTAGCAAACTGATCCGGCTTAAGTCGGAAGGATCGGACTTCGACATTTTGCGTGTACCGTCTGCTAAACTCATCACCCTTGCCCCTTCCTTGCGAATCAAAGGGTCTGGTAACTTCAAAACTGGTTGATCTGGTTTACCAAATTGGTGATTTAACCGAGCTGCAATATCTCGTGTCAATTCCAAATGTTGCTTTTGATCTTCACCCACTGGCACTTTATCCGCTTGGTAAAGCAAAATATCCGCTGCCATCAGCACAGGGTAATCCAATAAGCCTGCACTCACATTTTCCCCCTGCTTGACGGCCTTTTCCTTGAACTGGATCATATCTTGCAGCCAGTTTAGAGGTGTAATGCAGTTGAGCAACCAGGTGAGTTCGCTGTGGGCCGAAACGTGGGATTGCACAAAGATAGTGGAGTGATTTAAATCAAGACCACAAGCTAGATAGAGAGCAGCAAGAGTGTAGGTATCAGCTGCCAACTGTTTTGGATCGTGTGGCACTGTAATCGCGTGCAAATCAGCCACAAAGAGGTAATTTTCGTATTCGCTCTGACCTTCTACCCAGTTGCGAATGGCTCCCAAGTAGTTACCTAGATGGTAATTGCCGGTTGGTTGAACTCCAGAAAGAACACGTTGCTTGCCCATAAATTTCAACTTAGTTATCTCAAATCCGCGCTTGTAAAGTGGCGATGTCTGGTGACAAATCGCAACTCTTGGAGACGCTACGCGTAGCTTGCTTCTCCGTAGGAGTATGCGCCTACGCAAAACTCATTTAATTTTGACATTTTCTAGGTCAACTTGCTGTTGAAATATTGGAGTTTCTTCTCACCGTGGCTTTAGCAACAGTGAGAATCAAACCTATCTTTGTACAATATCTGGGTGAGCAGTGTTTCCAAGATGATGGCAAACATCGATTTACATAATTTTGTAATCCTTGATAATAGCGCAAGAAACAGACTTTTTCCCCGACCAATCAGTAAAGGTATCTTCATTTTTATAATGCTTTGGCGTTTGCATAAGCAAGTTCCAAGCATCTTTGGCATTCAATAAATTTAAACGTTCAGGATAATGTATCTTTAGCAATTCTTGCACTAGGGGATAATAGTCAGATCCAACGATCTAGATAAGATGCGATCGCCCAGCCTAGAATCAAAATTGTCCAATTAATAAATAGAATCGCTAATTTACCTGGATCGGGCAGAAATGCTTTGGCAGGAAGCAGAGGGTCCAATTTTTTTGCATATTCCGCTTGGCGAATTGACTTTTAGGTGATATAAATTTCCATAAATATTATATTATTGAAATTTATTTATATTTTTATTCAAAGGAATATTTTAAAACTTAATGTAATCTTTATCCTAACTTTGCTATTGATATTATAGCTAAATACTGAAAGCAAATTAGGATTTAAAACATGGCTTCTCTTAATACACTAAAGTCTCTAGAAAAGTATATACCTTTAGTAGGAGATATAAATATTAAAACCCCACTTGCATATACAGCAACGCGTGGGGCGGTAGAGGTAGTAAACACAGTACAAATGGCGGTAGCTGAGGCTTATATCAATGGGTTAGAAGTTCCTGACTCAGTACTTGAATCTCTTTTTGATACTTGTATGCCTATCTTTTTTAAGTACTTTCCTGCCCTCTTAGCACCTTATGAATGGGTATTAAAAGAAACTGATAATCTTGCTGAAAGCCCACGGGATCTGATGAAAATTCAATATGATTTGCCTCAAGGGATGCTGAATAAGATGTTGGGCGATGGGAAACTCATTTATCCTAAATACAGCATGGGATTGTGGGAAAAAGGAGCATTAAACCTTGAGCAATCTCAGATAGATATGATTGATGATGTGATTCAAAAGTTAGACATTAAAGATGGAGACAATATCTTAGACTTTGGCTGTGGTTGGGGATGTGTGCCAAATTACATTCTTTCCAAATTCCCCAATGTCAAATTTGTCGGTCTGAATTTGAGCCACGAGCAATGTGAATATATGCGCCAGAAGATGCAAGATCCTGAAAGCAACCTAAGTTCAGGCCGATTCACACTCTATGAAGGAGATTTAAATAGTACAACATTTGAGACAAAATTTGATAAGATACTTTCGATTGGCGTTTTTTGTCATGTTGGTAATTTAACTAACTCTTTTAAAAAATTAGCTAGTTTGCTGAAAGATAATGGCAAGGTTTTTATTCATATCATTACAGTTCGTACCCCTAATAATATATCCAGCGCTTTTACGCACAAATACATTTTTCCTCACGGCAGGTATTGGAACTATGATGCAGTTTCTAGCCGGAATAAAGACCTCAAAACAATTGAAAGATGGTATCTAAACGGTTCCAATTACTCTAAAACATTTGCCAAATGGCTAGATAATTTTGACAAAAATCAGGCAACAGTCAAAGACTTAGATTATGGCATGGATTATGCCAAGTTTCGCCGGATATGGAGGTTTTATTTAATATGGTTTGTTCGGAATTTCGCTAGTTGTGATGGTGAATATAATGGGAACGGTCAGTACTTAATGGTTCATGCTTAATGGAGTAAGAGTAGCAGCGTAGGCGTAGTCCGTCGTCAAGGTCACTCTCCAGAAACCGCAGTGATTGTATGATTACTTAGTAGGATGATGGGTTAAAATCCTATGAATTAATTTTGCTCATAAAAACCAAACTCTTAAATTCGATTTACCTGTCTGCCAAACCCACTTGTCCTCCAATTAGCCCCAAAAATCCAGTTCCAAAGTGCTGAATCTCCAAAAAGCTTGCTTGCTCCGGCGAGGTTTTGTAAATTCGGAATGTCTTCATAATTCCTAAAGTGGCAGCACTTTCTAAAGGCCCAACAAAACGAACATCTCGGTCAAGAAAATAGGTTTGATTAGCCCAGTGAGTCATTTGATTTGCATTTAAAAAATAGCAGCCTGCATGAGGATTCAGGGCACGACGAAAGGTAATTGGTGCATTCATAATTGCACCATTGAGTTCCTGTTGCTCCTGCACATTTTGAAAGGGAGCAGTTACTCGTAAAGCCAAATTCCCATCAATATAAGCTTTGTGAACCAAAGCTTTGGGAGAGACTTCATAACGATTTGGCTGGAGCAAATTGAAATCACCGGCTTGTTGGGTAAACCAGTTTAATTTGATAAAAAACCAAGGGTCATGAATAATTAAGTCATCTTCAAGAAAGCAATAATAATCATACTGACCGAGACAACTTTGCAGAACAGCTTGACACTCAAACCCCAAAAATAGAGGTTCTGCATTGCTAGAATGATGCTTATATAAATGGGATGGTAAAGGAAGCTGATTCAGAAGATGATTATCTTGAGTTGTACAAATAACAATATCTAGTTCGTGAGACTGCGGCTGATTAGCAGGGAAAGCTAGTCGTTGAGCAATGTTGATAATACTTTGAGATTTGCCAAATAATTGATGTAAAGCAGTAATGCTTTTAGTTAACGCTTCCAAGCGGGGTTGTGGGTTTTTGCGTTGGGAAGCATGACGATCCTCATTGCTAGGTTTGAAAAAATGGGCAATAGTAAAAATAATTCGCATTTTACATATCGATTTTGTGTTTATTTGTCATTTGTCATTTGTCATTTGTACTAAGCTTAGTCATTGGTGCAGCCTCTCCAAGAGTTGTATTGGTCATTTATAATTTTTTATTGACCAATAATCACTAATGATTAATATACTTCTTGCAAAAGTCTTGCTTTTCAGGCTTTTATTTACACCTTTGCTTTAGGCAAAAATATTTATGCAAATGACAAATGACAAATGACAAATGACCAATGACTAATTTTTGCCAAATCCTTTAGAACTTGGGCGCTTTTTCAAATTATCAGAAGTTTTACCAGCGAACATCCATTGCAAATGCTGTGGTAACAGTTTCGCCAAATCATAACGCTTGATAATTGTCTCTCGTGCATTCGCACGAATTGCTTGCATTTCTTGAGGATTATTCAGCGCCTCTTCAATCCTATTAGCAATATTCTGGGGAGAAAAGAAATCTACTAGCACTCCATTCACCCCATCCTGTACGACCTCCAAGACTGGCGGAGTCTTAGAAGCTATTAGTAAACATCCTGCTGCCATTACTTCTAACATTGACCAGGATAATACAAAAGGACGGGTTAAATAAACATGGGCAGAAGAAGCTTGTAAAACTTGAAGGTACTCATTGTAAGGAAGCCTATCTGTGAAGTGCAGCCTCGATAAATCTAAAGATAATTTTTCTAACATTAATTGTTTATAGGTCTGACCATCGGGGAGATTTTTACCATAAGCAACCCGATCTTCTCCCACAACTACCACGTGGCATTTAGGTCGTCGCTGCTGAAGTAACGCTACCGTTTCCATAAACTGCGGAAAACCTCTATAAGGTTCCATTCCTCGTCCTACATAAGTTACCAACTCTTCCACATGAGAAAGATCCAGATTTATTCTTGGTAAAACTAACTTTGCACCTGGTTTAGGAACAAAATATTTGGTATCAACACCATCATGAATTACAGTGAGTTTGCTATGATATTCTTTGGGAAACTGCTGACGCTGCCAATTAGTTGGAGAAAGTCCGCGATCGCAGCTATATAAATCAGTTAAAATCGGTGCATTTTTCACGCGGATGCGACATTCATCATCAGCATTCAGTGGTTCATTGGGATCGAAATCTGCATCGGAACCGTGAGCGTGATAAAACCACTCGAAATAACACAATAATTCTGCTTTCGGGAAAACATCTTTCATAAATAAAGTCGGCCCCCAACCAGAATGACCATAAACTATATCTGGAATGAAACCCTCAGCTTTTAATTTTTCTGCCACGCGATAGACAGCTTGAGCAGTGAGAACAGCATTTTCCAGGTTGCGAACGTAGTGGTGAGTTTGAGGCGCAGCTTCACGAGAAGGGGTATAAATAGCTTTGAAAACGCCAGGTATTTCCCCTTCCCGACGATTTGTCCCAAAGACGACTTGGCAATTAGGATCTTTACCTAAAACTGTCGCTAGGTTGCGAAATTGTGAGGGAAAATTGGGATGTAAAAATAAAACTTTCATTGGAATAATCTTGATTAAATTATTGCCAGATAAAATAAATTAAGACAAACTGCTTAAGATTATAAGATTATTTATCACAACTTTTAGCAAGTAAATTTAGGTAAATGGTTGCCCGAAAATGCGAAAATAATTGCAAATTCGTGTTATGACCATGAAATTTATTGGCATTGATTTAGGCTGGCGATCGCAACCAAGTGGACTATGCTGCTTAGAATGGATAGATGGACAACTGCAACTACTTGATCTAGATCGTAAAGAAGCCATTGCAGACATCCTTAACTGGATCGATCAGAGCGTAAAACCAGACGAACCAGCCATCATCGCCGTAGATGCACCTACCCTCATACCCAACGCCACCGGAAGCCGCCTCCCCGATAAACTTAGCCACAAATACTTTGGTAAATATCATGCGGGATGCTACCCAGCTAATCAAAACCTACCCTTCGCCGATCGCACCATCAACTTTGGCTTAGAATTAGAATCACGCGGTTTTGCCCACGCCCCCACCATAGAACCACAAAAACTCAGCAGATATCAAATAGAAGTCTTTCCCCACCCAGCGATCGTTAACCTATTCAACTTAGAACGCATTCTCAAATACAAAAAAGGACGCCTCAATGAGCGCCGCCTAGAACTAATCAAACTCCAAAATTATCTTCTCGATATCCTCCCCTCCTTCTCTCCTCCTCTGCGTCCTTGGCGTCTTCTCTCCGAGACGCTGCGCGAAGGCGGTTCGTTTACTTCCGAAATCCCCACCACAGGCGCAGCCCTCAAAGCAACCGAAGATAAACTAGATAGCCTAATTTGCGCTTACGTTGCTGCATACTGGTGGTATTGGGGAGAACAGCGTAACTTAGTATTAGGCGATCGCACCACTGGCTACATTGTCATCCCTCAGAGAATATTAGCCTAAAATTGTAATGTATTAATGATTTAGCTCAAAGAGGTTTTATGCAAGGAGTTAATTCTAATTTGAGTTTAAAAGAGCTTTATAAAATTGACGATCATCTCTGGTTAGAGGAAACAATCAAGCTATTGAAAGCTAACCATTTAGAAGAATTAGATTTAGAAAATTTAATTGAGGAGCTAGAAAATTTGGGTCATAGAGACAAAGCCAAGGTTGCTAGTTTATTAAAAAAAATTATTAGACATCTTTTGCTGCTGCAATACTGGACACAAGAATATCAATATAATTCGGGACATTGGAAAGCAGAAATTAGAAGCTTTTGGAATCAATTAAAACGTAACTTGACAACGAATTTATATCAATACTTAGACAACGAATTAGCATCAATTTATGATGATGCTTTAGGGTATGTAATTGAGAAAACTGAGGATAAACTAGATAACTTCCCTCAATATTGTATTTATACCTTAGAACAGCTATTAGATATTAATTATCTACCTGAAAACCTGTAAAATAAAAGGCGTTGCTAAACTTAAGTCAGCAACGCCTAATCTTGAATATTCAATAACTACTCAACACTCTTATTCTGCCCAAGCAATCAACCTTGGTTCATAAGGATTAGCCAGGTGTGGATTTTTTGGCAATACACGCAAAGACAAGCCTTGTAAACCAGAAGCGGTATAGATGATATTACCAGTGTAAATACTCAATTGCTGTCCATCTTCGCCTTGGTAATCCATCACTACTGGCACAGCGTTGACAATCTCACCATTGGCATCGATCGCACCTTGATATAACTCCACTTGCACATCATCATTGGTCAAAGTCGCCAAGTCAACCTTGGCTTTGACAGCAACGGTTTGGTTAACCTCAATGTCTGAAGCTGCTGATACGTCAACATCTTTGATTTTGATGTTGAACCAGTGTTCGCCCAATTTTTCTTTCCAAGCAGCCAGTTCTTTCGCTGGACCATAGTTATCAACAGTCAGGGTATGATAGCGATCGCTTGCCGGGAAATAAGCTCGCCCGGCATATTCTCCCACCATCCGCGCTGTATTAAAGAAGGGACAATTCAACCGAATTGCATCCTTCATTTTGGCAACCCACGGACGGGGTAAGCCATCAGTATCTCGCTGCTCATAAAATAGCGGTACAACTTCCTTCTCTAACAACTCATAGAGAGCGTTTGCTTCTACTTCATCTTGGTAGTTAGGATCGTCGTAATTCTCTCCATGTCCAATCGCCCAGCCTGTGCGGACGTAATCAGCTTCATCCCACCAGCCATCTAGCACACTTAAATTCGGCAATCCATTCATTGCCGCTTTCATCCCACTAGTACCAGAGGCTTCCCGTGGACGACGCGGTGTGTTCAACCAGATATCGCAACCCGCAACCATCAACCGGGAAATGTGAATGTCGTAATTTGGAACAAACACTACCTGTTTTTCTAAATGCTGTTCGCGGATAAAATGATTGATCTCGCGGATCAATTCTTTACCGGGAATATCCTTGGGATGTGCCTTACCAGCAATTACAAATTGTACTTTCCGGTCTTTGTTAGCCAGCAGAAGCCGCTTAATGCGATCCAAATCACGCATCCAGAGGGTGGCGCGTTTGTAGGTGGCAAAGCGACGAGCAAAGCCAATGGTGAAAGCGTAAGGATCTAAAACTTCTTGGGCTTGGACAATTTCGGAAGCGGAAGCGCCGCGATCAGTTAAATGCTTAACTAAATGCTCCCGCACATACAAAATCATATCTAAGCGGCAGCGTTCGTGATTGCGCCACAATTCCTCATCCGGTATGGCGTCCATCCGCTCCCATAATGGGCTATCTGGTGGTGCTGATGACCAATTTGGGCCAAGGTAGCGATCGTACAATTCTTGAGTTGATTTCGCTACACAACTGCGAGCATGGACACCGTTAGTAATTGCGGCGATCGGTACTTCCTCAACTGGCACATTTTGCCACAAACCCTGGAACATTTGCCGCGACACCACACCATGCAGTTGGGCGACACCGTTGGAAAATGTTGCCATCTTCAGCGCCAGCACCGCCATACTGAAAGGCCCAGATAAATCGCCTGTATTCTCGCGCCCCAGTCCTAAAAATTGCTCTTTGGGCAACCCAAATATCTCTGCGTAATATCCCAGGTAGTGCAGCATTTTGTCGGGAGCAAACAAGTCAATTCCCGCAGGTACTGGCGTGTGGGTGGTAAAGATATTGCTGGAAGCGACCACTTGTCTAGCTTGGACATAATTCAGTCCCTCTTCCTGAATCAGCAAGCGGATGCGTTCTAGGGCAGAGAAGGCAGCATGTCCTTCATTCATGTGGTAGGCGGTAACTTTCAGCCCCAAAGCTTTAAGCATTTGCACACCACCGATCCCCAGCATGATTTCCTGGTGGATACGCATATCGATGTCGCCACCATACAGCTGATCTGTAATGTCGTGGTCGTAAGTGTTGTTGGGTTCAATATTGGTGTCTAGCAGATACAAGGGAACTGTTCCCACCTGTACGCGCCAAACTCTCGCGTATACCTTGCGTCCAGGATAATCTACCGCAATCCGTAGCTCTGAACCATCGGCATTGCGCTCTAGATGCAAGGGCATATTATAAAAATCGTTGAGCAGGTAGCGTTCTTGCTGCCAGCCATCGGCATTGAGATACTGGGCAAAGTAGCCTTGCTGATAGAGCAAACCTACACCTACAAGCGGTAGCCCCAAGTCACTGGCAGATTTGAGGTGATCCCCCGCCAGAACGCCCAAGCCTCCAGAATAGACGGGCAAACAATCTACAAGTCCAAATTCCGCCGAAAAATAGGCGTAGCATTCTTTGGGTTTCTGCTCTCGTTGTTTCTGATACCAAGTGCGCTCTTGCAAATAATCGTCTAACTGACGGTCAGCTCGATCCATTTGCGCTAAAAAGCCTTCATCTTCGACAACTTCCAGAAGCCGCGATTGAGAGATTGTACCCAATATTAACACCGGGTTATGATGGCTAGACTCCCACAGGTCAGAGTCTAAGCGACGAAATAAATCTTTAGTATCAACGTTCCAATCCCAGTGCAAGTTATATGCCAGCCGCCGTAGTGGTTCAAGTCGCGGCGGTAGTGAAGGAGATACGTTAAATGTGCGAATTGGCTGCATAGGTTGGCAAAACTCCAAGTTTAGCTATGGTTATTGTTTACTCTCTTTACCAATGTTGCCAATTCTTTATACAGTAGTTTGTGAAAAAGCGATGACTTTGTTAAGCATTGAGAATTATTTTTAACCTCGTTGCTAAAGTTTACACCAAGGTGTTTCTAATTCTATGCCTTACTCTGAGCCATGTACTTGGTATATTAAGATTTAATCATTTACTGGTATATATCACTTAAAAAAATTTAGTTTTGAAGAAATAATTTATATTTATTTTAGTATTGCTTCCGGGGATCAATTCGAGATTCTTGGCTGAGGGTGAAAATTCCCCATAGGTGTATCCAGGAAAGTGAAATTTTTTAATTATTTTTTAATAAAATTGCTCTATCAAAGAAGACAGTCCCAATAAAACGAGTTTCAAAAGCCAAGCATGAAAATCTTCTAAAGACTGGGATTTTTACTCAGCACTCAGCACTCTCAACCCACGAGGCAGAAGGAAACCCCATAAATAATCAATTGGATGAAAACCCTACCAAGCAGTTAACCAAGAAAAGCGATGCCTGCGGTGGGCTACGCCTACACTAACTACTTGGTATGAAATATTTGCACTAATTCAGCAAAATGACTTATAAAGATGTTACTTTATGCACCTAGTGAAGGCTGATCTTTAGTATTTTTTGTCATTGTCAGAGCTACAGCTGCTGCATAAGCGAGTTCTGCCGCCATTTGATAAGCAAGTTTGATACTTGATGAAGTGTCTTTGGCTTTAGGAGATGGGGAAGCTTTTTTTCGGCGCGACTCTTGTTTGACATCACCTGCTGCAATAGCTCGCTGTAAAATTATCCAGGCATCTAGGTCTTCTGAGTCATAATTACTTTGAAGTTGCGATCGCAGTTGATCTTCGGCTACAACACTTAGATAGCCGATAGTTAGAGCTTCTTGTACAATTTCTTTAATTAAAGCCATAATTTGAACCAAGTGTGTGAGTTAAAACGGATACCTCAATTTGGGAAATTAGATGTTTTTTTGTAGATTTATCCTCGAAACTAAGCTACTTTTAGCTTTCTTTTAATAAAATTTATAATGAATACTACCAAGCACGCATCACCCGCTTGGCTCACCCGAATGGGTGATTTATAAATTTTTAGATACAAGTAATAAGGAAGAGGAAAATTTTCAGCTACTTTGGCTTTTTAAGGAATAGGGTGTCACAAGTATAGTAGATATTATTCTGAGTTTAATGCCCAATTTATAAAATAGTAACGATATAAATATAGACCAAAATGCCAATAACCACTTACAGCATTTTTAAATCTCCCTCCTCAATGGATGCTGTCTAAGTGTATAAAAAGATTTCCGAGTAGCACTCGCTCTAGTAAAAAAGTTAACTTATTTCCAGCATTATCATCAACAATAAATCTGGAAATCAACTTATTTCATAAGAGTGTTCCACTAAAAATAAAATGTGTTATCGTTAAAAACAATTGTTCTTAAAAACCATTCATGTCATTACAAACGTGAATTGGCTAGTCTGTAAATCATCCGTGTGCAACATGATTGGAGCAGCATACTCTAGAAATTCGTTGCAAGAAAGCCGTCATAGCAGTCGGGGAAGCGCTTACTTGTTTGCACCGATGGTTAACTTCAATGTGATGGCTGATGTGGGAGATAATCCACCCTAATTGGATTTTTTTGGGCAAAAATACCCATCAAAATCCAACAATAATTACATTGTTATGCTAGGCAGAAATTTTATCTAAACTTTGAATATAGTCTAGTTAAATGTATTTTTTGTTGCCAAATAGCTTGTGAAACTGAATTGTTTCAAAAGACTAAAACCGCTTGAGAGAAAATAGCCTCAAGACAAACAACACTATCCTAGTTACTTTTAGGAGTGCTGTTAGCGGTAGCAAGCTTTTCAAATTTGCCAGAGAACCAAAACAGTAGTCTATCTAAACCAGAAAATTTTCCATCAGACAATTTAAAAGTCTGAGTTTTGACCCGGCAATGCACTGAAGTTGTTTTGTTAATTGATTTTGTGAAAAATAAGCCAAAGTTTTAGGTGCATATAGCACAAAATCTGCTAGCGACTTAACGTAATTGTGCATATTACTTGAGTAATTCTACACACCTAACCTCAAGAATTGCTCGCATAGTCAAAGCCAGACTATGGTTTTTCAACATTTGAAAAACCATCTAAAAATCTTGGGGAATTTTGGTGATACTGCTACCTTAGCTCATGTATTAATACACACAGAGCCTATTGGTATTGGCAGAAGATTAGGATACAGCCAAAACAACTTTAAACACTGTCAACAACAATTGATTAAAGAGATATGTAGCCATGCAGAACGAGCAATATTTTTCCAAATTGCAGCGCGTGCAAGAACTTTTAGTAACTACAGTGTTAGGAGATATTCCGACACTTCTCCTCGGCCCAAAATTGCGTAATTTAGGATACCGTAGTATTTTTGACCAGATAGGCAGCCCAGTATATATTCAAAATGGTGTTGAATTTAACGGTACTTCTTGTATTGAGATCGGCGCAGGAGTCTATATTTTCAAGGGTGTGCGGATGGATGCGAGAGGACATAAAAATAATAGAATCCATCTAGGAGATAGAGTTGCGATTGAACGTAACGTTGATATCGGGTCTTTGAAAGATACGTATATACATATTGATGAAGACACCTTCATTGCTCCCAACGTGTGTATTGAGGGGCCAGGAGACATTAAAATTGGTAAACACTGCATGATTGCTGCTCATTCAGGGATATATGCCAATAATCATAATTTTGCCGATCCGATGGAGCTGATTAAATACCAAGGTGTTACTCGCAAGGGAATTGTGATTGAGGATGATTGTTGGCTAGGACATGGAGTAACAGTATTAGATGGCGTTACTATCGGCAAAGGCAGCGTTATTGGCGCGGGAGCAGTTGTTAATCGAGATATTCCTCCTTTTTCCGTTGCTGTCGGCATACCTGCAAGAGTAATCAAAAACCGAATTGGCAAAGATATAGCCAAGCTTCAAGTTAAGACATAGGGCATTGGGTACAAGAGGCAGAGGTGCAAAGGGGCAGAACTTACTGTAACTTCTCCTCTGCTCCCCATTTCCCACTCAGCACTCCGTACTCAGCACTCCTGAAAGCTATGGGGAATAGTAACTATCCCCTGTAAGCTGTTGCCTTTTTTGGGAAACCTTTGCCATCAGTCAACGTCACAAGGGTAAACGCCTCTGAGTTATCTCTCTTAAGGGCATCTACAAGTCAGACAACTTACATCTTGTACATTATCAATAACCGTAGGGTAGACATTGCTAGCCCTGAGTCCCCAGAGTCCTCTAAAAAAGGGACGAGATTTGGGTAATATAAAGTAGCTATCTTTTCTGCATTGCAGATACTGAAAGAAAAGCTTTCTTTGTTTTACCCGTTGGAGATATTTCTATGCTGACTTTAAAAATCGCTGTTTATATTGTTGTTGCCTTCTTCGTAACTATCTTCATCTTCGGATTTTTGTCGAACGATCCAGCTCGTAACCCCGGCCGTCGGGACTTAGAGTAAAAGGGCGATAAATCATCCGCGACTTTGGAAGGCGGAAAATACTAAACGCCACGGAAACTTACTAAGCGAAAATTTAGTAAGTTTCTTCCTCCAAGTAGCTTACTGTAGGTAGCAGAAGGCGACAGTCGGAAGGCAAAATGTATGTTTAATCCTTCCCTTTGTCATTTGGCTGTTTGTTAGCCCGATTTTGCTCACTTATGCTTCATCCAGTTCTGCCACCTAATCCGCCTCCTATCGTTGAATCTTTACAACCTGTAAATCCCGCCTCATCTGCTAGTCATACAAAGTTTCTTTCAGGTGTAGATACTGGAATACACGAAAAGACAGACAAATCCAAGCAGCCCAAGAATTTGGCTCAGTTGGCAATTTCGGTTAACACTAAGAGCGATCCTTTGTTGTCAACTCCGATCAACTCAACTCAAGATGACTTGGTAGTTGCTAAAACTTCTTCTGTACCTCATTCACCAGAAACCTTTCCACCAGAAAATTCCCCACTCCCCGGTTCTGCAACTGCTGGGCTTTTGGGGCAGCCACTGGTTGTTGGTTATCCCACGCAGGAGGTTACAACCTCTAATGGGCTTAAACAAGACACAAAGACAAGTCCGAGCGTCGAACCCCGCCGCTCGGAACTTCTTCTGATGTCGGCACTGCGTAAACGGGAGACGCAAAGAGAAGCCGCTGCCTTGCAAAGAAAAGTTGGAGCAGAGGCTTTAGATCAACAAGCAAAGTATGAGCCTGCTCAAAAACTCGGTCAGCGATGTCTGACGACAAGCCCTTCTCTACGAGAGGCTGCGCCAACGGGTTCGGGGGTGACGCTCGTTCGCCCTTGGCGTCTCCCCTTGGGAGAAGACTCGCTAACGCTGCGCTATCGCAATCGACGGGAACCGCCATCGCTCTTAGCGTCTCCCCTTGGGAGAAGACTGCGACCCCCTCACCGCTTTGCGTCTACGCTAAATCCAAACTCTAATGGTGGAGCAAAACCAACCTTTTTGGACTCTTCTAGCTTTACCTATAGAGTTTCTCCAAGCCCACTTGTCGCACAATCTCCACGCCCTCTTCAAATTGCCCTAACTGTCACAAACAGCAATAAGCTAGGCAAATCCAAAGCAGAAATTTTAGCTGAGAAGTTAACCCAACAAAAACAGCAACATGATATTACTGCACAACAGTCTCTAAAACAAGACAATATCTCTGTATCTGCTGCCGATCTTGCACCGAGTTCTCAATCAGTAGAAAATTTTATCACATTCAAGTCTCGTAAGCCCAAAAACCAACTCTCAGTACCCATCACTGTAGAATTTAAGTCCCAAGTCCAGCAACAAAGCCAAGTACCAACGCCTACACCACAGATAAATACCACTCAGCCGCAAACTCAATTATCTGGTACAACTGCGCCAGCTACCACACCGCCAGCCGGACAAAGAATTGTAGAAGTTACTTCAGATCGGCAAGAGTATGACGAGAAACAGCGAATTATTACAGCTGTAGGTAATGTAATTGTGCGATTTGATGGGGCGGTGGTGGATGCCGATCGCTTACAAGTCAATTTGGACAACATGATCGCTGCGGGGGAAGGCAACGTCACCTTAACACGGGGCGATCAGATACTGCGTGGACAACGCTTTACCTATAACTTCGTTCAAGATCGTGGGGAACTGGAAAATGGTAGAGGAGAGATTTACGTACCTTCAGCACAAACAGATTTTGCTTTTTCACCCACGGCTGTAAGTGCTGGTGGAGTTTCAAAACGTCCACCCAGCGATCGCATTAGAGCCAATCAACCCGTTTCCGGTGTGAGTAGCCCTGGAGGAATTGATGTGACAATTGGTGGTCAGTCAGACGCCAGCAACATCCCGCCACCGAAAGCAGGGGGTGCAGTCAATCGGCTCAGGTTTGAAGCTGAACAAATTGACTTTTATCCGCAAGGCTGGCAAGCAAGTAATGTCCGCATCACCAACGATCCTTTTTCGCCCCCTGAATTAGAATTACGCGCAGATAAAGTAACTTTGACGCGAGAATCACCCTTAGTAGACCGCATCAGAACACAGCGACAGCGTTTGGTATTGGATCAAACAGTCTCCTTACCAATTCCCCTGAATGAGCGTACTATTGACCGCCGAGAGCGGGACGTTACACCTGCAATAGTCTCCCCAGGCTACGATGGAGAAGATCGGGGAGGTTTGTATATTGAGCGTGGATTTCCAGTAATCGATACAGAGCAAACACGCTGGACAATCACGCCCCAGTTATTATTACAGAGAGGTGTGCAAGAAGGCACAGGTGACTTAGGCGCACTGTTTGGTGTGAAGACCAAGATAAATTCTGTTTTGAATCCACGGAGGATAATTCAGGGAACTGCGGAGTTAACTAGTTTTAACTTGAATGACGTGGAAGAAAATTTGCGAGTGAATTTAGGATTGCGCCAGACATTAGGCACTTCTCTTCCCCACACATTGAATGTGCAATATAACTACCGCGATCGTCTCTACAACGGTACTCTCGGTTTTCAAACTGTCCAGAGCAGTTTTGGCGGCATTATTACCTCTCCTGTGATTCCTTTAGGAAAAAGTGGCATCAACCTTAACTACCAAGCAAGTGCCCAGTATATTGATGCCAACACCGATCGCCAAGACTTGCTAGAACCAGTGCGGGAAAACGATCGCATTTCACTTGGTCGTTTACAAGGCAGTGCTACCCTCAGTAGAGGGCTGTTGCTGTGGCAGGGAAAACCATTACCACCCACTGCCACTGAGGGATTACGATACACAGCTACCCCTGTAGTTCCTTACTTGCTAGCGATCGCTAGCGTCACAGGCACTACCAGTTATTACAGCAATGGGGATAACCAAAGCACTCTAATTGGTACCATTGGCTTACAAGGGCAAATTGGTCATTTTTCCCGACCTTTTTTAGACTATACCGCCTTTAATGTCAGTTTCTCTCAAGGGTTAAATAACGGATTATCACCCTTTTTGTTTGACCGCTCCGTTGACAACAAAGTATTGACCGCTGGAATATCACAGCAAATCTACGGCCCTTTTCGCTTAGGCTTTCAAACATCTGTTAATTTAGATACTGGTAAAGAAACTAGTACCGACTACATTTTGGAATATAGCCGTCGCACCTATGGCATTACCTTACGTTACAATCCGGTGCTGGAGTTAGGCGGCTTCAGCATCCGAATTAGTGATTTTAACTGGGGTGGCGGCACCGATCCATTTTCGGAAATTAAGCCAGTAGTGAATGGCGTGCAACAGGATAATTAGTCTGAGGATTTGGGACGACTCGACAGCCGAGCGATCGCACAATTAGTTAATGACGCGCCAGGTATTCTCAAGCTGGCATAGTCGCCGCTTAGTTGAATGCCTGATGGTGGTTGGTGTAGGGTTACACAGCATCTATGAACTGCGGCTTGGTACTCTCGCCATTGCCTGCGGATTTCAATACTTGCAGCATCGTCACCTAAGTCTGAAAATCTTAGCCCCGCTCGCATCAGCCAAGATTCTACGTCAGTTGTTTCACCAACTATTTCTGGAATGTAATTAATCTTTTTCATCAGTAATATCTTATACGTATGTCTATTTGCTTCACTTTAAGATAAAGTATTAACACTAGCCAATATCATTTTTTATCAAAATCATCACTAAAAATGATTGATGCCCAAGTATTAATACTTGGGCATCAAAGAACGAATTACTATTATGGCTGGAAAAGATCATTGCTTTAGCTTCCGAATAAGCCCTTTTCTAGCTCGTAATCACTAGAAGCGATAGCCTAATCCAGCTTGGAAGCTGACGGCATCAGCATCACTATTTTTGTAGGCGTCAATACCCCATTTAGTATCCCCGTAGGCAATAACATTTTTGCTTACTTCTGATTCAATCCCAAGGGTGACTACAGGTGAATTCCGATTGCCCAATGGGGTTTTTTGACCTTCATCAGTTACAAAAGAATAACCACCACCGAAGTAAACGTTAGTATTTTTGGCGATGGGTGCATCATAAGTGACTATGGGCATAATTGCAGCAGCATCGCCACCATACAACACAGAACCCCGCAGTGAAACTGGGGCATTGGGTACGGCGTATCGTCCTTGAATATTACCACCAATTTGTGCTTCATCGTTTCCTTGTCCGCCACTGGTTGCACCAACAGCAACACCAGCACCGATGTAGTTACCGTTAGTACCTGCTGTTTGAGCAGATGCAATGCCGGCTGAGAGGACAATGGAAGCAACAGCAATTGCAGAGGCAGCTAATTTTGTCAGTTTCATAGAATTATTCTCACTAGAGTTAGGTAAAATCAATGTTCTCTAGTACTAGAATCTCTTTTTTTACAAAATGTAACCTCGTACACCTGGTTCACCCAAGTGGCTGAATTATTTCTCACCCATCTGGGTGTAACAACTGAAATATTTTATTGAAGAATTCAGGAGTCAGAATTCAAGATTCAGAATTCAAGATTCAGAACAAGAAAGTGGAAGATTCGGATTCACCACCCTCTTGTCTTTACGCTGCGCTATCCGCTTTCTCTAACTATAAGTTGATGCTGAATTCTGATTCCTGACTCCTGAATTCTATTTAGATAACAGTTATTTCTTCAAAAAGCGCTGACGTAGACGAGAGATAAAAATATTCACCTCTGGTATTTTCAGCCATGAAGCGATCGCAGCAAACACTACAATCCCTACGAAGCCAGATATACACAACTGCAACACCAGAATCAGTAAACCCGTTTTACCTAGCAAGTGCTGAGAACCAACCAATGCCCCATAGCTTGCTACCCCAGCAACTACGCTACCAGCAGCCAAACCCAGAATCGGCAAACTCCACTCACGCCAAGGTAAACCATTGAGTTTGCGATCGAGCAACCATAACAGCATTAACATTGAGCTACAATTTACACCCACCGTTGCTAATACCAAACCGGGAGCGCCAAAAGGTTTAACGAAAAACCAATCTAATAAGATGTTGAGCAAGATGTTAAAAATACTGATGCGAAAAGGTGTCTGTCCATCGCCCAAGGCATAAAATACTCGCACCAAAACATCACGCCCCAAATAGACAAACATCCCAATTCCATAAGCTACTAACAAAGATGAAACTAGCTCTGTAGCTTCTGGCTTGAATGCCCCACGCTCATATACCACCTGCACAATGGGTACAGATAGCGACACCATCAACGCTCCTAGCGGTAACATGGTAAAAGCAGTGAGTAGCAGTCCTTGGCGAATCCGTAATTTTAAGTCCTGCCAATTTTCGGGGCCAGCAAGTTTGGCAAATATTGGTAATAGAGGCAGCAAAATAATATTAGAAATAATCCCCAAGGGAGTTTGGACTAATAGATTGGCATAGTTAAATCCTGCCGCCGCACCAGGAATAGGACTAGCAAAATAAAGGTCAGTGGCAACATTAATTGGCATCATTCCAGAAGAAACTGTTGCCGGAGTCATGATTTTAATTACTTCTTGAACGCCTGGAGATTTAAAATCAAACCGCAGGCGTAATGTGCCCAATCCTAACCGCCACTGGACAATTAGCTGCACTACCCACTGGAGAATCGCTCCTGCCAAGGTTCCCCAAGCTAACACCATTCCCCCGATTAAAGCGTACTCCGGCTTAATAATGTCCTTGCCCAGTTGCATCGCCAAGATAGCAAGACCGCCAACAACGGTAATACTAGATAATAAAGGGCTAATGGAGAGTAACCAATATTGATTGGCTGTATTGAGAGTACCAAAGCCAATGCCAATTAAACCGGCAAATAAAGCCATTGGTGCCATAATGCGGAGTTGTTGAATGGCGATCGCTCTGGTTGTTTCTTCCAAACCATGACCGACTAAATCAACGATCGCATCCGCAAATAGAACTTGAGCCACTGTCACCAGCAACAGCACTCCAGCTACCAGCGTTGTCACGGTTTCCACTAGGGGAGCTGCTTCTTCTCGGCGACGCTTGGCTAAAACGCTGACGATCGCACTGTGTAATGGCCCATTTACGCCACCGAGTAAGATCAACAGAAAGCCAGGGATAATATAAGCATAACTATAGGCGGTGGCAGCAGCACCAACACCAAAAGCGGCAGCGATCGCTTGCTGCCGCACTAAACCGAAGACTTTACTAATTAATGTGGCTGCGGCAACAATGCCAGCAATTCCAGCGAAAGAACGAGAGGGTTTTTGATCTTGTTGTGTCACGAATAATACCCGACAACTCTTGCAGAGTGCATACTTTAAAACATTTAACCTGAAATTCCGCAGTCTGTCAGGTAAATTTTGACAAATTAGTAATTTTAAATGCCTACGCTCAGGGCAAAGGCGGATCGATGCCTACGGCAGGCTACGTCTACGCTAAAAATTAAATTCCTGAATTGCTATAATACAGCGAATTACAAGTTAGTTAGATCGGGATTTCAAAGGGGCCGGGCCGCTTTTCGGATTTGCGCCGACAACACTAACTTAGTGATAGCCTTGCCTAAGTTCGTAGTGAATATACTCAAATAAACTTTACGCTCCTCTGTGTTTCAAATTAAACCCTGAATTGGCAACAAATTTACACAATTGTGTATTTAGTCATCTCCTCTGTTGTGTACAAGCCAAAATTATTTTTTAATCCATTACAAGGATAGATCGAGAAAAGGGAACTATAACAATAACCATCTTCTGGGAAATAGTTGAACTAGGGATTGGGGATTAGGGACTGGGTATCGGGCGAGATTTGAATGGGGATTGGAATCCCAAACAAATTTTACTCATATTTTCTTCCCTAGTACCCAGTACTCAGTCCCAAAGCGTCCATTCGTCCTACCCCAACAAGTTGACATCCATCTGAAATAGGTGAATCCTGGACGCGGCTAGTTGAAAACTGTAAAACTTTGCAGTTTGTCATATTTTTGACACTTCTTAACCCCATGAATTTTGGTGTGAGGAACCCTTGTATAAAAACGAGATAATCCAGAGCAATGGAACCCAATTCAAATTTCACAGAAAATCAACTTCTTTTGTCAAGCGCTCAACTTCAAGAGCAACTAGAGCAACAAAAAGCTCTGGCGAGTGTAATAGTCCGAATTCGGGAATCTCTGGACTTAGAAAAAATTTTTCAAACGACTGTTACACAAGTGCGTCAGTTGTTAAATGCTGACCGAGTAGCAGTCTTCCAGTTTGACCGCGAACAAAACTGGGAGGGAGAATTTGTTTCTGAAGATGTTGCAATTGGCTGGGACTCAGCAATGGCTGTAAAAGTTTACGACCACTGTTTTGAAGAACAATTTGCTTCTAGTTATCAACAAGGTCAAGTACAAGCAGTAGCAGATATTTACAAGGCGGGACTGAGTGATTGTCATCTGGCAATTTTGAGTAAATTTCAGGTACAGGCTAACCTCGTTGTCCCTCTATCGCGCAAGCAAGAACTGTGGGGATTGCTTTGCATTCATCAGTGCAGTGAGACTCGTGAATGGAAAGAATCGGAAATTGAGTTTATTCGTCAAATTGCTGACCATCTTGTTGTTGCAATTCAACAAGGGAAACATCTCCATGAAGTTCAATTGCAAGCTGCAAAATTGGCTCAAGCAGTTCAGCGCGACCAAGTAATAGCTAAAATTGTCGATGAAATTCGCTCACCCCTTGATATTGAAACTATCTTTAAAACCACAACTCAAGAAATACGTAAGCTGCTGCAAGCCGATCGAGTTGCCATCTTTAGCTTCAATCCCGATTGGAGTGGTAACTTTGTTGCGGAATCATTTGCTGAAGGCTGGACTGCTTTAGTTGGCATTCAGCCTGCGATCGCTGATACTTATTTACAACAGACGCAAGGTGGACGTTACGTTAACAACGAGACATTTATAGTTAATGACATTTATCAAGCCGGATTAACAGACTGCCATATCACCTTATTGGAGCAATTTCAGACAAAAGCCTTTGCAACTGCGCCTATTCTTCAGGGAGATCAACTGTGGGGAATCATCGCTGTCTACCAAAATGCCTCACCCAGAGAGTGGCAATCTTATGAAGTCGAATCACTGAGCAAAATCGGTAGACAAATTGGTGTAGCAGTGCGACACCATAAGTTGCTAGCATACGCTCAGTACCAAGCAGAGCAACAAAAGACATTAACTAGTGTAATTACTCGAATTCGGGAGTCTCTAGATTTAGATACAATCTTCCATACTACTGTCACCGAGGCCCGACAAATGCTGCAAGCAGACCGAGTGGCAGTCTTTCGTTTTGATCCGCAAAAAGATTGGGAAGGAGAATTTATTTCTGAAGATTTTGTGTCTGAGTGTAACTCGGTAATGGCAGAAAAAGTTTATGACTATTGCTTCGGGGAAAACTTTGCACACCTTTACGCCCAAGGTCGAGTAAATGCGATCGCTGACATTTATCAAGGAAAGTTTCCCGGTTGCTACGTGCAAATTTTAGCAAAATTTCAAGTGCGAGCAAATATGGTTGCACCTCTATTAAAAGAAGGTGAACTTTGGGGATTGCTGTGTATTCACCAATGCACCGCTCCTCGCTACTGGCAACCCTCTGAAATTGAATTTGCCAGTCAAATAGCCGAACAATTGGGAGTCGCATTAAAACAGGATTCTTATTTAAAGCAAGTTCAAATGCAGGTTGTCCAGTTAGCAGAAGCCACTGAACGCGAGAAAGCAATGGAACGGCAAGAATTACTGGCAGCAACCATTGATAAAATCCGCCAGTCACTCGATATTAAAACTATTTTTAGAACTACTACTCATGCTGTGCGAGAGTTACTTGAAGTCGAGCGAATTGCAATTTACCGTTTCAACCCGGATTGGAGTGGTAAATTTGTAGCAGATTCATTTAAAGATGGTTGGAAAGCAGTTGCACAAACCCAACCAATGATTATAGAAACTTTTGAGGACACAGACGACGATAACGAACTTCCGCGTAACGAAACCTTTGTGCCGATTCGGGAAGGTGAAAAATTATGGGGATTATTAGTTGCTTATCAAAATTCGCAACCGCGTTATTGGAAAGAAGAGGAAATTAATTTACTGGCTCAAGTTGGGGTGCAATTAGGAATTGCGATTCAGCAAGCAGAATTACTCGAACAAACTAAACGTCAAACCTTAGAACTTTCTCAAACTCTGCAAGAATTAAAACAAACTCAGACTAGGTTAATTCAGGGTGAAAAAATGGCGGGATTAGGACAACTACTTGCTGGAGTTGCCCATGAAATCAACAATCCGATCAGTTTTATTTTTGGCAATCTTATCCATTTAAGTGAATATACTCAAGAACTTCTAAAGGTAGTGAAACTTTACCGTCAAAACTCCTCAATATTGCCAACTATCCAAGAGCAAATCGACAAGAGTGATTTGGATTTTCTCATTGAAGATTTACCCAAAACCCTTGAGTCAATGAAAGTAGGAACAGAGCGCATTTGTGATATTGTGCTATCACTGCGAAACTTCTCTCGTACAGATGAGGCTGAATTAAAGCCAGTAGATATTCATGAAGGCTTGGATAGTACTTTGTTAATTTTAGGGCATCGCCTTAAAAACAATAACGATCGCCCAGCTATTGAGATTATTAAACAATATGATAATTTACCTTTGCTCGAATGCTATCCCGCGCAATTAAACCAAGTGTTTATGAATCTTTTGAGTAACAGTATTGATGCATTAGAGGAAAAGTTTAACACTATACAGCAAAGGTCTTTGAAATTATTACAAACGTGTCCGAGAATACCTTTGACTATCTGGATTAATACGCAAGTCGTTCAGAACCAGATTGTAATAACAATAGCTGATAATGGTCTGGGGATTCCAGAAGAAGTGCGATCGCATATATTCGATCCCTTCTTCACTACCAAAGCACCAGGTAAAGGTACGGGGTTAGGATTGTCTATTAGCCATCAAATAGTAGTTGAGAAACATCATGGTCAGATGAAATGTTCGTCTAAACCAGGAGAAGGAACAGAGTTTTTAATTGAAATTCCCTGCGGTAATTAGAGGCGATTGATTTTTGACAATTCTTCAGTCAATCTTAAATAGGGGAGCCAGGGTTTCCTCCGTTCCCCGAAGGCATCATAACTGCCATTGCATTATGCCATTAGACTAATGCACCAACGCCTGAATCAATATAATTTATTTATAATTTATACACTTAAGCTGATTTTGTGTTTGCTCATAAATTTGTATATTTTTATCTCTGACCAAATCCCAAATTAAAATCAAATCGATAGCAAATAATACATAGTTTAATAAAGAATTTGTATTTTCCATTTTTTTGCAAAAATGTCTCTGTTTTCATGCTCAACGCGGAGTTTCTTTACCTACAACCCAAACTATCTCGCGTTGACACACCCGTAACTGGATTTACGCCATCTGCTCTTTCACACAGCAGCGACACTTGATAACGGTCAATTAAAGCATCGGTAAAATCAGCACCAGTGACATCAGCATCAAAAAAGCGGCTGCGGGTCAAAGTTGCTTCTGTAAAGATGGCATTTTTCAGGTTAGCACCATCCATAGTGGCGCGATCGACTAAAGCGCCGCTCAAGTTCGCATCTTCCAAATTTGCCTTTAATAAAACTCCTTTAGTCAGAATTGCGTTGGTTAAATTCGCTCCTTGAAAATTTGTCCCCCGCATTTCTGCTGCTACAAAAGTTACACCTGCCAAATCGGTATGAGAAAAGTCACGATTTTCTAAATTTATATTGTTGTAATTGATTGTGTTTATCTGAGCAAAAGCCGGCTTAGGATTAAGTATTATCCACCCAAAGGCTAGTAGTAAAATTACAATCAAACCCAAAAAACGCAGTAAAATCTTTTTCATAACTTTATTATTTGTCAGTAGTCCTTTGTCATTAGTCTTTTGTCATTTAACCAATGACTAATGACTAATGACTAATGACTCTTAGCTATTTCCAATCTTTCCCAATGCGGATGGTAAGATCAGATTCTAAATCACCAATGGCAGACACCTCGATTTGACCCAAGCCTAAGACTTTTTGCAAATCAACCCCAACTCGTCGGTTGCCTTTTTGGACAATAATCTGAGTTTGACGTTGGGTATCTGGCCAATCAGGCACTTTGTAAATATTATTAAAGCCTTTCTGTTTGAGATAAGCAATAACTTTTTCAGTTAGCTGAGGTTGATTTGAAGCATTTTGAATAGCAATTTTGAGGTTAGGAACCTGACGCATATCTGGTTTTAGACCAGGTACATTTACCCCAACATAATCATTCAACAGGCTCTGTTGTCCAGTCATATTCAGCCAATAGCTATCAGGGTCTTTGCTAAAGCGGCTAAACGTACCAGGCAACACAGTCATTTGGAAATTATCCCGATCTAGGTTGAGTCCGAAATTGACCAACGCCATCATTTCTTCCATCTTCAGGTTGGTATCAAAATATTTTCGCATTAGGCGAGTTAATTGAGGCAACCGGGGTAAGATGGTAGGACTATTTAAACGTTGCAGCAGAGCTGCTGTTAATGCTTGCTGACGCTGCACTCTCGGCAAATCTCCCAAACCTGGTTCGCGGAATCGAACAAAGTGTTCTGCTTGTTCGCCGTTGAGGGTTTGCCAGCCACTGACTAAATTAATCGACAGCCGACTGCTGGAGTCTTTATATTCCATTGCTTTAGGAACAAAGACTTCTACACCGCCTAATTGATCGACTAACTGCCGTAAGCCGCTGGTAGAAATGCGGATATAACGATCGATTGGGGCGTTGTTTAAGGTACGGCTAACTACCCGTGCAGCCAAGACTGGGCCGCCTTTGGCATTGGCATCAGATACCTTAGTTAATCCCTTTTCTCCCTTTTCAGGGATGGCGATCATTGTATCTCTGGGAATGGAAAGCACCCTTACAGATTTTTCACTAGGATTCAGTCGTACCAGTAGCATGGAGTCGCTTTTCCCGGCAAAGCTTTCTGGTGAGCCATCAACGGTACCGCTGACTGGTTCAATCCCCATGATTAAAATATTCATCGGACGTGAAAG
This sequence comes from Nostoc sp. JL31, assembly GCF_017114965.1. Taxonomy (NCBI): domain Bacteria; kingdom Bacillati; phylum Cyanobacteriota; class Cyanophyceae; order Nostocales; family Nostocaceae; genus Nostoc; species Nostoc sp. JL31. The sequence continues at coordinate 44,851 of NZ_JABXKO010000055.1, forward strand.
CTTGTACTGGGAGAGTTTGCCCCATAACTCCCCTGGTAATGGGATTTTTAGTTCGTCTTTAGCAGTAGTTCCTAAATCTTCATCTGTTCGATCTAGATTGCTCCATAAAGGAGTCCACAGCGCTAATGTTGACACCAGCAGCCCAGATAAGATGATGCCAATGACAACCGTCATAAACCATAACAGCCATCGAGGCATGGTTAAGCCCAGTCTCTCAGAAAGCTGATTGGGAAACGCGCCCACAGATTCGATGACGCTACGGTTCGGATTCGCTGGCTGGTTTAGTTCGACCTCCTCCTCTGAGTCGGCCAGTGGTGCTGGTGTTACTTGATTTTCTGTCCGTTGAAGTTGCGACGATCGCACGTCACTTTCAAACTCTACTACTTGCTGAGACGTAACCGGATTTTCCGACCATTCGACTTGTTTTATCACAATTATCTCCCCACTCAACCACTCCCTAAAAGTATGTTAATCCAAGCTACAAATATTGCCAGTGGAAAAGCTCACTGTAAACTTGTAATGTTCTTCGGTAGGCGTGTATGACAACATGAATACTTTATTGTTCCCCGTAATCCTAGCTGGTGGTAAAGGTGAACGTTTTTGGCCCCTAAGCCGCAAAGACCGACCCAAGCAATTTTTAAGTCTTGATGGTAGCTCTAGAAGTCTATTACAAGCAACCGCCGATCGATTGATTGAACTCGGTGGCGGTGAGTCCAGCGCGGTCTTGGGGGTTTCCCCCATGAGCGACTGGCGAACCCGAACGGGGTGGGATTCCCTGTGGGTCATAACTTCTAGTCAGATAGCTGAAGGCGTAAGACAACAACTACCCGATCTACCAGTTGAAAACTTACTGATTGAGTCGGAAGGAAGAGACACTGCCGCAGCCGTTGCTTGGACAAGTTTAGAAATCAAACGGCGCTATGGTGAAGACGCTGTGATTGGCTTTTTCCCTGCTGACCACTGGATTGCTGACAAAGAGGCGTTTGCACGCACATTAAATGCAGCTACACAACTAGCAGCAAGCACAGCAGCGATTGTTACACTGGGGATCAAGCCTACTTTTCCATCAACCGGTTACGGCTACATTGAACAAGGTGAAAAAATAGGTAGCTTTAATGAGTTGCCAGCTTATCACGTGAACCGCTTTACTGAAAAGCCCGACCGAGAAACGGCAGAGACTTTTTTATCTACGGGACGTTTTAGCTGGAATAGTGGAATGTTCGTTTTTCGGGCAGGGGTTGTTCTCAAGGAACTACATACCCATGCTCCAGAAATTATCGAACCTTTAGAACAACATGGCCCTGATATCTATCCCCAGTTGCCTAAGAAGAGTATAGACTATGCGTTAATGGAAAAGACAACTCTAGCATACGTTTTGCCAGTTGATTTTGGTTGGGATGATTTAGGAGATTGGAATGCGATCGAACGTTTACTGAAAACGGAAGATACTCCCAATGTAGAACTCGCTACTCACGTAGGTTTAGATACGCAAGGGGCGATTATTTACGCCTCAAATCCAGAAGATGTAGTTGTTACTATTGGTTTAGAGGATGTGGTGATTGTGCGCGATCGCAATATCACCCTCGTTGTCAAAAAAGAACGTACCCAGGAAATCAAGCAGATCCTTAAAATTCTCCAAAGTGATTCCCGATTTACTGACCTGCTATAAAAGTTAGAACCCTTGGCAGAGGCGAAAAAGTCTATTTTCCCATTATAACTTGACAGTCTGTTATTTTATCTGACAGTTATGGACATTATTAGCTTTGAACCTCTGGCCAAGACAATAGCAATCGATTCTATTACTGCCTATCAAAAATATATTTCTCCGTCCAAAGGATTTTCTTGTTCCCATCGCTTATTACACAGTGGGGATTCCTGTTCTAGTGACGAGCTAGCAAAACTTTAACCAGCATCAAAACTAGAGCCGATTTCCGTAGTATTGTCATCCCCTGCTACCTACCTGTTTAACTCCTCTGCCTCTTTGCAGTTTTTTACAAAAATGTTCCTCACCCAAACTGTTCCCCGTCAACGAGAAATCCTGGAAGTCTTCCTTCGCAATGGCTGGGACTATATGCGAAGGTTGCTTACTGGTGGCAAAGCTGATGAACCCCAACTGCCGACACCTGCGGTTTTAAAAAATATCCTGGTAGACTTGGGGCCAGTTTACGTCAAACTTGGCCAGCTACTCTCAACCCGCCCCGACTTACTGAGCGCCTCCTACATTGAGGAATTGTCAACTCTACAAGATGAAGTACCGCCAGTTCCTTGGTCAGAGATAGAAATAATTCTTCGCAAAGAATTAAAACGTCCATTAGCAGAAACCTTCAGCACAGTTAACCCGATCCCCGTAGCAGCCGGATCAATTGCTCAGACGCATCGGGCTACACTAGCAGACGGTCGAGAAGTCGCTCTAAAAGTGCAACGTCCGGGAATTGATATTACTATTGCTCAAGATATTGCTTTAATTCAAGGTATTGCCGATTTAGTAGCGCGGACTGAGTTTGGGCAAACCTACGAAATCAAATCTACCGCCGAAGAATTTACTAAAGCCTTAGAAGCCGAGTTAGATTTTACACGGGAAGCGGGTTTTACAGACCAGCTGCGGCGCAACTTATCCAAGAGTCGCTGGTACGATCCCACACAAATAGTGGTGGCGGAAATTAACTGGGAGTTGACCACAGAGAAATTACTGGTAATGGAATGGCTCGATGGAGTGCCGTTCCTGGCGGCAGATTTGGATAATGACCCTAACATTAAAGACCCTGCTGAAAAGCGTAAAGAAATAACTACTTTGTTGTTTCGGGTATTTTTCCAGCAACTATATATTGATGGCTTTTTCCACGCCGATCCCCATCCAGGAAACTTATTTTATCTCAAAGATGGTCGTGTGGCTCTCTTAGATTGTGGCATGGTGGGAAGACTCGATCCCCGGACACAGCAGATATTAACAGAGATGTTGTTAGCGATCGTTGATTTAGATGCTCAAAGGTGCGCTCAGTTAACTTTGCAGCTATCAGATTCTGCTCAACCAGTTATTTTATCACGGTTAGAAAATGATTACGATCGCATGTTGCGAAAGTATCACAATGTCAGCCTCACACAAATAAACTTCAGTCAGATAATTTATGAAGTTTTACAAGTTGCCCGCAACAATAAAATTAGGTTGCCTAGTAATATGGGTTTGTATGCTAAAACCCTAGCGAATTTAGAGGGTGTAGCGCGGACATTCAACCCAGAGCTTAATTTTTTTGATGAAGTCAAACCATTAATTACAGACTTATTTCGTCGGCAATTATTGGGCGATAATCCAGTGCGATCGCTATTACGGACAGCCTTAGATATTAAAAGTCTGTCTCTCCAATCTCCTCGCCAAATTGAACTATTATTAGACCGAGTTACCTCAGAAACTTTACAGTGGAATTTATCGCTGCGGGGGTTAGATGGTGTGCGGCGCACTATGGATGATGCCGCTAACCGACTATCTTTTAGTATATTAGTGGGTTCGCTGATTATGGGTGCGGCAATTATTTCCACCAGAGCGCAGACAACTCAGCTATCTTTTTTAAGCACCAGCCTCTTTGCAGTCGCTAGTTTATTGGGTTTGTGGTTAATTATCAGTACATTGCGATCGGGACGTTTACGGTAAAATCATTTTAAATTTTGGACTTTGAATTGAAAGAAAAATCTAAAATTTAAAATTGAAGTTTGTAGTAAGCACTTTAGTGCTTAGAAAATTAAGGGCTAAAATCATTACCCTTCTCCTAACGGAGACGCTGCGCGAACGGGTTCGTTAGTCGCTCATGGGGGAAACCCCCAGACGCTCACAGGTTCGCTAACGCTACGCTATCGCCCTTGGCGTCTCCCCGCGCTAACTCACTACGAACTTGCTTATCCGTCAATTTATTATTAACTGGATAATACTCCTGCAATACTCGTCAATTCCATGATTTTCTCAAACTGAAAATCATGAGCTAAATTCTTGATAAAATTTTGCAGGACAGCATTTTCTGAAGGGATTTGCTCAATCAATTCTAAAATCAGGTCATCACTACATTGGGCTGCGGCAGTGTACACCTGTTTCACCCATTCGGGCGACATTTGAGATAATAGAGTTACTAAATCTGTGAGTGTCAACATTGATTTTGGTCTTTGTTGCTTCAGGTTTGTTAACTGATAGCTTTCTTCTTGATAAATATATTGAACTCCCAAATATTCGCTCAACTTTTCTAGTAATTCCTCCTCACGGAAAGGCTTGTTAATATAATCATCGCAACCCGCTTTGATTATTGCCTCTCGTTGTTCCTCAAAAGCATTAGCAGTTAAGGCAATAATAATGGTCTTCCAATTGGAGATTTGGGATTTGGTATTTTGGATTGAGGTTTCTTCTCTAGTTTTAATAACCCTTGTGGCTTCATAGCCGTCCATAATTGGCATCCGCATATCCATTAAGATCAGATGTGGTTGCCATGTCTGCCAAAGTGCGATCGCTTCAATGCCATTTATTGCTTCCTGGACTACAAAACCGATGGATGTGAGAATTTTCATTAACACTAAACGGCTATCTGTAGAGTCATCAACTACTAAAATACGGTATTCGCTTTGAGTGGGCGCTAAACTAATAACTTGAGGTCTAATTTGTTGGATCTGGATTTCGCTGACTGTGGCTAGACCAATTTGAATATCAAAAATAAATTTACTTCCCTGGCCAATAGTACTGGTGACGCTAATATCACCTCCCATTAGTTGCACGTATTTGCGGCTAATTGCTAAACCTAGTCCTGTTCCCTGTTGCGATTTCCTTCCGGTTTCAGTTTGCCCAAAAGCTTCAAATAGCAAGTTAATTTCTTGTGGGGCAATACCGCGGCCAGTATCTTGTACCTCGAAGGTTAGGGATTGAGCATTGGCCATTGGGCATTGGGGATTAATTATTCTCCCCTGCTCCCCTGCTCCTCTGCTCCCCTGCTCCCCCATCCCCACTCGCAGCGTCACCCTGCCAGTATCGGTAAATTTGATTGCATTTCCCAGGAGGTTAAGCAAGACTTGACGCAGTTTACTTTCATCAACTTGGATGTATTGAGGAAGATGAGATGTATATTCAAAGACCAATTCCAATCCTTTGGAGGTGGCGCGGAAGCGCAACATCTCTTCGAGGTTTTCCAAGAGGCGAATTAAGTCAAAACTATTCAGATTTAATGTTATTCTGCCGGCTTCGATTTTAGACATTTCCAAAATATCGTTGATTAAATTTAGGAGATGTTCGCCAGCACGATTGATAATTGCGAGATTTTGCTGATGTTCAGTTGATAAATCACGATCATGGCTCATGACTTGGGTAAAACCAAGGATGGCGTTGAGTGGGGTACGCAGTTCGTGACTCATGTTAGCGAGGAATTCGCTTTTGGCACGGTTAGCAGCATCAGCAATGATTACAGCTTCTTGCAATGCTTGTGACTGCCTTTGAGTTTGCGCTAGCAATTGTGCCTGCTGTAAAGCAACACCCAACTGATTGCCAATTTGAACTACGATGTTGATTTCTCCTGGTTTCCATTGGCGGGGATCGGAATTTTGATAACTCGCCAGCAATCCCCAAAGCTGACTACCATGTAAAATCGGAACAATAATGTAGGCTTTAGCTTGAAAGCGCTATAAGAGATTGATATAAGCAGGATGAAACTCAGCATTGTAAATGTCTGGGACACAGAGAAAACTTGCACCTGGGGTTGCTTGCAGATCGAGATATTCCACCTGGTTATCTGCGCTATCCAAAATTTTCGCTAGGCAACGCCCATCTTGTAATACCCCCTCTGTGAGATAAGGATTGTTGTTGTGTTCTTCTATGAGAGAAATCCAATCGTTACCCACTGATTCAGAAACAAATTCCCCATTCCAGTCGGGATTGAAACGATAGACAACAACCCGATCACAGTTGAGTACTTGGCGTAATTCTTCGGTTGTAGCCGCAAATATTGTTTCTAAATCTAGTGTTTGGCGCATTCTTTGAATCACTTGCGCGATCGCTCTTTCTCGCTCTGCACTCTCACGCAAGGCTTCTTCTGCCAATTTTCTCTCGGTAATATCTGTAATTGTACCGATGTAACCTTTAATTTCTCCATCATCTCTAAATTCTGGCAAAGCATGACAAATTACCCAGACAACTGTATTATCATCATGCAAGAAACGATGTTCGTACTTATAGGTTGATTTAGCGACTGTTGCTTGATTCCATGCCAACAATAGCTGCTCGCGGTCGTCTGGATGTACGGCATTTGCCCAACCTGTTCCCAGAGAATTTTCTAAACTATATCCAGTAATTTCACTCCAGCGTTGATTAAAATATAAAACATTGCCATCTACATCAGTATGAAATATACAAGCTGGTGAGGCTTCTGCGAGAAGTTGATATCGTTGCTGGCCTGACTGCAAAGCTAGTTCTGCCAATTTGCGATCGTTAATATCTGCCCAATAACCAACCCATTCGATCGGGGAATTCGCTTCGTCACGAATTAACCTCATCTCTTCGTAGAACCAGTGATAAGTTCCGTCAGCGTGTAACCAACGGTATTCGTAAGAAATGTACTCCTGCTTAATAAGGTGAGAAAATTTTTCCGAGATCAGTTCAATATCTTGTGGATGGACGTGATAAAGCCAAAAACTGGAGTTATCGATAAATTCCCGCGCTTCGTAGCCCACCATTTCTTTAACGTTTTCACTGATAAAAGTAATGCTAAAATCCTCTGATATTTTGCTGCTATAAATGACTACAGGGCTAGATGTGAGCAGATATTGTAGGCGTTCGTTGGCTAAACGCAGTTCTTGTTCGACGTGTTTGCGTTCGCGTAGCGCTGCATGTAGTTCGCTAATTTCTACTAAAACTGTGCCAACACCAGAGGGGCGATCGCCTTCACCTACAATCGGAAAATAAGAAGCTAAGAAGTGGCGGATAATATCTGGTTGTTTGATTGATGTGCTGCTTAATTCTTGATTGAGAATGGGTTGACCAGTTAACAGAACTTGCTGATAAATTGGTTCTACTAAAGGGGCGATGTGGGGTAAGACTTCATGGATGGTCTTGCCAATATGATCTTGCTGGGGTAGTCCATTAATCTCCGCCAACAGTTGGTTAATTTGCACAAATCGCAGCTGGTTATCTACAATATTCATGCCGACGGGAGCGCTGCTAAAGAAGGCATTGAGACGAGCTTCTCTGAGTGCCAGTTCTTGTTCTAGGGTTTTGCGCTCAATCAACCCACCCAATTGAGCCGCAACAGCACTGACTAGCAAGAGCAAACGCCGATCTACCAATACTGAGCTACGTTTAAAAAACACTAAAACAGCTAATACTTGGTTCCCAGCCAGTATGGGAACACCAAAACCAGCTTTGAATCCTACCTTGGCTGCTTGTAGCGATTGCAAGAAAACTGGTTGTGTAACTTTAGAGACATCTTCTATCCATTCTGGTTCTTGGTTTTTCCAAACTCTTCCTGGCAATCCCACTCCCAGAGCAAATTTCACCGTTTGGCTTTGCTGGCAGAATTCTTCTAAGCTGCTCTCCTCTCCGTACCAGCCCAGGCTGTGTTCTAAAACAGTCCCATCTTCATTAGGTATCCAGGCTTCACCAAAATCCCAGCCAATGGTGTGACAAATTAAGCGCAAGACCACTGCTAAGGCGCTGTTGACATCACTGGCGCGAGTGATAGCTTGGGTTGTCAACAGTAACAAACGGCTTTCATTTTCTGCCTGCTTGCGTTCAGTAATATCTTTTGCGGTGCCGAGTACGTACCATTGCCCATCAATCTCGATCATTTCTGCACTCAACAGTGTTGTCCTGATTTCTCCTGTTGCTGTGCAGACATCAATCTCATAGTTGCGGATGGCTTTTGCTTGTTGCAGGATGTTGATGAGAAAATTATATTCTTCTGGATTCACCCAAATATGCAATTCTTCATCGGTGCGATCGATTACCTGAGAACGAGAATAACCAAAAAACCGACAAAAGCTGTCGTTTACTTCGATGTAGCGTTTGTTGGGAACAGTAATTAATGCAATTGGGTCAGGAGATGACCGAAAAGCTGACGCTAACTTTTCTTCAGAAGCCCGTCGCGCTGCTTCTGCGCGTTGGCGTTCTTTTGCCTCCAATACCAAAGATACTAAATTGCCCAGAGAGCGAGCGAAATTTTGGTCTTCTAGCGTCCAATGATGAGTAACTCCCACCGCCTCCAGACATAAAACTCCTACGGTCTTTCCCTCCAGCCTAATGGGTGTATCGAGTATAGAGGTGATGTTTAATCTTGAGTAAGAGGCAGAAAATTCTTTAGTTCTGGGATCGGTATGAGCATCATCTGCGGCGATTGGTTGTTCTTGCTGCAAAGCTGCAAAATAAATTGGATAGTCTACCGCTGACAAGAAAAGTCCTTCGCTATGTTGATTGCTACTGCCCTCAAATAGATCAAAACACTGGATTTTCATGCCTGTTTCGTCATACAGCCAGACACCAGCTCGTTCCATGCCAATATTCTTGACCGCTGTTTCTGTGATTTTACTCAAGGCTGCTTTCAAATCACCCTGATAAAGCGTCTGATTTTGTGCCAATTGTGTTAGCACTAGATTATGATTGCGGAGCTTAATCGCGCTTTCTTGGAGTAATTTTTCTACGCCGCGGCGCTGCGTAATATTACTACCAGTGCCTGTCATACCTATAACCTGACCCTCTTCGTTGCGTAATGCGATCGCATTCAACATTAGATAAAGTAAGGTACCATCTTTAGCCACACAGGTAGTTTCATGCTGGAAGATAGACTTTCCCTGAAGAACACGCTCAAAGGCTACTTTATCTTGAGCAACTTGTGTAGGTGAGATGAAATCAATTAAGGCACGCCCGATCATTTCTTGGGGTTCGTAGCCATAAATCTGTTTGACTGCTGGATTGACAAAAGTAATTATTCCATCAATGTCCACCGACCAGATCATGTCCTGGGATGTCTCCACTAGGAGGCGATACTGACTTTCACTCTTCTTGAGGGCGGCTTCGACTACAAGGCGTTCGCTTTGATAAACTTCTCTACAAAAGGCTTTGCTAATGCTAACGGGAATTTCTGTAAAAATATCTTCTATTTGTCGGTTGCGAATATTTAACTCAACTGTAATCCGTTGACGCTCTTGAATCTCCTGTTGCAGTTGGGCATTTTTTTCTTTTAACTGTTTTTTCAGTCTTTGGAGAGTGAGTTGATTGTGGATGCGTAATAAAACTTCTTCAGTTTTGAATGGTTGAGTAATATAGTCAATATCACCTAAGTTTAAGATGTTTATTTTTTCATAAAAAATATCGCAAATTCCGAAAAGAATTATCGGGATTTCTTGAGTTTGATCGTTAGCTTTCAAATATTGACATACTTCATAACCATCCCTCTCTATAATAAGAACATTTAATAAAAGCAAATCTGGAGGAGAAGCAAGTGCCGTCTTGATTGCCAATTGTCCAGAAATGACACTTTCTACCTGATAACCTTGGTGTTGAAGGATGTCTGATAAAAAATGTAAATTCTCTAAGTTGTCATCAACTAATAAAATTTTTATTTTTTGAGCATCCATATCAGTTACTAAGTTAATTTTCAATCAGGAATAATTTTTTGAATAAAACTGAACATGAAATCAGAAAGCAAAACTCTATCACCAGATTGTAAATAAAATCATCGTCGCTTACTACCATACTTCAGCACAGGGTGTATGGAAAAGTTACAGATGAGCAGGAGAAGTATTACTTAATTAAACTCGAAGAACCCTAAATAGCCAAAGCTATGGTGTACACACAAGCCTTAAAAACCTAAATTGATGAGGCTTGACTCTTTCCTGGGCTGCCGCCGGGGAATACATTCATTGAGTGAGAGACTCAATAGACTTCTTGCATGAATCAAAAGCCCTCACCCTAAATCTCTACGGTGTACACACAAGTCCTAAAAACCTTGACTTTCCTCGTTCCCAGTCTCGGACTGGGAATGCATATATTGAGTCAGAGACTCAATATATGACTGGAGGCAGCAGCCCCTAAATCAGGCATTCCCATACAGAGCATGGGAACGAGATCAACGAGAAAACAATGGAAAATCAAGCTTTTTTCGACTTGTGTGTACACCGTAGCCCAATATTGGGATAAGGGGGATGTAGCAAGATCCCGCAGGGTGGGCAAATTTTGCATTTGTGCAAGAGGTCTAATGTCTGACTGTAGGCAGCGTCTCCGTCGAGAGAAGAATCAGTGGCTCTAGCCTTTAGCATCGGGCTAGAGCTTCTAACCATAAGGGAATTTAATTAAATTTACATTACATAATCTAGTTTAATTTATGATTGCCTACTTCCTTTGACATTAACTATTATCAAGCTTTTGATGATTGTTTTGTTTGATACGGTAAATCCAACCTATGTCTGTACGGTTTACCCAACTGTTTTTAGATTCTTCTTTTATTAAATTACTTACTAGAGAGAAGAAACAAAGCAAATAAAGCTCCTCTCTCAAAAACACCTCTAAAACTTTGATTGATTACCCAAAATTGAATTAGAAAGTTAAGGAGAGATTGAAATATGGCACTCATTCGTTGGGAACCATTCCGTGAAATGGAGATTCTGCGTCGTCAAATGGATCAACTATTCTCTGATCTGACAGTAGCCGAGCGTGGTAACTCAGATATTTCTGCATCACCGAGAACAGCGTGGGTACCTGCGGTTGAATTACATGATAATGGTTCAGAGTTGCTATTAAGAGTTGAGATTCCAGGCGTGGAAGGTAAAGACTTGGATGTTCAAGTTACTCAAGATGCAGTTTCGATTGCTGGTGAGCATCGTTACGAAAAACATTCCCAATCTAAGGATAAAGTGCATTCGGAATTCCGATATGGCAAGTTCGCTAGAGTAATTCCTCTGCCAACCAAAGTTCAGAATCAACAAGTTAAGGCAGACCTGAAAGATGGGATTTTAATTTTGACTTTACCCAAACTGGAGCAAGAGCAGAGTAAGGTATTCAAAGTCAATTTAGGCCAATCTCAAAATGCTACAGCTTCTATAGAAGCTGGCAATGGTAACACACAATCCAACATTACATCACAGCAAAGTGTTGAAACTGCTTGAGAATATGTTGTATTTTCTCATTCCATGATTCCTATATCTTTGAAATAGGTAAATTTTGATAGAAACCCCAGCTAAACTCATTGGCTGGGGTTTTTATTGGTTTTTTTCTCAACCCTATTTCAGTAAATTTAGGGTGACAGTTTATTCCTCTTGTACATCAACCCAGATATTGCCTTCTTCCACACGAATCGGAAACACTGGCAGTGTTTTTGGTTGTGAAACCAACGAGAGTACCTTACCTACACCAGGTGGCCACGCACACCATCCTTGTACCTCACCAGTCCGCAGGTCAAAAGCACTGCGATGGAAGGTACAAACTATTGCCCCACTTTCAGTAATTTTCCCACTTTTCAACGGTAATTTTAAGTGGGGACAGTTGTTATCTACAGCATAAAGCTGATTTTCGTGATTCAAAAGCAAAATTTTCCGGTTGCCAACTTTCACCACTTCTCGCGTACCTGGGGAAAGTGCATCGGCTGCAAGAACTTTAGTCCAACTCATTAGGTTCTCCTCTCCTAATATATCTGCTTTCAGTTTCCCGCAATAGTGACCAGTGCGATCGCCTTTGAGTACCGGAGAGTCGAGAATGTCTACGACGGGCTTTGTCTACGTTGGCAAGACAATTGAACTATAAAACTTTACCTTAGACAGCATTTAGATACTGAATAAACTTATTTCTGGGTACACTAAATAAAGCACTTACTGTCTATGCTTCACAAGGCTTGTAGCTGATAACAAACAATTCTAAGGAATATAAAAAATGATTAAGACAAGTTACGAATTTGACCAATCTATCATCGCCGCCGGATCTTCATTAAAGACTGATATTCTGCTACGTTTTCGTGTTGACATAGCTAAATCTCCTCGACGTAACCTTAACCTTTCGCTTGTAATTGACCGTTCCGGCTCTATGGCAGGCGCTCCCTTGCATCACGCACTCAAAGCCGCTGAGTCTGTGGTAGATCAACTTGAGCCAAATGACATTCTCTCAGTAGTTGTTTACGATGATGAAGTAGATAGTGTTGTGCCACCCCAAGCTGTAACTAACAAAGCCGCGCTGAAAAATTCCATCCGCAAGGTGAGAGCAGGCGGTATTACCAACTTATCGGGGGGATGGCTCAAAGGCTGCGAACACGTGAAAACGCGACTCGATCCCCAAAAAATCAACCGTGTTCTCCTGCTTACTGATGGTCACGCCAATATGGGCATTCAAGACCCTAAAATACTGACGGCGACAGCAGGGCAAAAAGCTGAGGAAGGCATTATCACAACTACGTTAGGTTTTGCTCAGGGTTTCAATGAAGACCTGCTGATTGGAATGGCAAGAGCCGCTACGGGCAACTTCTACTTCATTCAGAGCATCGATGAAGCAACTGAAGTGTTTAGTATTGAGCTAGACAGTCTGAGAGCAGTAGTGGGACAGAACCTGAAGGTGACACTTGAATTGGCTGATGGTGTCGGCCTTGTTGATACCTTAAGTCTGGCTAAAGTTAGCCAGAATGATGCAGGTCAAAGTGTCATCACCTTGGGAGAGCTTTATGAGGGTGAGGACAAACTTCTCGGTTTGAGTGTGGGGATATTAAGCGCTCAAGTTGGTGAATTACCTGTGATGAAACTGCATTACAGCGCCGATGTTGTGCAAGATGACCGCATTCAAAGCGTGTCAGGTACAGTCGATGTCGTCGCCAAAGTTGGCACTGTTGAGGAAGCAGCTTTTGCTGCTACAAGCCATATCATTCTGGAACTGAGTCGCCTTACCATTGCTAAGGCCAAAGAGACTGGGCTTAATCTCGCTGAACATGGCAAGCATCAGGAAGCTGAACAAATCCTGCGGGCGCTTGTGAAAAATTTGCGGGATAAAGGCTTGAACGAGAATTTTGAAATTGCTGAAGAGATCGATCAGCTTGAGTATTTCGCCAGTCGGATTGCTCAAAAAGCTCTAGGCAATGCCGGACGGAAAGAGATGCGAGATCAGACTTACCAGACGATGACGCGCAATCGCAGCGATTTGGTGGGTCGTGGTGTCACTGCTGGCGATGAAGTTTACGCCATGCCCATTGTGAATGAAGTCGGTTCAGGCGTTGAATTGCACTGCGTTCGTGAAGGGGGTAAACTGCGGGTCAAGGTCATGTCCGAAGGCTATGATTCAACCAAGAACATCCAGTTTCCCCGCGCCATTCGTGCAGAGGGGGCACGCTATGTCGTTGAAGGATTGGAACTCTCAAGCGATGGCTTCGCCAACGCCAAGGGCGATCGCACTTTCTATCGGGTACGTGGTAAGATTACCCGTTTTGCTCAACCCGGTGAAACAGATATCTTTGTTGCCCCTAGACAATCGTATCCAACTAACACAGGTAAAGCTTCCAAAGGCCCTGCCAGTGCTGCCGATCTTCCTACAACTGACAGTGTAGGGGACAGCATTTTAGTTCAGTGTGTCAAAGATGGCAGCAAGCTACGCGCTAGGGTGGTTTCCGACGGATATGAACCAGATTGGAACATGCGTTTTCCGCGATCGGTGCGCGAAGAAGGAATGCTTTACGTCGTTGATGAAGTCAAAACCGCGCCAGATAGCAAGTCTTACATTGCCTGTGGTGAAATTAAGCGATTTGTCCAACCCACTTGAATTGGAGAGCAGGGGAGCAGAGGAGCAGAGGAGAATAATTAATGCCTTATGCCCAATGCCCCATGCCCAATGCCCAATCCTTAAAATATGCCAAGTAAATATGCCTTAGCCGACTGAGACTGTCAGGATCAAAGAGTAAAGAGTAAAAGGCAATCTATTTTGACTTTTAACCTTCTCCTTTTGTTCAACTTCCACAACGGGAGGTTTAATCTTGACTAAATTGAAAGTTGGTATCAATGGCTTCGGTCGAATCGGGCGACTTGTGCTTCGTGCTGGCATCGATAACCCCAACATTGAGTTTGTAGGTATTAACGATCTAGTACCACCAGATAACCTCGCTTACCTATTAAAGTACGACTCAACCCACGGTAAATTAAAACAGAAGGTTGAAGCCAAGGAAGACGGTATTCTCATTGACGGACATTTCATTCCTTGTGTGTCGGTGAGGAATCCAGCAGAGTTACCTTGGGGAAAATTAGGTGCAGATTATGTCGTAGAAGCTACCGGACTCTTCACTGACTACGAAGGAGCTGCAAACCACTTAAAGGCAGGTGCAAAGCGAGTGGTAATTTCCGCTCCCACTAAAGATCCAGATAGAGTTACTACCCTGTTAATAGGTGTCAATCATCACCTATTTGACCCCGCCAAGGATATCATTGTCTCCAATGCTAGCTGCACTACAAACTGTCTAGCTCCCATCGCTAAGGTCATTAATGATAATTTCGGGTTGACTGAAGGGTTGATGACCACAGTTCATGCTATGACTGCCACTCAGCCAACTGTAGACGGCCCCAGTAAAAAAGACTGGCGGGGTGGTCGAGGTGCATCCCAAAATATTATTCCCTCCTCCACAGGCGCAGCGAAAGCCGTAGCACTGGTTTTACCAGAATTGAAGGGCAGGTTAACTGGGATGGCATTACGAGTTCCAACTCCTGATGTCTCTGTGGTTGATTTAACTTTCAAAACAGCCAAAGCCACCAGTTATAAGGAAATCTGTGCTGCGATGAAGGAGGCTGCCGCAGGTTCACTAAAGGGTATCTTGGGTTACACAGACGAAGAAGTAGTTTCCACAGATTTTCAAGGTGATACTCATTCCAGCATCTTCGACGCAGGTGCTGGAATTGAGTTGAATTCAAACTTCTTCAAGGTAATTGCCTGGTATGACAACGAGTGGGGTTACTCAAATCGCGTGATTGACCTGATGTTGTCTATGTCACAGAAGGAAAAACTTGCTCCGACAGCGGCTGTGGTTTGATTAGTCATTAGTCATTAGTCATTGGTCATTAGCTTTTGACTGCTGACTCTTGACTAGGGACTTTTGGGATTTGGGTCAAATGGTAAATACTCCGAAAACAAAACGTAATCTAGTATTTTTATTTAGCAAACCAGTGATATGAAGCACGTGTGAATTTGGATGTTTTGTGCGATGTCTACGACGGGCTACGCCTACGCTCAAAGCATCCAAATTTGCAGGTTACTCCTCAACCCCCAATCCCTATGCGTCGAACCAAAATCATTTGTACTGTTGGCCCGGCTACATCTGCACCTGAAAAGCTGCAAGCCTTGGTAAAAGCTGGAATGAATGTGGCACGACTGAATTTTTCCCACGGAGCTTATGAATTCCACGCCCAAACGGCTCACTATCTCAGGCAGATTAGTACTGAGCTGCAAAAGCCGATCGCCATTATGCAAGACTTATGTGGCCCCAAAATTCGCTTGGGAACTTTACCACCGGAAGGCTTAAATTTAGAAGCTGGTACTGAAGTGACCTTTGTTTTGCAAGAAAAGGGTGAGAGTATTGACGAACTACCCTTACCATTGCCGACTTTATTTGCAATGGTGCGACCTGGCGAACCGATTTTGATTAATGATGGTCGCGTCAAATTGATAGTTACCGATCGCGATGCCGATCGCATTCGGGCACAGGTGAAAAATGGCGGGTTAATTTCTACGCACAAGGGAGTAAACCTGCCCCAAACTCCTTTACCTGTAAGTTCGATCACCGAAAAAGACTTGCTGGATTTGCGTTTTGGGATTCAGTTGGGTGTAGATTGGGTGGCGGTGTCCTTCGTGCGATCGCCACAAGATTTAGAACCCGCCAGACGGATGATTGAAGCCGCTGGCGCTTCGATTCGCTTAATTGCCAAGATCGAAAGATCGGAGGCAGTAGAAAACTTTGATTCCATTCTGAACGTTGCCGACGCCATTATGATTGCCCGTGGCGATTTAGGGGTGGAAGTGCCAATTCATGAAGTACCCCTAATTCAAAAAGATATTATTCGCCGTTGCAATCGTGCTGGCAAGCCGGTGATTACAGCCACCCAAATGCTAGAGTCGATGATTAGCGCCCCCGATCCCACCCGCGCCGAAGCAACCGATGTTGCTAACTCGATCTTGGATGGAACAGATGCGGTAATGCTTTCTGGTGAAACAGCTGTCGGACAATATCCCGTCGCCGCCGTCCAGATGATGCACAACATCGCTGTGCGGACAGAACAAGCTCTAGATGAGGGGAGCAAACACGCTTGGTGTCATGAAGCAGGCAGTCTCAGCGTTACCGAATCTGTGGCAGAATCTGTCTGTCGCATCGCTTATGAAACTGGCTCACGGGCAATTCTCTGTAACACTTCATCAGGAAGTACAGCGAGAATGGTGTCTAAATATCGGCCTACTTCTCCTATTATTGCCCTCACCTCCGACATTACCGCTTACCGCCAGCTAGCACTTTCTTGGGGTGTGGAAGCTTTGCTGATCCCACCAGTCCACAATGCCGAAGAGATGTTTACTAATGTAGTGAACACAGTTGTAGACATGGGTCTAGCAAACAAGGGCGATAAAGTAGTTATTACCTCTGGAGTTCCAATTGGTAAATCAGGAACAACTAGCTTAATCAAAGTGCATTCCATTGGACAGCCAATTTCGGCATAAGGCACTTAGAATAAGGCTGTGGCTCAAGATAGTAAGCAAAATTGGGCAATCATTAAGAAAAATTGCCAGAATCAGAATTGAAGGAAGAGTAAAGAGTGTAAAGAACTGGGGAATAAGTAAATCCTGTAACATTCATCACGGAGTATTTTATGTCTAAGAATTTACTGGAACAATTGCGACAAGTGACTGTTGTAGTCGCAGATACAGGGGATATCCAGGCAATTGAAAAGTTCAAGCCCCAAGACGCTACCACCAATCCTTCGCTGATTACTGCTGCGGCACAAATGCCAGAATATCAGGGAATTGTCGATCAAACTTTACTGCAAGCGAAGAAAGATGCTGGAGCCGGAGCCAACCAAGCACAGATAGTTTCTCTGGCTTTCGACCGTTTGGCAGTTGCCTTTGGATTGAAGATTTTGCAAATCATTCCCGGTCGCGTGTCTACGGAAGTGGATGCTCGCTTGTCCTACGATACTGAAGCTACCCTGACTAAGGCACGGGAATTAATTGCTCAGTATAAAGCTGCTGGAGTTGGCCGCGATCGCGTTTTAATTAAAATTGCCAGCACCTGGGAAGGCATTCGCGCTGCGGAAATTCTCGAAAAAGAAGGTATTCACTGTAACCTTACCTTGTTATTTGGTCTTCACCAAGCGATCGCTTGTGCGGAAGCTGGCGTCACTTTAATTTCTCCCTTCGTTGGCCGGATTCTTGACTGGTACAAAAAAGATACCGGACGCGATAGCTACCCAGCAGCCGAAGATCCAGGTGTTTTGTCTGTCACCAAAATCTACAACTACTACAAGAAATTTGGCTACAAAACCGAAGTTATGGGAGCTAGTTTCCGTAACCTTGGTGAAATTACTGAACTTGCGGGTAGTGACTTGCTGACCATTTCGCCGTCGCTTTTGGCTGAATTGCAAGCAACCGTTGGAGAACTGCCACGCAAACTTGACCCTGCGAAGGTCGCAAGCTTGGAAATCGAAAAGATATCCATTGACAAAGCTAGCTATGACAAGATGCACGCTGCTGACCGTATGGCAACTGACAAACTAGACGAAGGTATTAAAGGTTTCACCAAGGCGCTAGAAGACCTTGAAAAACTTTTGGCAGACCGACTTGTTCGCCTGGAAGGAGAGGTAGTGGCAACCCATTAGGGACTTCCAATTAAAAAACATCTAAAGTAGGTAGTATGCGTTACGGCTTGAGCCGTAACGCATTTTAATAAAAGCCAGCAGCGGGATTTGAACTCGCGACCTTCCGATTACAAGTCGGATGCACTACCACTGTGCTATGCTGGCAAGCTTGACGATTACTCTTAATTAGCAACCACAATTCATTATTGTACCATAATCCATTTATTTGTCTAGCTGTAAATTCTAAAAAATATCTACTTCATCAGAAATTAGGCTAAAAGACCAGAAATTTTCGCAATATCGCTGCTTTTGTACGCCTAGATGGTTGTTCTGGCGTTTCCATTGTGATGAACCAGAAACAATCAGGGATTCTGAATCACTGATAAAGTTGATAAATTAATATTGATCGCAAAAGCTAACTCAAATCCTGGGCTGAACCCAAAAATATCTGGTCAGTTTTAAAACTATATTTTCTTGGCACGGCTGAATAAAGGAACAGAAATATATAATTATTTTTTACAGATTACAAGCATGGCAGCATTGCTCGGACGAGATTTATTAAGTCTAGCGGACATTAGTTCTACGGAACTTCAAGAACTCCTGCAATTGGCAACTCAACTTAAATCACAGCAGTTAAAGTTGCAGTGTAATAAAGTTTTGGGGTTGTTGTTCTCCAAAGCTTCTACTCGTACACGGGTAAGTTTTACTGTGGCGATGTACCAACTGGGTGGACAGGTAATTGATCTTAACCCTAATGTCACTCAAGTTAGTCGCGGGGAACCTTTGCAGGATACAGCGCGAGTGTTAGATCGATATCTGGATATTTTGGCAATTCGCACTTTTGCCCAGCAGGATTTGGAAACTTTTGCGGAATATGCCAAGATTCCAGTGATTAACGCACTTACTGATGCAGAACATCCTTGTCAGGTATTAGCTGATTTATTGACGATTCAAGAAAGCTTTGGCACTCTTGCTGGGTTAACTTTAACCTACGTGGGTGATGGGAATAATGTAGCTAATTCTTTGATGTTGGGCTGTGCTTTAGTGGGGATGAATGTTCGAATTGCTACTCCTAGTCGATATGAGCCAGATTCTCAGATTGTAGAGCAAGCTAGAGCGATCGCTAATCACAAAACTGAAGTCCTCCTCACTCACGATCCAGAATTAGCTGCTAAGGGATCTGCTGTACTTTACACTGACGTTTGGGCAAGTATGGGGCAAGAGGCAGAAGCTGATAATCGGATGCCAATTTTCCAGCCTTATCAAATTTCGGATCAGCTGTTAAGCCTTGCTGATCCAGAGGCAATTGTTTTACACTGCTTACCAGCCCATCGTGGTGAAGAAATTACCGAAGCTGTTATTGAAGGTTCTCAATCACGAGTTTGGGAACAGGCAGAAAATCGTCTCCACGCTCAAAAAGCTTTACTTGCAAGTCTTTTAGGGGCAGAGTAAGGGAATAGGGCCCAGGGGATAGGGTATAGTTTTCTTCCTTATAACCTGTAAGCTCTAACCTGTAACCTGTAATATTCTTATTTGTCAAAAGGCAAAAGAGAAGAAAATAATTTTACTTTTGCCTTTCATATTTTTACTTTTCTCTTGTTATGGGGAGTTTTTTGTAGTACTAATGTTCTAGAGACATTTATAATTACTTCCTGCAAATTTATGGAACGTCTAACGGAAGCTCAACAAGAACTTTACGAATGGTTAGCAGAATACATCCGATCGCACCAGCATTCGCCTTCAATTAGGCAAATGATGCAAGCGATGAACCTGAAGTCACCAGCACCAATTCAAAGCCGTTTAGAACATTTACGGACTAAAGGATATATAGAATGGACTGAAGGACAAGCGCGAACGATTCGGATTTTGCGTCCTGTGAAGCAAGGTGTACCAATTTTGGGCACGATCGCTGCTGGTGGTTTAATAGAACCGTTTACTGATGCTGTAGATCATTTAGACTTTTCTAATTTCGATTTACCTCCCCAAACTTACGCTTTGCGCGTAGCTGGCGATAGTATGATTGAAGATTTAATTACTGATGGTGATGTGGTATTTCTGCGTCCAGTAGCAGAACCAAATCATTTGAAAAATGGCACCATCGTCGCCGCCAGAGTAGATGGATTTGGTACGACATTAAAACGTTTTTATCGCCAAGGCGATCGCGTTACCCTTAAACCAGCAAATCCCAAGTACAATCCCATTGAAGTCAGCGCTATGCAAGTGCAGGTGCAAGGTTCTCTCATTGGTGTTTGGCGTGGTTACAACTGAATTGGGGCATGGGGCATGGGGGAGAATAACTCTGAACTCCTCACTCAGGACTCCAATGCCCAATGCCCAACACCCAATGCCCAATGCCCAATGCCCAATGCCCAATGCCCAATGCCCAATGCCCAAT
>NZ_JABXKO010000031.1:0-64241 GCF_017114965.1 Nostoc sp. JL31
CAAGCTAACCGTCCTTGAGCATTTCTACTCATTTAGGTTAAACGAGTCGCACGTCAGTACCACACCCCAAATCAATACTTGGACAGCAGACTGGACGGAATTTTATATTAAACATCGCTTGGGTTATCAATTTCAGTTGGCAAGGCGACGGGGAGGTAATTTTCCCCAGCAAGACAAGTTACTGGCTGCTATCCCTGAACTATTGGCGGATCATCAGGTACAACCTTCTTTAGTACATGGCGATTTATGGGGCGGAAATGCTGGGTGTACAGCGTCGGGAGAACCAGTGATATTTGATCCAGCAACTTATTTTGGCGATCACGAAGTTGATATCGCCATGACAGAATTGTTTGGTGGTTTCCCCGCAGCGTTTTATAAAGGTTACAACGAGATATTTCCGTTAGATACAGGCTATGAACGCAGAAAAACGCTCTATAACCTGTATCACATTTTGAATCACTTCAATTTATTTGGCGGCGGTTATAGTTCGCAAGCCAACCGAATGATTGACCAGATTTTGCGTTGAACTTCACCTTTTTACAAAGTTCCAATAGTCTGAATCGCTCCTCCACAATAAAACATAAGCATGTAGAAAAGCAATTGCTTGTGGTGGAATGCTGGCGTCAATGCCCAGCAGTATATAGAGTACGTATAACCTAGCATGACATTCTAAAAAATTAGAATTCTAGAGAGCGCGATGGTCATTCACACTAATCTTATGTGCGAGTGACTAATTTTTTTAATTTTTTTGTATGATGCAACTTTTATAGTACTATTGTACCAAATCAGTATTTTGTTTACTGATTTTGAAAGTATTTAAGGGTCGAGAGCCAAGATTCATAATTAATAGAAATTGATTTTTGGGCTTGGTACTACTCCATTGACCTGTAATTTTGTCACGAATATTAATAGTAAATAAAAATGGCTCAAAAATCAAACGGTAATGAATCTGAATCACAGCCTAATTTAGAGAAGGAAAACTTTAACATGAAATGGCCTCCTAATGCATTATTTCCTCTTAATCTTCCTAGTGAAAAGAGAAATGTTAAGCAAGAAGTGATTAAAGATATTAATTCAAGTGAAAATTATTTAATAAACACAGGATTTAGCTCGCTGGGAAATATCATAGATATTTTTAATACTGAGGTTGATATGTCCACAATTAATTCTGTCCGTATTCTTCTTGGTTCGGAGCCTGATAACCGCCCCAGAAAGTTTTGGAAAATAGTTGATTTACAAAAAGAAATAAAAGACTACTGGTTAGAACGTGGATATTCTTTATTGAAGGGCGGAAACATTATTAAAACTATTGAATATATTAGAACTGGTAAACTCCATTTTAAAATTTTGGATAATTTTCATGCAAAACTCTATATTGGCAAGAGATATGCAATTTCAGGTTCTTCTAACTTTAGCAAAAATGGTTTATCTCAACAGTTAGAAGCTAATGTCAGGGTTGATAATAACTCTATGATAATTTTTGAAAAACAACAGTACGAAGGAATGGAAGAGATTGCAGAAAATTATTATAAATTGGGGCAAGACTACAAAGATGAAATCATAGATTTATTAGAAAAATTAATGTCACTCACGTCTTGGGAAGAAGCTTTGGCGAGAGCGCTCGCAGAAATCCTAGAATGCAATTGGTTCAAAGAATTTCCTCAACTATATGAAAAATTAAATAATATTAGCTTGTGGCCTGCACAGAGATATGGTTTAGGACAAGCATTATATATATTACAAACTCAAGGTTGTGTCTTGATTGCCGATCCGACTGGTTCTGGTAAGACTAAGCTCATCAGTACACTTCAATTATTACTATTCTACTGGTTGTGGGAATCTGACAGAATGAATAAATCATATATATTGACAATATGTCCGCCAATAGTACAAAACAATTAACATCAAGAATTTGTTGATATAGGCTTTGCTCAGAGTTCACAGGTTTCAATGGGATTATTAAGCCATTCTCATAACTCTAGACATAAAAATATTTTGAAAGAAATTCAAATAGCTAATATCTTAACAATAGATGAAGCTCATAATTATTTAAATTCAAAATCTCAGCGAAGTGATAATATTTCAAAGCATAAAGCTGACTATATTATTCTTTCTACCGCCACGCCTATTAGCAAGCAAGTCAGAGATTTATTACGCTTGATAGAAATGCTTGATGTCGATAACTTAGATGATGATGAACTAAATCAGTTAAAAAGACTGAAAAAAGGTGGATTGTTGAAGAATGCTAGAGAAACAGAGAATTTAAGAAATTATATTAAAAAAATTATTGTCCGTAGAACTAAAAAACAATTTAAAAATTTAATTAAACAAGAACCAGAGAAGTATAAAGATAAATTTGGAAGATTATGTCGATATCCCAAAACTGAGAGTCACACTTATGCTACTAAAGAAACAACAAAGGACAAATCAATAGCTTTAGAAATTAATAATCTTGCTCAACAGTTAAAGGGAATTGTATATTTACAAAAGTTAGAAAAGACTGACTATTATTTTGAAATTGGAGAGGAAGCTTATATTAAGATGAGGTTAAATACAGCAAATGCGCTAGCAATATTTGCTGTACAAGCAAGATTGAGGTCTTCGAGAGTAGCTTTAATAGAACTTATAGAAGGAACAAAGGTAGTTCTAGATGAATTTAAATTTACAACTTCTAAAATACACTCTGGAAACATTATTGAAAAATTAGAAACCTATAATAGAAAACTTCCTGACAATAAACTTTCTGATGATTTGCTACCATCCTGGCTAACAAATTTAGTAGAATATAAAAAAGTTTGTGATGAAGAAATTAAAATATACAAACAAATAGCACAATTAGTAAGAAAAATATCATCCGCACGCGAAAATTCAAAAGTCAATAAACTAGTTAAACTTTTTGAAAAACATAATTTAGTTATTGCATTTGATAGTACTATAATAACTCTAGATTATTTGAAAAAGCTGATTACAGACAATCACACAAATATCGAAACTTGTATAGTGACTGGGACAACAACAAAAGATACAGCATTAAAAAAATTTGAACTAGGTTCAAAAGAGAATAATATTTTGGGATTGCTTTCTGACTGTATGTCAGAAGGTGTTAATTTACAGCAGGCATCTGCTGTATTATTTTTAGATATGCCAACTGTTCTCCGAATAGCTGAACAACGTATTGGTAGAATTGATAGATTAGACAGTCCTCATAAAAAAATCCAAGTTTTTTGGCCATCTGACTCTGATGAATTTGCGTTGAAAACAGATAAAAAATTAATTAAAAATTCTTTAGACGCAGAGAGTTTAATTGGATTAAACTTTGACATTCCTCCTCAAATTTTAGATAAACACATGGATGAAATTGTACGTCCTGAAGACTTTGTAGAGGTTTTGGAAAAACTTGAGCAAGAAGACTATATTTGGGAAGGGATACAAGATGCCTTTAAACCAGTTCATGATTTATATGAAGGAGAAAATTCACTTATCAAAAGAAAGGATTATTTATATTTTAAAGATGTGAATGCAAGCGTAAAAGTCAAAATAAGTATATTAGAATCTAAAGAAAGTTGGTTATTTATAGCAACGAGAGCAGGGAAATCATCACCACCCAGATGGTATTTTATTGATTCAAAAGATTGTATCTATTCAGAGCTACCAGAGATATGTAGAGAACTAAGAGCAAAATTGAACACATCAATTAAACCAGAGAAGTGGACTGACACAACAACTCAAGTTCTAAGTCGATATCTTCAGCTTCTTAAAAATAATGAAATTAAACTCTTACCAAATAAGAGAAGAAGAGCATTAGAAGTTGTACAGTTTATAATTGAAAGACAATTACAGATCACTAAAAATGCCTCTAAAAAGAGTCTATATGAAGAAGTACTTGAGCTATTTAAACCAACTTCAATAGACTCAGAGTATAGTATCAATTATTATCTTTTTTCACAGCAATGGCTTGATATACTTAATCCTTATTTATTTGAGAAACGCCAAGACATAAAATACAAAAGACAAATAGTTAGTTTAAACGACTTAAAAGAAGATAAAGAATTTCACAAGATTTTACTGAACCCTGAAAAGCTAGAACAAATAATCAATAATCTACCATATACTCAACCAATTTGGCAAAATGTTGCTGCTTGCATCATTGGGATTTCATCAAAATAAATAATTGCGCTTTGTGAATAAAAAGGTATCAGATAATGATTCTTGTGCCACTTTGTAATTTTTAAGCATACGAAAAGGTGATCGTTGCTCAAAACTTACTCAGAAGTATTGTAAAAGTAAAACTTATGAGTCAGCAAACTTAAGTTATAGCAATTTTAAGCTTTATAAACCTTAGTTAAGATAGGGAGTAGGCAGTGCGAAAAGACAAGATTTTTTTTATAACCCTACTAAATATCAACTACCATCAACTATTGCTTCTATCCTGTCTTAAAGGAGATGTGTAGTTAATAGTAGTTAATATTTGTCTCTTGCCCTTAATGCAACTATATCCTTTAGTATAATTTACTCTGTGGTTTCAATATCATATAAATTGCATAGAGTGAGGAGTTTTTGTTTGAGGCGATCGCGCACATTCTCTGGTAATATCACTACACAATCTGGCGCATACTGCATAACTTCCCGCATAAACCAAAATGTACTAGATACTCGCCTAATCACTCGTCGAACTTTTGGTTTATCTGGTAGCCATTCATGGATATCATCTTCTGGTTTAGCTTGATAAGCAAAAGCCAAATTTGCTAATAAGTGCATTTCTACTTTTATCTCATCCAAATTAGTACGCCATTCACCAGTAAGTGAAGTCACCGCCGCATCCGTAATTCGGTCTAATCGCAAACTCCAGTTGTGAACCAGTTCTGGGATATCAAAGTTTCCTTCTGTTTCCTCACACCAGCAATCAAGATATTGTCGCTTTTCGTGGGGTGCTACTTTGGCGTGGCGAACCGTAAAGTTTAATAAACGTCCAGTTGCATCTTGATAGGAAAGCTGAAAGGGCTGTTCGCGCAAGATATAGCGGTCTATCTCTAAGCGCCAAGGTGGGGGCAAATTCTCTAAGAAACGTTCGATTTCGCCCCGCAACGGTAATGATAGTTCGCTGCGTTCGAGAAGTAAGTTTGCAATGATTTGGGCTTGTTCAATTTGCCCAATGTCTGTCAACGCATTGATACATCTATGTAATGCCCTGATGCGTGGTTCTTTCCAATCGTTATTGTTACCGATGAGTAACTTACGTTGAGCGATCGCTTTAATTAACTTAGAGATGTTAGGCTGCTCTTCTCCCCACATCATACCGAATTCACGAGCGATCGCTTCTAGCTCGGCTTTATCATGTTCTGATATCGACAGTGTAATAGATTGACCTTTTCGACTCATTAAGATTGTCCGTATACTTTGTACATATTTTCTCTTGTCAACTTCTATTTTGCGTGCCAATATAGTTTTTAACAACCAGTTACGGACACTATTTAAGTGTATATCCGAATATAGAATTAGGAGAAGAGGATTCATTGAAAAGAATTACAACAAATTTGGAGAAGTTTCAATGACTAAGAACGATTTACTATCTCGAATTTCCATTGATCCAAATATTTGTTTCGGTAAACCTTGTATTAAAGGTCATCGTATTTGGGTTAGTTTAATTCTCGACCTTCTTGCAAGTGGAGAAAAAATAGAGACAATTTTAGAAGAATATCCCGGCTTGGAAGGAGAAGATATCCTAGCCTGTATTGCATACGCTGCGGAGATGACAAGAGATAGCTATGTAGAAATTCCTTTAGGATTGCAAAAGGAATCAAAAAAGTGAATATTAAACTTGATGAAAATCTTGGTAGTCTGCGAGTAGCTACATTATTGCGTCTTGCAGGACATGATGTTGCCACTGTTCGAGAACAAGGTTTAATTTCAACTCATGATGAGGAATTAATTGATATTTGTCGTAGCGAGAATAGATGTTTAGTAACGATAGATAGAGGATTCGGAAATCGTCTTAAATATAATCCTTCTCACTATACAGGAATTATAGTCATTCGTTTACCATCTCGTCCTGCTTTTGAAGATTATCGTACAGTTACATAAACTCTAATTGCTGGACTTGAAGCAGCAGATGTGACTGGTAAATTATGGATAATTCGACAAGGAAGTATTCAAGAATATCAGGATATTGAGGTGGAGAGAAAAGACAAATGACGGAAGCATACAAAATTACTCTCAAGCCTGTTTACTCGCAAACCGTCCCAACACCTGACGGGGTGAAATTACCTAAAGATTGGTTGCTTTCTTGGCATCAAGCCGCAACTTTAGAAGCGTTGCGCGATCCAAATATTGATGTCGTGTTCAATACTGCGATGACTGGCGATGGTAAAAGTCTAGCGGCTTACCTTGAAGTCCTTCAGGGAGAATTTTCTGCGATCGGACTTTACCCAACCAATGAACTCGCCCGCGATCAAGAAACGCAGATTAGAGGATATGTAGAAAAATTCCAGCCAGAAAATCAGCCGCGTGTAGTGCGACTCAGTGGGGCTGATTTAGAGATTTATGCAGAAAATGAAGGATTAAAAAAAGGGGCTGCGATCGCAACTCTCACTAACCAGAGAGAAGCATTATTAACTAACCCTGATATTTTTCACTACCTACATCGAGGTGCTTATATAATTCGTGGCGATAGTCCTGATAAACTATGGGGCAGAATTGATAAAGATTTTGACTTATTCATTTTTGATGAATTTCATGTTTTTGCTGCTCCACAAATTGCTAGCGTGATTAACACAATGCTGTTAATTCGCTGTACAAATCGCCGTAAGAAATTTCTGTTTCTCTCAGCCACACCAGATACAAACTTAATTGGGCGATTAGAAAAAGCAGGATTTCGTTGTAAAGAAATCGATCCTCTAAAACAAAATAAATATCAGTTTCCCGATACACAAGAAGAGGGGCAGCAGTTGCAAACACAAGGCTGGCGGCAGGTAGCACGGACAATTACGCTGAATTTGATTCCTTTGGAACCATCGTTTAAAGCTTCAGAAACCTGGCTAAAAGAAAATAGTGATTTAATTTTGGCTCAGTTTCAGCAGTATCTAGGAAGTAAAGGTGCAATCATCCTTAACTCAATTGCAGCAGTCAAACGCCTCACGCAATTTTTTCGGGAAATATTACAGCCTTACGGATTGAAAGTTGGAGAGAATACAGGGCTATCAGGAAAAGGAGAAAAAGAGCGAAGTCTTTCTGCTGATTTGGTTATTGGTACTAGCACGATCGATGTTGGGGTTGATTTCAAAATCAATTTTCTAATTTTTGAATCATCCGATGCAGGTAACTTTATCCAACGTTTAGGACGCTTAGGAAGGCATGACGAATATGAGAAAGATGGTCAAAAAATTAAGTTTGAAAATTTCACAGCTTTTTCTCTAGTTCCTAACTTTTTGGTAGAGCGATTGTTTAAGGGTGATACTCCACCGTTAGAAATGAATAGTATTTGCGATCGCCCCTCTTTTCACAATACAATTACTGAGAATTATCGACAAATCAACGATTTTCGTGGTTATTATCGTCGTTGGGGGGCTGTGCAATCATTTTGGCTATTTTATCAGTTGAGCGATCGCACAATTAAACAACAGTATGCACAAAGCCGAGACAAGTTTCAAGAAGCCTGTGAACAAGTATTTGAAACTAGTCTGAAGTCTGCGGCTGGATGTGTTTCAGGATGGGCGAAAGATTGGCAAGCTCTTTCTGGTAAATCAGGAAATCCTATTGCTGAGGATGCTGCTAGTTTTCGAGGTTCAAGTCCTTTGCAATGTGGTTTATACGACTTAACGGAAGAAAACGAAGCAGATAGGTTTAAAACCTACGATTTACCGGGTATTTTGGGCAATTTAGAAATTAAAATGTGGACGGAAGCGGCATTTATACGGACACTCAAAGAAACCGCAGAACGCACGGGACAACCCATTGCTAAAGGTAGATTTGCTCATTGTCTGGCATTTATGAAGTTGCGTTCCTACCGAGAGGAACGGCTGAACTGGAAGTTTACCTACTCTGGCGACTTACAGCCAATTGCTGACGCTTGGAAAGTTCAGGTTTTGACTGGTGTGGAAATTTGGCAACCTGACAACTATTGGGTTGGGGAAATTAACAAACGCCTAAAAAAGGAAGGTTTGGTTTGTTACGTGATTCGCCGTCCTCTTGCTGAAGTGCGGATGCGGCTAAGGCTACCGATGAATTTTCAGATTTATGGCATCAGCGATCAGTATAGCTTTCATGATGCTACTGCGCCCTATGCGATCGGTTTTGGTCACTCTGCGCTGCTGCTGGATACGCTTGCTTACACGTTTAAAAGTAAAGGAGATGAGATATGGGTTGCTTGAGGTTTCAATCCCTGATAGGGATTTTGGTTAGTGTAACGGAGAAAGAGCTTACGCCAGTAAGTTCAGACGTATTTATTTCAATCCCTGATAGGGATTAGTAATCTCACGTTATTTGTATAGTGAGTCTCCGTCTTGATCTGAGAATAACAGATAGTGGGTGAACGTAACCGCCATCAAGTGCTGACTTATTTAGCTGGGTACAAGTCTGGAATACATCAAAATCTTAAAGCAGTTGATTTTATGAATGCTTCCTTCTTTTCTTAGCGTAAAAATATAATTGGCAAAGAAAAAAAATTCCTTATCTGACATAACCCATGAACGAACAAAAACTTTTAGAAAGAATCACAATCAACCCTAAAATCTTTGGTGGTAAACCAATTATTCGAGGTCGTTGCCTAGCTGTTGAACATATTTTGGGAATGTTGGCGGCGGGAGATACTATCGAAACCTTGCTAGAAAGTTATCCCTGGTTAGAACGAGAAGATGTACAAGCCTGTTTGCTCTACTATGCGCGTCGGCTAGTTGGTGATGAATAAGTTGAAACTTTTCCGCTATGAGTAACCCGGTTTCAGACAATTACAGACATCTACTAATGGAAATAAAACAGCGTATTCGTTCAGCCCAGTATGAAGCACTAAAAGCAGTTAATCGGGAAATGATTAACCTCTACTGGGACATTGGACAGATAATTGTTACTCAACAACAGGGCGCTAGCTGGGGAAAATCCGTAGTAGAACAGTTAGCAAAAGACTTACAAGCAGAGTTTCCAGGAATTAGCGGATTTTCTGCTGCTAACCTCTGGCAGATGAGGCTTTTTTATGAATCTTATGTCAACAATGAAAAACTCGCATTAATGGTGCGAGAAATTGGATGGAGTCACAATCTGGTCATTGTAGAGAAGTGCAAAGATGACCTAGAACGGGAATTTTATATCAGAATGACTCGTAAATTTGGCTGGACAAAGAATGTTTTGATTCACCAAATTGAAAATCAAACCTATGAAAAGACTCTGTTGAATCAGACTAACTTTGATAAAACTGTTCCAGCAGAAATCCGTAACCAATTAAAACTAGCTGTCAAAAATGAATATACTTTTGATTTCTTGGAACTAGCAGATGAACACAGTGAACGCCAGCTAGAACAGGCAATTTTAACAAGAGTTGAACCATTCTTGCAAGAAATGGGTGGGATATTTGCTTTTATAGGTAGTCAATATCGGCTACAAATTGATGAAGAGGAATATTTTATAGATATTTTACTATATCATCGCCGCTTAAAGTGTTTGGTAGCGATAGAACTGAAAATTGGTAATTTTTTACCTGAATATGTAGGCAAGATGCAGTTTTATTTAGCTGTTTTAGATGACACAGTAAAGCTACCTGATGAAAATCCTTCCATTGGAATTATTCTTTGCAAGTCTAAGCAGAGAACGATTGTTGAATATGCATTGAGGGAATCTAATAAACCAATTGGTGTAGGAACTTATCAAGTGGTTTCAACATTGCCTCAAGAATTAAAAAATCAGCTTCCGGCTCCAGAGCAAGTTGCCAAGTTGCTAGAAGGCGTAGAGTAAAAAACTGGAGTTTGAAAATGTCTAATGATGATTGGTTATCAGGTGATTTTGGTTTTGATGGAGATTATTCAGACCGCACTATTGAAACTGAAGGTGAGTTACTAACACTCAAGTTATTACGAGAAGCAATTCAATCTCAAAATCCAGATGATAAGGTAATGGCAGACTTTGGTGAGTATGTTTTACCAAATCTGTTGCGGATAGCCATTGGTGTAACGGCGAAAGGCGGTAAGTTTTTTGATGAAATTGACCAGCAGCGAGAAGCAGAAGGGAAAATTAAAGTTAGACGAGATAACGCTGCCGATCAATCACTGAATACTCACTTACTCAATGGATTATTCCCAGCAAATTTAATTGAGAAACGTTTAGAAAAGCTCAATACCACAGTGCAGCGAGTGGTGAAAGAGCGAGAACGTAGATTAGTAATTGCTGGATTTATTTTACATGATTTTGAAAAGTTTCCTGATATACCTGAAAACTGCCGCAAGTTACCCTTAGCAGAACATCGTGAAATTATTGATAAAAAAGTTCACCAGTTAAGACTAGATAAATTTATAAATCCAGAAAATCCTGAAGCTTATCGAGAGTATCTAGATGATTTGTTGTGCATGGCTTATAATGCTCAACGTCGCTGGGATACTAACTGGAATTTTTCTGAGTTTGGATTGAATCCTCTTCTCAAAGACCGCACGCTTCGCAGTTTATCTGATTTAACTTGTTTGGCTGATTCTCTCGCCTCAATTGTTAAACATCCCCAAGATGCAGAACATCCTAGACTCAAAGAAATCATCCACAGCCTCAGTAATGGGCAATTAAAATTTACCTATCACAGCATTGCTGAGAATCGTGGTGTTTTAACTAATGTGGTGAATAATGCTTTAATTCAGGCTCATACTAGTCTCAATACTGATGAGGATACCTACTATGAGCCTTTGTTATATCTGCCAACAGGCGTGATTTACTTGGCTTCGCGTAATGCTCCAGCTATCTCGCCGGAAGATTTACCAGACCGTGTAGTTAACAGTATTAAATCACTTTGTGCAGGTCAATTACGCCTCAGACAAACAGGATTTGGTAGAGATGGCAAAGGCATGAAATATGCCGAATATTACAACTTATTTTTTGATGACATAGGCTTGATGAAAGTAGCCTTAGATGCTACATTACGCATCTTAAACCCTAATAAAGGCTCTGTCGCTAAAAGTCGCAGCGAAAATCTGAATAAGTTTCAGCAACAAAATGTTTTATCTGCTGATTATGACTTCAAATTTGAAGACGATATCCGTATTGACCAAATAGCAGAATTTGGTGATTTAGTTAGCCGGAAGATTTGGGAAGAAACAGTTAATCGCGTTGATTCTGCTCGTAAAAAAGATAAAAAGCTGCCAGCAGTTCCCGATTTTGATTTAACTCATAAAGTTGCAGAATTTTGGAATTTAGCAGAATGTTTACCCCAAATTAGAGAAATTCAACGCATTAACGAAAGTCTCAAAGAAAACAAGTTAAAGGGGAATACTGGAGGAGTACCTTATGAATGGTATTATCTCGCAGCTAAATATTTAGAACATCATCCAGGAATTGAAGATGTACGCAAACCTTGTCAGCAAGTCATTGACTATTTGACAACCTTAATTTCTCCGATAATTTCTCAGTATGAATTGCCTGATGGTTGGGATGATTTAAGGCTTTGGGTAAAACGAGTTGTGATGTTACCAGGTACTAATCAAGAGCCATCTGTTAAAACGCAAGTTGAAACATTTATAAATGAGTTAGATAATTACAATGCTGCAAAAAAAGCAGGGCGAGGGAAACAATTAATCTGCTCAATTTCTCATTCTGCTTACACTGTTACTGAGCAAATGGAATCAGCAGTTTTATTTACGCCACAAGTTTATACAAACAAGCAAATGTTAGGAGGTTCTAACGCTAAACGCAATATCTCCAGTATTGCAGGTGTGGAAATGATGCTCAGGCAAATCTTGATGAATCAAACTCAAGCTGTAGGTAA
The DNA here is from genome assembly GCF_017114965.1 of Nostoc sp. JL31. NCBI lineage: Bacteria > Bacillati > Cyanobacteriota > Cyanophyceae > Nostocales > Nostocaceae > Nostoc > Nostoc sp. JL31. The sequence goes on from NZ_JABXKO010000031.1 coordinate 11,948, forward strand.
GCGATTTGAAGATGGGAAATATCGCTATCTCTACTTTTATCCTACTTATTACTTTACTCCAGAGACTAACAAGTTTTTGCAGAAAGCTTACAATGGTATTGCTCAAACTCGCTTTGATACCAGCGTCCGCAATCATTTTATCAGTAAGGATTTACAGGCGGATTTGGGGCGCGATCGCTACCAAAGTGTAGATAGTTTCTTAATTGATGAAAACCTCCAGCGTGACAAGGATCGCACCTTTAAGCTTTCCTATCCTGAAGACCAGCCTTTAACATTTTACTTCATGGCACTCCCGCCAGGAAGAGACAGCACCGATACAGAATCTTGGGTAATGCCAACTTGGTTAGCGTTTGCTTTCCCGATGATTTTAGATGTTAAAACTGTGGTTTCAGAGTCACCAATTCCACCTTTTAACGATGGGGCTGAATTTGAGGAAAGCGTTTTCCTTGATAGTGCGCCTCATGCTTTCCGTGCTTTAGTAAGGCGCGATCGCTTCCGTCTTGACTACATCCTCGAAGGCTGGAACGAAAACGGCATCCAATACCCAGCACCTTTAAATGTACTTACCGCCGCTTACGCCATTCATTTAGATGTGAATGCGCGACAGGGTAAGTCTGGTTACGATGCCAACTGGGGAAGATTTACTGAACTGGCTAAAGATTTTGAAACCAGTCCGTTGTACGTCTTTTCTTATCTCAATCGCTGGGTGCGTAACCAAGGATCAGAAACAGCACGAATTGAAAAAATCCGGCTTTATGCTTATCATTTTTATCCTTGTTTTGACCCTTATGTGAAATATGACACTAATATGGAGCAATTAATTGTGGGAGAAGCATCAAGCTTGAATCATCCTAAGAAATTAACAGATTTATACCGCAGATTTTACCGAGCTAATAAGCGTTATAATCCTAAATCTAATGCTGTGTTGAAACCAGTTGATATTGCGGCTGAAACTATACTCAAAGCTGAGTCAAGTGTGTTTCAGGGAGAAACATTAGTTGTGGCTGTTGCAGCAGAAGTTTTTAAACTCATGGATCGCGTTCATTCTTCTACTGCTGAAGGACGTTGGATCATGAGCAAACGAGAAGAAGAACGGCAAGCTGTTCTAGATTTTGCCAAGTATTTTGTAGTGGAGATATTTGATAACGCATTTGCAGGCGATCGCGCTCGTTTAGCCGGTCGTCAACTCAACTTAATTCGAGATACCTGTGAATTTCTTTATCGCCTTGAAGATGACAAAGAAAATGCAGGAAGAAATGAAAATATTCCTGTAATAGACGATGTTAATGAACCGGAATAAGTTCTTCTTCTAGAAGTAAACAAGTAGTAAACAATTTTCTGGAGAAAATCATGGCAATTTTAAAAACTGTTGAACCTAAATTCTTTCAAACTGAGATTCCTTACAAACCAATGGGTAAATATGTTCATTTCTTAACTATTCGCATTACTGAATCTTATCCACTATTCCAGACAGATGCAGAACTGAATAAAGCACGGGTAAGAGCAGGAGTTAAAGACAAAACCACAATTAGCCGTTTGTCAATGTTCAAGCGCAAACAGTCCACCCCAGAGCGTTTAGTCGGTCGGGAATTGCTGCGTAATTATGGCTTGATGACTGCTGAAGAATGCGAATACAACGTGAATTTTGCAATGGATAATCCTGATTGCATCATTTACGGTTTCGCTATTGGTGACTCTGGCTCTGAAAAATCGAAAGTTGTAGTAGATACGGCATTTTCAATTACAGCTTTTGATGAATCACACGAAACATTCACCCTCAACGCTCCTTATGAAAATGGTACGATGGCTTCCAAGGGTGAAAATGGTTCTAAACCTGGTGAAGTTACCAGTCGAATTAATCAACAAGATCACATTAGACCACAAGTTTTCTTTCCTAGTATTGTCACGTTGAAAGACCCCACTGAAGCTAGCTTCCTTTACGTTTTTAATAACATTCTGCGAACTCGTCATTATGGAGCGCAAACCACCCGTACAGGTCGCGTCAGAAACGAGTTAATTGGTGTTGTATTTGCGGATGGAGAAATCACCAGTAACCTGCGTTGGACTCAGGCAATATATGACCAAATGAAATCTAACAATACTTTAAATGCTCCCGATCCACTAGATGAAGATGATGTAATCACTGCTGCAAAAAATGCTATTGAGGCGTTAATGGCTGATGAGTTTATTGTTCACACAGATTTGATTGGTGATGCTTTTATATCCCTAATTAATGAAGTCAAAACTTTAACAGTAAGTGAGAAAGGAATTCAGGCAATTTTACAAAAAGCTGATGCAGAAGCTAAAGATTATGCCAAGAAGCATATCAGCAAGAAGAAAACGGCTGCGAAAGCGGGGAAAGAGTAATGGTGTTTATTTATCGCTGTCAAATAGAACTACATGATAGCCTTTATTTCGCAACTCGTGAAATCGGGCGATTGTATGAAACAGAGCCAATAATTCACAATTACGCTCTTTGTTATGCACTGGGTTTAGTTGATAGCCAAATCTACTCTACTACCGTTGCTGAAGAACATTATTATCGCTATTTTTGTCCTGAACAAGTGCCAAAATATGAGGCGCATCTAACGCCACTCAATCAACAGGAAATTTATGTAACTCCGGCGCGATCGCTCAATCATTCTTCTATCCTCAACACCTGGAAGTATGCTAACAATAACTACCACGTTGAAATGGAGAAAACACAGAAAAATATCCCTAGTTTTGGCAGAGCAAAAGAAATAGCACTAGAAAGTAGATTTGAGTTTTTTGTCATATCTCAAAAAGAACTCAAACTACCAAAGTGGATTCGCTTGGGTAAATGGATGAGCAAGGCTGAAGTTACCGTTGAACCATTACCGAAACCGAAAATTGCTGAGGGTATATTCACTTGTACACATCCATTAAATCCATTAGATGTGATGTTCACTAATCAAGTGATTAGCTATGATGTTGTGAATATGCCTCCAGTTAGCTTAATTCAGAATGTCCAAATGCGAGGTCAATACTATCAATTTGATGGCATTCAAAACTTAAAAATCCCAGTTCGGATAGAATATCGTTTTCGGAATTAATCACTTCCTGAAACCTTTACCACGTTTTTTCTTTTTCGCAGGTTCTAGCGTCCAGTCACAAATTACGTTACAATTTTTAGCCCCTGTTAGTTCTGTACGCTTCCCACACTCATCGTGAAACACTATCAACAACAAACCAACGCCTTCCCCAGCGACTACCTAAACAACTTGTGGGGAGAAATCCAAGCTTGTCCTTACTTTGCTATCAACAACCTCAACCGCGATTTTGTCGCCACTAAAGGATTTTCTGTAGTATTTCAGCGTTCTGGATTAGCAAAAGTAGAACAGCAGTTTCCCTACTTCAAGCCTTACCTAGATTTGGCGCTCCAGCCGAATTGTAATGCTTTTTACCTCAATCCTTTACAGCTAAAAGAAGGCTCTCGCGTCGATCCGCATATCGATCGCTCCTTACGTTCCTACAGCAAAACTGTTGAACCGCCTGCGGTTGTCAGTGTCCTTTATGTGCGCGTACCTGCGGATATGGAAGGGGGAGAATTGGTACTGCGATCGCACAAACGCCAACTTGGGCAAATTAAACCCCAATTCAATACTTTAGTTTATTTTCAAGGTGATTTAACCCATTCTGTTAACGCTGTCAAAACCCCAGGAAATCGCCTAAGTCTCGTTTGTGAACAGTATAGTTTGAGTGATGCTGAACTCCAGGAAATCCCTGAGTTTACTGTAGAGTCAAGAAGCACTCAGTCTACAACCAAAAAGAGAAAGTATGCCTCATAGTTTAGTGTTGAATTTGCTACCTCAATCGCCTATTCCACCACAATATCTTACAGGTAGACATCTCCACGCCCTATTTTTAACCCTTGTTAGTTCTGTAGATAGCACATTAGGCGATCGCTTGCACGATTCCACCGCAGATAAAGCTTTCACCCTCTCTCCCTTACAAATTAATCCCCCCCTTTTGAAGGGGGGTAAGGGGGGATCTAAATTGCAATACTCACATCAACAACCCATTCCCGCCGGAACTCCTTGTTGGTGGCGCATCTCTTTATTAGATGACACTCTATTTGGCAAACTTACCCAACTTTGGCTAAATCTTAATCCCAATCGCCCTTGGCATCTTGGCCCGGCTGACTTGTATATTACCAGCATTCAAGGCACACCCCAATCTATTCAACCTTGGGCAAATGCCAGTACTTATGCTCAATTATACGAAGAAGCTAGCGATCGCAATTCTTCCATTAACCTTAGCTTCTCCACGCCTACCGCCTTCCGTCAAGGGCAGTATGACAGTACCCTTCCTACTAGAGAATCTGTTTTCAATTCCCTACTTTCGCGGTGGAATAAATACAGTGGCATAGAATTTCCTCAGATTGCGATCGAGTCAATATTTCCCTCATTTGTCAATATTCACACAGAAATATTAGCTGATTCTCGCAGCAAATTTATTGGCATCCTTGGCGAAGTTACCTATAAGATTTTAGGGGCAGTTGAACCAATACAAATTAAGCAGATTAACGCTTTAGCTGACTTTGCTTTATATACTGGTGTCGGCAGAAAAACAACAATGGGTATGGGAATGACGCGGCGGCTGTATTCTCCATAATTTCAATAATCATTTAAAAACCACCTAAGTTATGAATCAAACCGAATATATTTCCATTGCGGCATTGAATCAATATGCCTATTGTCCGCATCGCTGTTGGCGGATGTTTTGTGCAGGGGAATTTACTGATAATCAATACACAATTGAAGGTACTACTTTACACGATCGCGTCCACACGACAAGCGATATACAGCGAGGAGAAACTTGGCAAGTTCGGGCAATTTGGCTGAAGTCGGAGCAATATAAACTCATCGGTAAATCTGATTTAATTGAAGCAGAATCTGGTCAAATTTACCCAGTGGAATACAAACGGGGACGCAAAGGCGAATGGGATAACGATGAGTTGCAAGTTTGTGCCCAAGCCTTATGTTTAGAAGAGATGATGGGACAAGCAGTTAACACTGGATATATCTATTATGCCCACTCCCATCAACGGCAATTAGTAGAAATTAATCAAGGGTTACGGCAAAGTGCGATCGCTACTATTGAATCTGTCACAAATCTCCTAGAAACAGGAGCAATGCCAAAACCAGTTTACAGCAAACGCTGCCAAGGATGTAGTCTTTATTCGCAATGTTTGCCCAAAGCAACTGATAAAGTCAAAAGTTACCAAGAATTAAATTAAATCATACCCCAAAACCATCATGTAGAGACGCGATTTATCGCGTCTTAAAAGACCAATTATCTACACCAACAACCCTTGCCAACCCGTATTTAATTATACCCGACAAATCTATTCACTCAATCTCCAATTATTACTAGGAATAATCAAAAATGGGAACACTTTACGTAACACAAGCCGATGCTTTTATCGGTAAAGTTGACGAACGCCTCACCGTTAAAGCCGAACAAAAAACAATCTTAGATATCCCTTTAATTAAAATAGAGGGAATTGTAGTACTAGGACGGGCTACTATTTCTCCCGCCGTCGTCAGTGAACTTTTAGAACGTCACATTTGTTTAACATTTCTCACACAAAACGGACGATATTTAGGGCGTTTAGAACCAGAAGCTACTAAAAATATCTTTGTTCGTAAAGCCCAATGGCAAGCTGTGGGAGAATCAGAACCAGCAATCCATTTAGTTAGGGGATTTGTGCGGGGTAAATTAAAAAATTACCGCCATAGCTTACTTCGCACTCAGCGAGAACATCCTGATGTTGATTTAAATAATAACATCACTCGATTGGAAAACGCGATCGCACCAATCGAAAAAACGAACAGTATTGATTCCCTCAGAGGCTTAGAAGGTGCTGGTAGTGCAGCCTATTTTGGTTGCTTTCAACAACTAATCAAAACCTCAGAATTTCGATTTGAAGCCAGACGCCGCCGCCCACCAACCGATCCAGTTAATGCCCTACTGAGCTTTGGGTATTCATTACTACGTCATGATGTGCAAAGTGCTTTAAATATTGTTGGCTTCGATCCTTATCTAGGATACTTACATGTCGAGCGTTATGGTAGACCTTCCCTAGCGTTGGACTTGATGGAAGAGTTTCGTCCTTTAATAGTGGATGCTGTAGTTTTGTCGCTGATTAACAAGCGATCGCTAACCTTAACTGACTTTACCACCGAACCGCTCAGTGGTGCTGTGTCTTTAACCAAAGAGGGATTGCATACATTTCTTCGCGCCTACGAACAAAAGAAACAATCGAATTTCAAACATCCAGTCATGGGAAACAAATGTACCTACCAAGAATCCTTTGAAATTCAAGCGAGGTTATTAAGTAAGTACCTCATGAACGAAATCGATAAATATCCCCCTTTAGTTCTTAAATAACTCCCCATTAACCCATGTATTATATTGTTGTCAGCTACGACATTCCAGAAGATAAGCGTCGGACTAAAATCCATTCGGTTCTCAAGTCTTACGGACAATGGATGCAACTGAGTGTGTTTGAGTGCAATATCACTTCCACTCAGTATGCTAAACTGCGATCGCGTTTAGCTAAATTGATTAAACCGGACACAGACAGCGTTCGCTTTTATTTTCTCTGTGGCTGTTGTCAGCGAAAAGTCGAACGCATTGGCGGAGAACAGCCACGGGACGAAACAATTTTCTTTGCTGAGTCTCCTTCTAGCTAGGTTCCTGCATCTCAAATGCGCGGAAGGGTAGGTATAGAAATTTCACAGCCATAAAAAAGTGCTTATATCCCAACTCCAGTAAGCCTTTTAAGCCATTAGTCGCCTAATCCTCATCCGCGCAATCTCTGAAATGCTTATCAAAATGCGATTTCAGGCTTTAAATTTTCCTGGCGCTCTTTCCAAACGAATTCTCTAATGCTATGATTGCCCTTGAATCGCGCAACCGTACCTTAAAAACTAAATATAGCTTGACTTTCAGCCTCCCGCAATTGCAATTCATTAAAATCCCTATTAGGGATTGAAACTCGATGACTTACCGCGATTCTCAAAGTGTGGATAAAATTGCAATTCATTAAAATCCCTATTAGGGATTGAAACATTCCCTCTGCCTCTATTAGCTCGTTAGCCTGTCTATTGCAATTCATTAAAATCCCTATTAGGGATTGAAACTTTACTTCTTCTGCTGGCAGGTGTTTTCCTGATGGAATTGCAATTCATTAAAATCCCTATTAGGGATTGAAACTTAAGATGGGTTATACCTGGCTCGCTAATGCTATATTGCAATTCATTAAAATCCCTATTAGGGATTGAAACGCAAGAGCGGCGGCGGCTTCACCTTGAGCTACAGATTGCAATTCATTAAAATCCCTATTAGGGATTGAAACACTAACAGTACCTAGACAAATTGACACTATAAATTGCAATTCATTAAAATCCCTATTAGGGATTGAAACGAAAAATACAAGGGGCAAACCGCAAGGCAAAATATTGCAATTCATCAAAATCCCTATTAGGGATTGAAACAGGCTTTGCAGCACAGGACATAGTATCATGACAATTGCAATTCATCAAAATCCCTATTAGGGATTGAAACCTCTTGGTGGTAGCTATGGGCGCGTCTGGTTTGAATCAGAGATTGCAATTCATCAAAATCTCTATTAGGTATAAAGCTTGTTTTACTTCTAAATTCTGACTCCTGAATTCTGAATTCTGCTGTAGAGGTGTTCGTTATTTACTGAACACCTGAAGAGTTTAATTGAGCTTCAGCAATATCTTTGTTAAGCCATCGCCTAACCGTTCAATAGATTGTTGCTGTTTCGGATCTTTTAACGTGCCATCAGCATTAAAGGCTTCATAAGCTTTGGATACTGCTATCTGGTCGGGAAGTACTAAAACTTTGATGTTTCCCAAAATAGAACGCAGGTGAACTAACCCCCGCAAACCACCAAGAGCGCCTGGGGAAGCGCTCATAATACTAGCAACCTTCCCTCCAAAAGCAGTCAAAGCCAACGGTGCTTCATTTTGATATGGACGGGATGCCCAGTCAATGGCATTTTTCAAAACTGCTGTGAGTGAACTGTTATATTCCGGCGAAGCAATCAGCAATCCTTGATGAGAAATCAGCAAATCCTTGAAAGTACGGGCGTTGGCAGGTAGTCCTTCTTGAGCTTCCAAGTCTTCATCATACAGAGGTAAAGGCAAATCGCGGAGGTCTATATAAGTTACTTCTGCGCCTGCTGCCTTAGCGCCAGCCGCAGCGATTTTTACCAATTTTTTGTTGTAAGAATCAATCCGGGTGCTGCCAGCAAAGGCGAGGATTTTCGGTGTAGATGCCATAATTCTAGGTTGAATGGGAAGGATTAAAGGATTAACCTGTTCAGCTGCATTATCCTGTTTTCAGGCGATCGCTATTTGCTAACTTTAGATTTTCTTTAGAAACCACTCAACTGAGAATCTCGGTAAACCAATCTGGAAACAATAGGGTAGTATCTGAATAATCTAAGTTTTTGTTAGGCAAAGGCAGATTTATGTTCCAAGATATTGCTGCTCAAATTGCTTTTTCTGACTCATTTCCATATTTAATTACAGCTTTAGGCATTACTAGCACAGCAGGAATATTAGGTTGGCGGTGGTGGAAACAAAAAAACACTTACAAATCTCTACAGTTCCTTCCTTCTCCTAAGAGACACTGGCTATTAGGAAATATTCCTCAAGTATTAGCAGCAGTCAAAGAGAAGAAATTCTTCCAATTATTGTTTGATTGGAGCCAGCAGCTAGGACCAATGTATGTTTACTGGACTGGCCAGCCAGTTCTCGTTTTGAGTAAGCCAAAAGTTATCGAAGACACTATTATCAATGGGATGAGAGACGGTAGCCTAATTAGGTCACAACGAGCTAGCAAAGCTTGGAACGACATTAGTGGGCCCATTCTTTTAGGTCAAAATGGAAGTGAGTGGCAGTATAGACGTAAGGCTTGGAACCCTGAATTCAGTTCTAGCGGTCTCTCCAAATATGTGGAAATTATTAGCCAAGCCTGCGAACAAGTAATTGAGAAAATTCAGTCAAATGCCTCACCAGAAGTTCAGGTAGATCCTCTGTTTGTAGAACTAACAATGAGGGTAATTTCCTCTCTTGTACTGGGCATTCCTGTGGATAGAAACATTGCTAGTCATGAAGGACAACCCCTTGATGTCCTCAAGGTGTACGAGGCGATGTCTATTGTTGGCTATCGGTTCCTACGGGTAGCTACTGGCGAGAAGATATGGATGAAATATTTGCCAACTAAGAACTCACGAGATTATTGGGCAGCAAGGCGATATTTAGAGGAGTTTATTACTCCCCGTGTAGACTTAGCTTTACAGATGAGAGAACCAAATCAGACCGATTTACCACAAGTAAGTCCTTTGTTCCAGGAATCAATGTTAGTGAAAATAGCTGCCAAAGAACCAAAATACAATCGGGAAACACTAGTAGCAGAAGTTATTGAACTTTTAATCGCTGGTACTGATACCACGGCTCATACTTTATCTTTTGCAATAGGAGAGTTGGCCTTAAATCCAAGGGTTTTTCAGCAGGCCCAGGCCGTTGTTGACAAAGCTTGGGAAAGTCAAGGCAGTATTAATGGAGAAAGCCTTAAGGAATTGAATTACATCCGCGCTATTTTCAAGGAAACTTTGCGCCTTTATTCAGTCGCTTCAGGCTCGACTTCATTGGAGGCTCAACGTGACACTGTTATTGAGGGTACGGTTATTCCTCGTGGCACGAAAATATTTTGGTCAATGCTTGCTGCTGGACGAGATCCTGAAGTCTATTCTCATCCCGATGAATTTCTGCCAGAGCGTTGGTTAGAGAAGGGTAAGGAAAGTAGTGTAGTTCCAATGATAGACTTTGGCTCAGGTTCTCATCGTTGCTTGGGAGAGCATTTGTCAATGCTGGAAGGAACGATGATGCTGGCACTACTGCTTTACTACTTTGACTGGGAGTTGGTCAACGGTCGATCATCGCTGGAACATTTACAGCAGAACCTTTTGATTTATCCGCCTGATAGAATGCCGGTGCGTTTTCGTTTGAGAAAGTAGGGATAATCCCGTTTCAGAGGAACGCATTCATTGCCATTTCAGGTTATTGCCTCCAAAAAATAAATTATCCCAAATTGTGCCTTTACGAAAAAGATGTGGTTTTTAAAATTAGCCCTTTCAAGGTGGATAAAAATTTTGGTCAATACAATTCCTCTTTAAGCTCTTTACTCTGCGCCTCTGCGGTTAAATAAATCACTTTTAAACCGCAGAGGCGCAGAGAGCACTGAGAAAAAACAATCTTATTTTACGAGTCACCTTGAAAGGGCTAGTTCAGGAATACAAAAAAAGCGGCAAAATTCAATTGTTCTAAAGCATTTTTTCTAAGAACTGCTTGGCGCGATCGCACTGAGGATTTTGGAAAAACTCACCAGGAGTAGCATCTTCTGCTAAACTACCCTGGTCGAGGAACATAATCCGATTGGCAACAACTCTTGCAAACCCCATTTCATGAGTAACGATCGCCATTGTCATTCCGGATAGGGCTAAAGCTTTCATCACTTCCAGCACATCTTTGACCATTTCGGGATCTAGTGCAGAGGTGGGTTCATCAAACAAAATCATCTCTGGTTCCATTGCTAATGCCCGAGCGATCGCTACTCGCTGTTTCTGTCCCCCAGATAATTTGGATGGGTAAACAGACACTTTTGACTCTAAACCTACCTTAGCAAGCAATTCTAAGCCATGTTCTTCTGCTTTTTGCTTGTTTATTCCTTTCACCTTGATGGGTGCGTAGGTGACATTTTGCAGCACATTCATGTGGGGAAACAAATTAAAATGTTGAAATACCATCATCAAATGCTGCCGTACTTTAGCGATGTTTGCCTTGGGATTGGTAATTTCTTGCTCGTGAAAATAGATTCTTCCTTTGGTGGGTTGTTCTAGCAAGTTTATGCATCGCAAAAAGGTAGACTTACCTGAACCAGAAGGCCCTAATATGGCAACCACTTCCCCTTGGTAAAACTCAGTGGAAATATCTTTGAGTACGTCAAGTTTGCCAAAGGATTTACATAAGAATTCCGTGCGAATTACTACATTATTCACTTTCCCGTAACCTCCTTTCTAAAGCGGATGCACCCAAGGTCATACCCATTACCAAAACATAGTAGATTAACCCTGCAAATAGCAGTGGTTCAAAATAAATATATTTGTTTGCACCAACAATTTGGGCACTGCGTAATATTTCCACCACCCCAATCGTTGACACCAGCGCGGAATCTTTAAGCAATCCGATAGTTTCATTTACCAATGCTGGAAGAATATTCTTCAATGCTTGGGGCAAAATCACATCCCACATCATCAACCAATAAGGAACACCCATAGACATCGCCGCTTCACTTTGCCCTTTATCCACCGCCTGAATCCCACCCCTGATGGTTTCCGACATATAAGCGCCAGAATTCAGGGTAAAAGTTAGCACCCCAGCCTCCAATGCGGAAATGTCATAGCCTGTAAGCTGTGGCGTTGCGTAGTAAACTAATGCCAACTGTAATAGCAAAGGTGTACCTCGAAAAACAGAGGTGTAGGCGTTAGCAACCCAGGTAAGCGGTTTGATGCCGAGAATTTTTAATAGAGACAGAATTGTTCCCCAAATTAACCCCAAGGTTACAGATAATAGCGTGAACAACAAAGTTAAAGGGATTCCCCGCAGAATAAAAGGAATATCTGGAAGAATTCTGGTGAAGTCGAGATTCAATCCGCCTTTAGCAGGAGTTGAGGATGCAGGATTGGCGGCAGTATTCTGTGAAAACCACTTGGTTACTAGTTTAGCCAATGTGCCATCGTCCTTCATTTGTTGAAGGACTTTGTTAAACGGTTCTACAAAAGAAGAACCTTTGGGAAAAGCGATCGCAGATCCACTTGCTTCCTCTGACGGAATAGTATTAAATTCTAAATCTGGATTAGCTTGAGCAAATCCCTTAGCGACGGTATCCTCAACAATTGCGGCATCAATTCGCCCAGATTTGATTTCTTGAACTACTTCCGGCACTTTGTTGAGTTGCTTTAGCTGAATACCTGCAACTTTTTTAGCAATTTTCTGAGCATTTTGTTCTTGTATCGTTCCTAGTTGTACCCCAAGCTTTTTTCCTGATAAGTCTTGGGGTTGTTTCAGGTTGCTACCTTTAGGAGCGACAATTGTATCTTTAGCTTCGTAATAAATAATGGAAAAATCAATATTTTTCTGACGTTCTGGAGTCGGAGTCATCCCAGCCATTACAAAGTCAGCGCGATTTGCTTGGAGTGCAGGAATTAACCCATTAAAATCGGATTCCATTATTTGAAGTTTAAACCCTAGTTTTTCAGCAAGGGTTTTGGCAATATCTATATCAAAGCCAACAATTTGGCGATCGCCTCCTTTCGTATCATAAAACTCATAAGGAGGATAATCTGGGGAAGTAATCATCGTCAGCGTGTCTTTCCCTAAAGGTGAAGCAGCTTTTAGAGGATTATTATGTCCTGTAATGATGCTGATTCCTATTACTGCTATAACCAGTATTGTTAATTGCCATGCTTTTTTTTTCTTCATAGACTTGATAATTCTATAATTTACATTCCGCACCTTAAGAGAATTCCAAATAAAGAAATATCCCACAACTGACGCAAAAATCCTCTCTATTCCTCCTCACTCTGTGTTCTCTGCGTCTCTGTGGTTCGTCAAATTCTTACTTTAGTCGCCTCCAGCAACTTAACGCTGGCATAAATAGCATCAATATAAGGCGTAGGAATTTGAGTAAGTTGTCCCAATTCTGCCACCGCGCCAACAATGGCGTCTATCTCGGTGGGGCGTCCGGCTTCAATATCTTGTAGCATTGAGGTTTTATGGGCACCGACATTTTCTGCGCCATTAATTCGCTGTTCTAAAGTGATGCCAAACTTGATACCTAAATTTTCTGCGATCGCTTGAGTTTCTGTCATCATTTGTCGCGCTAGTTCACGGGTGAGGGGATAACGGCAAATATCCTCTAGAGTCGCACCAGTTAAGGCACTGATGGGATTAAACGCTACATTCCCCCACAACTTGATCCAAATTTCCGTGCGAATTTGATTGCGGATTGGTGCTTTAAATCCTGCCTGTTTTAAAGTCTGTGCCAATAATTGGATGCGATCGCTTTTACTACCATCGATTTCACCAAGAGTAAAGCGATCGCCTTCAATATGTTTAATTACACCTGGTTCAATTATCTCTGTTGCCGGGTAAACCACACAACCAATAGCACGTTCAGCACCGATACTAGCTTCAATAATCCCATCTGGGTCAACAGATTGAATCCGTGTACCTTCATACTCACCGCCATGTTGACGAAAGTACCACCAAGGAACGCCATTTTGGGCTGTCATTACCATTGTGTGAGGATTGTAGAGTGCAGGGAGAAGAGGTGCGATCGCGGGCACACTGTGAGCCTTCACAGTTAAAATTACTACATCCTGTGGCCCCGCTTCTTGAATATCGCTAGTTGCCAAAGCCGGAGTAGCAATTTGGCTGGAACCGTCTGCCATGAGTAACTTCAGCCCCTTTTTTTGAATTGCCTCCAAATGAGAACCACGCGCGATTAGTGTCACTGCTTCACCTGCCAGTGCCAATTTCGCCCCTAAATATCCACCAATCGCACCCGCGCCAACAATACAGATTTTCATTTAGCCAAAAAATATGATTTGTGGAAAACGGTATCCAGTAGTGAATTCTCCAGCTTAGAGCTACGGTGTATACACAAGTCCTTCTCACCCCCTCTAACTCCTCCTTGGCAAGGGGGAGAACCGGGAACCGGATATTTCCCCCCAATGCATCGGGGGATTAAGGGGGGTAAATCCACGGTTTGCCTACCGTAGCAGTTTAGAGTGGGAAGATTCACAATACTCAGCACTCAGCACTCCTAAAGCTTTGCATCGCTTCTAACAAGTCTTGATGAACAGATTTTGAAGCAGCTACGATCAATCCAGGCAAACTATAGTTTTGACAAGTATGCAGTGGCGGTAAAGTGGAACCGTCCAGAGTAGTTACAATCCAGCCAGCCTCTTTTGCAATAAAAGCGAGTGCAGCACTATCAAGAAATTTGCCCGATTTAATGACTGCTCCACTCAAGTCGCCACTGAGAATACCATTGAGATTGGGAATTTGAATATCACTAGAGTAATCAGTTGCTATATCGATTACTTTATATCGATCTTTTAATAAATGTGCGATGGAATTCATTCCCCATCCCAATAAAATAGAAGGTTTGGCGGATGTTATATCTAACGGGGCACAGGCTTCTAAGTTCATGTCCAACGTGCCTTTAAAAGCACCTTCACCTCTAAGAGCGTAAAAATAAATGTTTTGGGCAGGAGAAATGGCAATTACTGCTTCAAACTCATCCGCATTTAGAATACTGAGAATAATTTGGTAATTAGAATGTCCATCCATATAAAACTTCGTGCCATCAATCGGGTCAAGTGTGACTAAATAATCACCTTCTGAACCGAGTTCGGTAGCACGAAAATACTTGGTGTTATTAGAACTTTCATATTCTTCACCATAAAAGCGAATATCTGGGAAAGTTCCTAATAATACTACTTCTACCAGATTTTGAATAGCCACATCTGCATCAGTAAGTGCAGCACTAAAAAAGTTGTTTCCTTGTTCTTTGGCGGGAAGTGCAGCAATTTTTGGTTGAAGAACATTGGCATAGGCTGCTGCTACTTTGAGATGGGGGAGTAAAGTCTCTAAAATTAGTCGAGTAGTTGGTTTTGTGGACATTGCAGCAAACTCCTTTTAGAAATAATCTACCGTCCGCAGGGCGATAGAATTATATATCTAGACAAAATTACGGGATCATTTTGATGCAATGATACCACCGTTGCTATATTACTTTAATCTGTGTGTCTCAGAGAGCCTCTAGAGAGATCGCAAGTTTTCTCATAAATTTAAGGGTTTAAGACCGAACGTCAACATTTAGTAAGTAAGCAGACGCAATTAAATATAAGATGTCATTGCGAGCGGAACGAAGTGAAACGTGGCAATCTCAGTCTTTGCGATTGCTTCACTTGGTTCGCAATGACGAACTATCTTATATTTATTTAGATCCACCTACTTACAGCATTTTATAAATTCATAGCGAATTAAATTTGGCAATACCCTACAATGCCAATGCATCGGCTTGTATTGTTAATACGTCGGCTTGCATTGTGAATGCATCGGCTTGCATTGTGAATGCATTGGCTTGCATTAAAAACGCTACGCTTTTCCGCAAAACTGTACTTAGCTAAAGTTACTTTACAAAAGGCAAGCTACAATCGGGCTTTAAATTCCCATCTGAAACTCTCTTTTTTACAAGACGCTACGCGTAGCTTGCTTTCCTGCAAGGGTACAATTTTGAATTGTTATTGATGGTTTTAGGAAACTTTTTCGAGCTTCTTCTGAGTCAATTTGGATAGATTGTGGCGTTTGAGTAATGAAGGTGCGCCAACAAGAGTACCAAGAATGAGTAGGCTAAGGATAGAAGTAGGTTCAGAGACAGTAATTATGGTTGCAGAAAAACTAATGGGTAACTCACTATCTTCCAATCCCAAATTTTCAAAACCTGGTGTGATTGGCGGCGCAGTAAAAACCTCTAAATAACTTGGTGTCGGCAAAAAACTCGCGAAAAATGGACTAGAATAGTTTCCTCCCGAAGTGGAATACCCAAAACCATCACCTGTTAACTGCTGAGTATTAAGACTAATTAAATTATCAACATTAAAAGGTTCGTTTCCTGGTATTGGAGTCCCGGCGGATTGCAAACCAGTAATTGTTTCACCATTTCGCTTACCAGTAATTCCAGTAATTAAGTAAAAACCCAAATCGTTTGGGGTGTCATTAGTGGTGAAAGTACCATTTGCGGCTACGCCAGTACCAGAATAATTCCAACTCCAACTTAAAGCAGAAGCGGCTGGCATTGTCCCGAAAACTAATCCAGATGTGGTGGCGAGGGCTATTGCAGATAAAACTAGATTTTTCATGGAAGTCGTTACTGCGATCGTTCCCGTGTATTATACGGAAATTAGGAAAGATCGTATTATCAATCTTGCCTATATTATTTAGCAGCGATGCCTACGGCGGGCTACGCCTACGCATAGCCATACCAAAACAGCATCAACATTGCTAACCTGCTCTCCTGGCGGTATGGCTGGACGATTTACCATCACAACTTTCACGCCTAGTTCTCGCGCGGCAATAATCTTGGGCTTTGTGGCATCGCCACCGCTATTTTTACTGACGATGGTATCAATATTATTCTCAATCAGAATTTGTCTCTCATTATTGAGGGTAAAAGGCCCGCGATCGCACAATACCATCCCCTGCGGTACTAAAGCATCATCGCCAGGAGGGTCAATCATCCGCATCAAAAACCAAATTTTCTCTAGGCGAGCAAAGGCGGCGAGTTCTTGCCTACCAACTGTCAAAAATACCCGCTGTGCCTGATTTTGCAGGGTTTTTGCTGCGGCTGCAACGCTGTCAACTTCAATCCAGCGATCGCCACTTTCTTTTTCCCAAGGCGGACGGATTAACATCAGACGGGGGACTCCAACTTCCGTTGCCGCATCTGCTGCATTGAAGGAAATTTGAGTCGCAAAAGGATGGGTTGCATCAATTAACAAGTCGATTTGCATGACTCGCAGATAGTTAGCCAATCCAGCCGCACCGCCGAAGCCTCCAACCCGCAAATCGCCCAGTGGTACTGACGGTTCGCGGGTGCGTCCAGCTAGAGAGGTGATTACTTCTAACCCTTGGATAGTCGTCACTTTGGCAGCTAGTTCTGCTGCATCACCCGTCCCACCCAAAATCAAAACGCGCATTATTTAGATAGATAACGGTGGAATTTTTGCCAGAATGCCCTTCTTCATTGCTTCTGGACGCTCTGACCAAGGCAGTAAACCATCTGCTTTAGCATAGTATTGACTAGCACATTCCAGTACCGCAGAGGCACTACCATCAACGGCTAAATCACCAAATAAATATGTTAATTTGCCTTTAGCAGCAAAGGCGACTACACAAGAACGATTACAAGCACTCATGCATTCAACTTCCTGAATCGGGAATCGATCTCGTAACTCCCAATCTTGTGCCAGCTGCTGAAGTTGGTGTAAAAGTTTTTCACCACCACTTTCACCTAAGCGTTTTCCATTTTGCCAAACACTGGCACAGGTTTTGCAAACAAATAAAGTATGTTCAGCAACATCCATTGGACTGGTTGGGGAAATATTTACAGTGGTAGTCATCTGTACCTCGCAGATATGTGAAACTAATAAATCTATTTCGGCGGGCATCCTGACTCACTCAATTTGAGATTTTCGATTTATTTCCTGAATCTCACATTGGTTCACAGTTGCGGGACAGCGCCGGATTTGCACCGAACTTTCCCCGTTACCTCTGGTAGCTGACTCCCACCAGAACCGAATAACCTTATCGATCATACACTAGGGTTATCGGAGAATACGAAACAACAAGCTTTGCGCCAACTATCAAACTGGACGACAGCCAGACAAAATACTGTGCATCTTCACGACTTGCCCAATAACTGCGATCGCAGGCGCACTAAATCCAGTTTCCTCTACTTGCTCGACAATTGTTTCCAATGTCCCTATCAATTCTTCTTGTTCTGGTCGCGTACCCCAGCGCACTAAAGCAATCGGCGTTTCTAAATTCAACCCAGCAGTACTTAATTCTTCCACAATATAAGGCAGATTGTGAATTCCCATATAAATTACAATGGTTTCGGAACCGTGAGCGATCGCACTCCAATTCACTTCCGGTCTATACTTACCCACCGCTTCATGACCAGTTACAAATGTCACTGATGAACTATAGAGCCGATGCGTCAAAGGAATACCTGAGTATGCTGCCGCTGCAATTCCCGAAGTGATACCTGGCACTACTTCCGTTGATATTCCAACTTTGACTAATTCTTCCATCTCTTCGCCACCGCGACCAAAAATAAACGGATCGCCACCCTTGAGCCGCACTACAATTGCATGATCTTGCGCTTTATCAATCAGCAATTGAGTTGTTTCTGACTGCAATAACGAATGTCTCCCCGCACGTTTACCAGCATTAATTTGCTCGGCTTGAGGATTAATCATTGCCAGAATTGCCAGACTCACCAAGGCATCATAGATGACTACATCTGCACATTCCAACAAACCTTTCGCCTTCAAGGTAATTAATCCTGGATCTCCTGGCCCCGCACCTACTAAATAAACCTTTCCCAAATACTTGTTCTCCTGTTTTTCTGTGCGGTTCATCTCTGTGTTAAATCCCAAATTAGCTCGGCTAATTCTGCACTTGCTCCCAGTGGCTCCGCCAATTGGAAATTCACCGCAGAAAATTGTAATTTTAGATCCTCTATTGAGGTGGCGATCGCATCGGTTATTCCACCAGCGAATAAAAAGTATGGCAAGATTGCTATTTCCCGATAACCAGCAGTTACCAACTCTTTCACCCGTGATTCTAAACTAGGAGGTCCAGCCCAATAAGCAGTCACGGCTCCCAAACTCGCCGCCATTGCTTCCACAGTTTTTTGCGAACCTGGGCGACGGCTACCATGAGCTAAGAGAATCCATGCTTCTGCTTTGATAGCAGCTATTTGCTTTGCCAACAATTTCTCTACATTAGGATGAGAACCTAAATATGGTTGCAACTCAACGATTGTATCTTGACCAGTAGCCTGTTGTGCGAGTGCTACTTCGGCAGGAATGTCTGTCATCACATGCACTCCCGGCAGCAGAAATAGCGGTACAATTTTGAGGCGATTCTCATTTTGAGACTGTGGGCAATCGCCAAAAGCGTTTTTAGCAAATTGTTGAATCTGCTCGTGTAAAGGTTGAGGACTCATTTCTAAAGCAGCGATGCCAACCAAATGTTCGCTTGACAATTTCTGACATATCAGACTAGCTAGTTGCTGCATAGCAATTTCTGGGCGGCGATCGCGACTTCCATGAGATAATAGCAGATAGGCAGATGACATCGGCAAAGCTTGAAGTATCAGTTACTATATCTTACTTAAGATTAAGCCGGGGTTCATAAGTAATCTGGTAATTATTGAAACTATTATCAATTACTAAACAGAAGTATTCTTAATCACTTTTACAGCGCATTTGAAGTTGTAAAGGACACAACTAATCGTTCCAAAACTAGGTATAAAGCTTGTTTTTCTTCTGTTAGCGCAGCCGATTCTGACTCCTGAATTCTGCTGTATATTCTTCCCCTGTTGCTTACCTTATTGTTCTTCGGCAGTGTAAGTATAAAATTGATCAAAAGCTCCTACTGTTTCAAATTTATATGAAGGTATCCAAGAATTTATTTTTAAATCTGTACGGTAAACACTAAAAATAAGGAAATCTTGCCTTTCTGTAGTTCTGGCAATAATTTCTTGGATTTGCGGGTTAGCTGAGTCAACCAACTTATCACAATTAAAACGGATTAAATTTTCTATAATATTCGTAGTTTTTTTACATACATCGGTTTTTAAGTATTTTGTCAGGCGTTGAACTGCATATTCTTCATATTCAACTTGACCGGGATTGGTTTTCGCCATTGTCACACCCAAGGCGGCGAGGCCTACTGCTGCTCCAGTATACGCGATGATGGTCAATGGTTTCATATTTGCCAAGTAAAATTCATTGTAATCGTTAGATTCCAGAGACTCTAAATCAACTAAGTCCGTTCCTTGAACAAAAACTCTTGATCGATTGCCAAATTATTGCTATAATTCAAATTGTTGAATGGCGAGCGTAGCCAAGTGGTTAAGGCAGTGGTTTGTGGTACCACCATTCGTGGGTTCGATTCCCATCGTTCGCCCTATATAATCTCATATTTATGTATATATTCCTATATAAAGATCGGTTGTGGTTGTGAACATTCATAACCATTACTTTAGCAATGATCTGTTGTCTACGAGTTCATAGACTTGGAAGGGTTACAAATCTATAATGATTCATTACTTTATCTTATCCAAAATTTGATGTATATAAGCAAATCTACTTTTTAGCTACTTCTCTACGAGACTGGCTAAGGATAGAGTACCTGTTACTACGCTATCAGACTAAGCAGATGTTCATACTTCTCTGGAGCATGAGCTACTGATATTAAGATTCCCGATTTCTTGGAGAAGTCGGGAATTTGAGTGTCAGAAGTTTTTGAACGCACATTTAACTGTTAAAAAATGCCTAGAAGAATGATCAAAGTCAGCCCACAGAAGGCAAGTAAAGACATAATCAGAATGTTGCCTATACTGTGGTCAGAAGCTGTTAACTTCTCTGTATTGGTAGCCATATAAATTGACCAAATTTAAACAACTTTTGCCTAAATTATAACTATGGCAAATCAATATTAGTCTGTTTTTAAACAAAAATTGATTTTAATTCATTTAAGTTGAACTAAATAGTTAAACTTCAGCAAAACTATTAGCTTTTATTTCAAGTATTTAAAAAGAGATTATGGCAAGACTATTATTTATTTCCCAAATTAACACAATATAGGAATTATATTTGATTTTTGAAATTATTTACCTTACATACAGCATATTTCAAGTTAGTGAACTATACAAGCTAAATATCAAAGCCTCTTGTACTTCTGTTAGCGCAGCCTATTCTGATTAATGAATTCTGAATTATGCTGTATGTGCTGATAATCAATATTCAATATATATACGCAAATAAATGATATAGTAAAGATCGCATGAAGCAATTGAGGGCGTGATAATTTGTGCCCCAAATCTTATTATGCAGTTATTTACTAACATCTATCAAAAGAAATAAAAATTGTATTCCTTTAGTGAGATCCAAAAATACTGAGTCATAGATACTTTAAGTAAAGTAGAACATGATTTAAGTGCCTGCTGAAAAGTTGATACTTGTAGGTACACAGGTAAATATAATTTATCTGTGTTGTTTCGTGTTTATATATGTCTAACAAAAGGTGGGGCTTATTTGTCTCGCCTAGAAAGTTAACAATGCAAACATCGTCATTTAGTGGAGTTGCTATGTCTGAATTGCTTCAAGCAGTCTTAGATAGTGAAGAAAAAAGTGATTTACGTTCCTTTATTAGTGAATTACGCCAACAAGAAAAGAAGTACTTGCTACGGAACGACATACTCAATGTATATAGTGAGTATTGCTCCAAATCCCAGAAACCTGAAGGCTTTTACACTTCCTCGGAGTTAGGCAAACTCATTTACTATACTCAGGAAATAATTCAGGAGGACTCAAACTTCTGTTTCATCATCCGTTCTAAGATTGCCAGCCAAGAAGTTTATTGGTTGACATCAGACTTAAGCATTGAGCCGATGACGGTGCAAGATTTGTTGGATCTGCGCGATCGCTTGGTGAACAAATATCATCCCAACGAGGGCGACCTGCTAGAATTGGACTTCGGTCCGTTTTATGACTACACTCCAGTCATCCGCGACCCCAAAAATATTGGTAAAGGGGTACAATTTCTCAACCGCTATCTATCCAGCCAAATCTTTCAAGATTCCAAACAATTGCTGGACAGCTTATTGAATTTCTTGCGGCTGCACCACTACAACGGTGTGCAACTGCTACTTAACGATCGCATTCAATCACAGCAGCAACTTTCTGAGCAAGTTAAGAAAGCTATCAGTTTTGTTAATAATCGCCCCGCAGATGAACCCTACGAACAATTCCGCTTCCAATTGCAGTCAATGGGTTTTGAGCCGGGTTGGGGTAACACCGCAGCGCGAGTGCAGGAAACCCTAAATATTCTTGATGAATTGATTGATTCTGCCGATCCTCAAACCCTAGAAGCATTCATTTCTCGCATCCCGATGATTTTTAGAATCGTCTTGGTGTCAGCCCACGGTTGGTTTGGGCAAGAGGGAGTTTTAGGGCGTCCCGATACTGGGGGTCAAGTAGTTTACGTTCTCGACCAGGCAAAGAGCCTAGAAAAGCAGCTACAAGAAGATGTCCTGCTTGCGGGTTTAGAGAAATTGAATGTCGAGCCAAAGGTAATTATTCTCACCCGCTTGATTCCCAATAGTGATGGTACCCTTTGTAATCAACGGCTAGAAAAAGTCCACGGTACCGAAAATGCCTGGATTTTGCGAGTGCCTTTACGGGAATTTAACCCTAACATGACTCAAAACTGGATTTCTCGGTTTGAGTTTTGGCCTTATCTAGAAACTTTCGCCATTGATTCCGAAAGAGAACTACGGGCAGAATTTCACGGCACACCTGACTTAATAGTTGGAAACTATACTGATGGGAACTTAATAGCATTCTTGCTGGCGCGGCGTTTGAAAGTTACTCAATGCAACGTTGCCCATGCTTTAGAAAAATCTAAATACTTGTTCAGTAACCTTTACTGGCAAGAATTGGAGGATAAATATCATTTTTCTTTGCAATTCACTGCTGATTTGATTGCCATGAATGCTGCCAATTTTGTGATTAGCAGCACCTACCAAGAAATTGTCGGGACACCAGATAGTGTGGGACAGTACGAATCTTATAAGTGCTTTACCATGCCGGAGTTGTATCATGTTACTAATGGCATTGAATTATTTAGTCCCAAATTTAATGTTGTACCGCCGGGAGTAAACGAAAATAATTACTTCCCCTACACCCGAAATAAAGATCGAGTAGAGAGCGATCGCCAACGCCTTGCAGAAACCCTCTTTACTCTAGAAGATCCCACACAAATCTTTGGCAAACTCGACGATCCTAACAAGCGCCCTCTCTTCTCAATGGCGCGTCTCGATCACATCAAAAACCTCACAGGTTTAGCTGAATGTTATGGTCAAAGTAAAGAATTACAAGAGCATTGCAACTTAATTTTGGTAGCGGGAAAATTACGCGTCGAAGAATCAGGCGACAACGAAGAACGCGACGAAATTATCAAACTCTACCAAATAATTGATCAGTACAATCTCCACGGGAAGATTCGTTGGCTGGGTGTGCGCCTTACTAAAACTGATTCTGGTGAAATTTACCGAGTCATTGCCGATCATCAGGGAATTTTTGTACAACCAGCTTTATTTGAAGCTTTTGGTTTGACAATTTTAGAGGCGATGGTTTCAGGACTACCGACTTTCGCCACCCAGTTTGGTGGACCATTAGAGATTATTCAAGATAAGGTGAATGGCTTTTTGATTAACCCAACAAATTTAGAGGAAACAGCCACAAAAATTTTGGAATTCATCACTAAATGCGAGCAAAATCCTAACTATTGGAATGAAATTGCCCAGCGAGGAATTGACCGAGTTTACAGCACATATACTTGGAAAATTCACACTAGCAAGCTATTATCATTAGCGCGAATTTATGGCTTCTGGAACTTTACCTCAAAGGAAAATCGGGAAGATTTATTGCGCTATATCGAGGCTTTGTTCTATTTAATTTACAAGCCAAGAGCGCAACAGCTATTAGAGCAGCATAAACACCGTTAGTTTGTCATTTGTCATTTGTCATTTGTCATTTGTCATTAGCTAAAGACTAAAGACAAATGACTAAGGACAATAAACAAATAACTAAATTGTCAACGCACTCCAAGTTCGTTGACCAACTACTCCATCTACACCTAAATTTTGCTGGTTTTGAAAGGCTTTGACAGCAGTCTCTGTTAGTGCGCCAAAAATCCCATCTACTCTCACAGCATAACCGTTAGTCACTAATAACTGTTGTAAGGCTCTGACAGCAATACCAGAACTACCAAAATAAAGAGTCGGTAGAGGTTGGCTACTAAACTTCTGGAACCTTCCTGTAGCCTTTGTACGGACTTTACCTTCAGACTGAAAAGACTTCTTAGGCTTACCTAAGTTAGAAGAAACTAGTCCCAGATTCTTTTTGCTAATTTTCTGAAGTATGTGTTCTTTTTCTAATTTCAGCGCTGAGAGAGAAGCTTGGGAAATCTCATCTGTCTGCATAAATTCAGGTGGCGTAACTTTAGCAGCTATCTCTAACTGACTCTGTTTTGACTGGTTTACGTAATTTTCCATCTGAAATAATTGCTGCTGTGACAAATTAGTCCCAGATGCTTGTCTTATTGTTAACACGCCCGTCATCATCAGGCCAATTTCATTCATTTTCGTTTATTTTACTTCAACCAATATTTCTTTTAACCAACAGTTGCTGTCCGGGATAGTACATACTGCTAAATAAAAAAGTCATGTACTAATTTTTCCAGGTAATATTTTTATGTTCATATTTGCTCACCCCCGATTCCATTTAATCAGATTAATATCATTAATCAAGCCATCAAGTTATCAGACATACTATCTAAATCAATGGTTTAGACAATAACATACTATACGATCGCGGGAATGCCATCAAACAAATTTACCTAGTTATATTTAGCTCGTGCTTGGGATACTGATGTTGCTTTTATCATGTTTATACTGCCAGTAAAAATACTACTGGATTCATCAAGGCAGTTTTTTAACTATTGATTAAAAGCTCTTAATTTCAAATGCTTTTTTCTATTTTACAGGGAGTTATAAACTTTTTATCAATCACAACTTATGTCGTTCTTTCAAGCTATTCTCGAAAAGCGCACACTTTCACATCAAAAGAATGAAACCGCACAACCTTGTTGCACGGTATGGAATTTGAGTTAAAGTTTAGATACTACATGACAAAATTACACAGGGGCACTGAACATAATGTTTGTGCAATTCTCTTGTCTAATCTGTGTTAATTTTTATATCATTTTGAAACTTTGAGAAAGAATGCACCTTACTCAAAAAGTGTGTAGGCGTAGGCCGCCCTTAGATATTGCTTAGTACTCTCAGTTGTGGATATTGAAAAACTTTTTACCTTTTTTCATCTCGCCACAAAGCAATACCGCCTAATAAACCAGTGATATTGGGGATGAGTTTGACATTTAACGGTAGCTGGAAATTCACTCTCACAGCTTCACCACCGCCAATGTAAAGGTAGTCATAATTAAACAGATGTTGCAAAGATGCGATCGCTTTTTCTAAACGCCTATTCCATCTTTTCTCACCAATTTTTTCTAACTCTGCACGCCCCAATTGCTGCTCAAAAGTCTCTCCTTTGCGAAACGGATGATGCCCCATTTCCATATTTGGTACCAGCTTACCATCCACAAATAAAGCCGAACCAAACCCCGTACCCAGAGTAATCACCAATTCGACACCCTTACCTGCGATCGCACCAAATCCCTGCATATCTGCATCATTAATCACCCGTACAGGCTTGTTTAAGTGTTTTAATAATGCTGTTTCCAAATCAAATCCGATCCAATCTGGATGTAAGTTTACCGCTGTTTCCGTGACTCCACACCTCACCACACCAGGAAAACCGACCGAAACGCGATGAAATTCACCTTGAGCGGCAGCTAAAACTACAATTGCATTAATTACTACCTCCGGTGTTGCAGGTTGCGGTGTATCTAAACGCGCTCTTTCGGTTACAGGATGCCCCGTAATATCCAAAACCATAGCCTTAACGCCACTACCGCCAATATCAACCGATAGGGTACGAATCGATCCATTTTCTTCAACCATTGATTTACATCCTTGTTAATGCTTGTTATTTCGTTATTAATTATGCTCTGCTGCATTTGATAATATCTTGGATGTTTGGAGAGTCTTTATATTGGTGGGGAGCAAGGGAGCAGGGGAGCAAGGGAGAAGTTGCAGTAAATTTTTCCCGTCTGCCCCTCTGCCCCTCTGCCCCTCTGCCTTCTTTACCCTATACCCAAAGTTAAAAATCCCATACATTTCGATGCCGGACAGCATCTAGATTTGTTAATCTAAGAATAATGGAAATAGTACTGGCGTAGCTGCTTAAAATCTATCGGGCAGCAAATTTCTATTAAAAGTAATATAAGAGAAAGAATTATGACGGCGTTTGAACCTCAAAGCATCCGCTCGTATAGCCAAGAAGATGTCCAACAAATTCTGCACTTAGCGATCGCTCGTCAAGCAGATGATAAAGACACAGAATTTTCTTATGAGCATATATTAGAAATTGCTGCTGAGTTAGAAATTTCACCTGAGTCTTTAAAATTAGCAGAACGCGATTGGGTAGCACAACAGGGGCAACTCCAACAACGAAAAGCTTTTGACGCCTACCGCATCAGAAGATTTCAGAAACGCCTAAGCAAATATGCAATTGTCAATGGCTTTTTTATACTGCTTGATTTAATCACAGGTGGCGGAATTTCTTGGTCGCTGTACATTTTACTATTCTGCGGATTGCCTGTAGCGCTTGATGTCTGGAATACCTTTCAAATTAAAGGTGAAGAGTATGAAATGGCATTCCAAAAGTGGAGTCGTAACCATCAGATTAAGAAAACCATCAGCACAGTTTTGAATAAGTGGTTTAAGGTATTACAGGCTTAACAAAAACTTTCCCTAACCCTAACCCATCTCTACTTAATTCCCCCCCAGAAACGGCTACAGTGTACACACAAGTCTGAAATAGCTGATTAACTAGGGTTTTACCCCACCCTAACCCTCCCCGATGCATTGGGGAGGGAACTGGATTTCTTTTTTCCCCCCTTTATAAGGGGGGATTAAGGGGGGTAATTTGACTCGTGTGTACACCGTAGCCAGAAACGGGGGGAATTATTTTGCGATCGAATTTAACTAGATACTGAATTAGCCACCTCAGAAGCCTTCTCGGCTGGGGGAAAGCCACCCATACGAATCTCAGAAGTGAAGGAAGTGATACTAAATCCACCAAAACTCTTGAGGACATTTACCCGCATTCGCAAATTGGGGCTAGCAAACCACAGCCGTTCCTCTGAGAAGATGGTTTCATCCTCTGTAGTTAGGATCAAAGCACCATCACTGTCAAATTTATAGCGTCCGGCAACTGGAGTTTTATTGGCATCAACTATTTCTCGGAGTAACCTGCCTTGGGCCGGATTATCCGCATCAGGTACCGAAACTAACACAGTTGAACCACTATGTTTTGCTTGATCCTTATCCATTGTGCCGTTCCAGGTAATTTTGGTAGCACAGGAAGCAGAACTAGGATTAATGTTGTAACTTTGACACAGCTTGACTGCTTCTGGATGATCGACTGCCAGCGCCTCAATGATAATATCTGACTTGCTATGTTCCGATTGGTTAAAAGCCAAATGTTGACTAGTACGATGAGAAAACCATTTACCAGTACTTAACTGAAAAAACTCTTCAATATTCATGAATGAAATTACCCTGCATCAAAATGCTAAAATTCCCACTTAATTATTATTAAAAGGTAACAGGAGGCTTTAATATTAAGCTTGATTGCCTATTTCCTCAAGCTTCTTGAGGCCAATTCTGGCTGCCTCAGCAACGTTGAAATGATTGTCTTTTTCCAGGTATTTTAAAGCTGAGACACTCTTGGGAGTGGGAAGATTTCCCAAGGCTTCTGCCAAACGCTGCCTGACTAACCAATCATCTGATTCGGCAAAGCGTAGGATCTTATCTACAGACTCGATATCTTGAATTTCTCCCAGTGCAGAGATTGCAGCTTGTTGTAACACTACTTCTTTGCTATCCAATGCCTGAAGAAGAATTTGACGGGCGCGGGGGTCTTTAATATTACCTAGAGAAACAGCTGCACTAAAACGTACTAGCCAATCAGTATCTTCATAAAATGCTCGTGAAAGCACCTCAAAGGCTCTGGCATCACCCAAATATCCTAAAGCACCAGCGGCATCAGCACGTATACCATAATCAGGGTCATTTTCGAGAATTTTTACCAAAATAGAATAACATTCTGGCGTTGGCTTGATTCCCAGAGCAAATATTGCCATTGATCGCAGTTGCAAAGATTCGTCGTCTAGTACCTTTTTAATCAAAGGGACTGCATCCTCAGCCGCAACGTGACGCAGATTAGCAAGGGCTACCATGCGATCGCGTAAATTCGGACTTTCTAACTGAGTAGAAATTTCTTGTAAGCTTAGAGCTGCCATTTAGTTCAAAGCGTTTTCTTTACTTATCTTAATTTACCCGATCTGTTCATCAGGCTGTCACCATCGTGAAGTAGGAGTTTGGCGACTTTACAAAATGGCTCAATTATGAGTGAAGAATAAACAAATATTACTTACGTGAGAATATATATTGAATCTAGCAGTTATTAAGGAATAATCGATAATCTTCAAAACTTCAGTAGCCAGTTTTTTGTTGAATGTAGATGTAGGGCGATCGCGCCTTGTCGCCAAAAATCGCAGTTTTCCCTCAAACATAGCTCTGTATCTACCCTCTTACGCTAAAGTTGCATAAGAACGTGCATCTAAAGCCAGGAGGAAAGAATTGTGAAAGCAGTCTTGATGACAGCAGCTGGCAGTCCCGAAGTTCTGCAAGTACAGGATGTGCCAAACCCTGCTGTTCCTGTCAGGAATACTGAACTTTTAGTGCGTTTGGTGGCGGCTGGCATTAACCCCATTGACACTAAACTTCGGAGTCGAGGCAGTTTCTACCCCGATCGCACGCCGACAATTTTAGGATGTGATGGTGCAGGTATTGTTGAAGCAGTGGGTGCTGGTGTTCAGCGTTTTCGCGCAGGTGATGAAGTATATTTTTGCTATGGTGGCTTGGGCGCACACCAAGGAAATTACGCTGAATATACCGTTGTGGATGAACGGTTTGTGGCACGTAAACCCGCTTCCATCTCCTTTGCCGAAGCAGCAGCAGCGCCTTTAGTATTAATCACCGCCTGGGAAGCGTTATATGAACGGGGACGATTAGAACCTGGAGATCGGGTTTTGATTCATGCGGGTGCTGGTGGTGTCGGTCATGTAGCAATTCAATTGGCGAAACTCAAAGGTGCTACTGTTTCCACCACAGTGGGTTCTGAGGAAAAAGCTAATTTCGTCAAAAAACTCGGTGCCGATAATGTAATTTTTTACAAACAAACAGACTTTGTGCAAGCGGTATTAGATTGGACTGGCGGCGAAGGCGTAGACTTAGCTTTTGATACCGTAGGCGGCGAAACCTTTCACAAAACCTTCCCCGCAGTGCGAGTCTATGGCGATATTGTTACCATTCTCGAACCAGATGCCAATACTGTTTGGAAAACTGCTAGAACTCGCAACCTCCGCATTGGTTTAGAATTAATGCTGACACCAGCCTTGCTAGGATTGCAAGATAGTCTCCACCATCATGCAGAAATTCTCGAACAATGTGCCACCTGGTTCGATGAAGGCAAATTAAAAATCCATGTGAGTCACAAATTTCCCTTAAAAGAAGCAGCTAAAGCCCACCAATTAATTGAAAGCGGGTCTGTGGCAGGTAAAATTGTTCTGCTGATTAGTGACGAATGATCGAACAATTTGCATAATTTATTTTTTAAACGCATAGGCGCTTCTCTACGAGACGCTACGCGAACGCCTTCCCGCAGGGTAGGCACGCAGAGGTTAAACGCAAAGGTACACAAAGGAGTTTCTCTGCGTACCTCTGCGCTTCCCTTAGCGTTCCTTTGCGTTTTACTTCTCCTCCTCCCCCTACCAGCTTCGGCAGCACAAACACAACCAGAACGCACACCCTTAACCCTAGAATTATTACAAGAACGACTACGCACACCAATACTCCGCGAAGGAAATTTGACCGTAGATTTGCAAAAAATGGCGATCGATTTACGCCCAGAAAACGCCAGCTTTCGTGATGCTTTTTACCAACTGCTGCGAAAAGAACTTGGAACAAAACCTCTAGGTTTAGACCTCAGCTATGCTTTAATTCTGGGGGATTTTGTCGGTAGCGATTTGGGTTTAAGAACACTACTGTATGCAAAAGCGATCGCACCTATTTTCACCGCTACCGAACAAGAAAAACTAGAACGTTTGCGCTTCGTTTGTCTAGAGTCACTCGCAATCGCTTTACCCAACTCCAAAGATTGTCGATCGCTTCTGGGAACAGAGTCAACCCCAGCCAGTGAAATCGCCGTCTTTCGTGGTGTCTTAACACTGGTGCAAACTCGTTTCAACGGCGAAGTGAAGTTCTCCAATACATTTTTTCTTCAATCTGTTGATGCCCAAGGTGCAACTTTTCTCCAACCCACTAACTGGACTGAAACCAGATTTGCTCGTCCCGTTAGTTTCACCAGTGCTAACTTCCAGCAACCAAGCAATTTTCAGGGCAGTATATTTTTTGAAAAAGCTAACTTTAAAAAAATTAAATTTCGGGAACTGGCTGATTTTCAAGGTAGTATCTTTGAGACAACTGCCAACTTTAACCAAGCAACTTTTAAACAGTTGGCTAAATTCAGTAGTGTCCAATGGCAAGGAAATGCTGATTTTTCGGAAGTGGATTTTGCCAATCAAGCCCAGTTTACTAAAGCAGGTTTTAATCAGTTTCTCCTTTTAACAGAAGCGACTTTTGAGCAAGGTGTAAGCTTCCGAGAAGCGGAGTTTAACCAATTAGTAAATTTGCAAGGTGCGAATATTCTTAACCAAGCAGATTTTAGTGATGCCAGGTTTGCTAAAGAGGCTTGTTTAAGCGTACCTGGCTTAACTTTTAACTCCAACCAAGCGAAAATTTTAGGTAATCCCGGTCAGATTGGTCAGATGTTCTGCATCCCAACATTGCAAGGTAATCAAAACGTCTTGCGGAATTTGGGGCAAAATTTCCGTCAGCAACAGCAAGTTGCGGATGCTAATGAACTGGAATATACAAAACAACGACTGCGATTAATCGAGTTTGGGCATCGTTTGACGGCTACAAATATTAATAGTGCAACTGTTGCAAGTTTGATTAGCCTGGGTTTTTCTGCAACTCAAGCCCAAGCGATCGCCCAGCGTCGTTTGGTAAAATCCTTTCGTAACAGTAGTGAGTTACTCACCATAGCAGACATCGATTTAGAAAAATATACCCAACTAAGCGATCGCTTAATTGTTGGCGAAACCCTTTCTATAGTTGGGTGGTTGCTGCAAGCTTGGAGTTGGTTGGCGTTGAGTGTATTGTTATTGTTGAGTGGCTATGGGACAAATTTTTGGTTAGTTTTTGGTGTGGGAGGATTAGCGATCGCTTATTTCGGTTTACTATTTTGGCTAGTAGATCGCTATCGTCGGCTGCATCCCGTACCAATTATTCCCACATCTTACGAAACCATTTCGATATTAGTCAGTTTTAGTGTTTTAGAATTCTTCAGCTTACTAGCGATCTTTCGGAATGCTGAACAACCTTGGCTGACATTGGGATGTCTTTTGATAATTATTGTCCCCGTCCCAATGGCTTTATTAATCCGACTTTACCAACAAGGTCGTTATCATGACTTAATGAACGTTTCTTACTTTACAGAAGACGGCACATTTCGCCAGTTACGATTATTGATTGGACGTTTGCCAGTGATACCAAGGAATCAGACGTTTCGTGAACGATATATGCCCTTGTTGTGCGATCGCCGTTGGAACTGGCTTAACTACTATGATTTTAGCCTCAACAACCTAGTTAAATTAGGATTTAACGACATTCGCCTGCGAGACGAACATTTACCCGGTATTATCTCTGCACTTGCTTGGTATCAATGGAGTTTGGGTTTAATTTACATTACGCTGGTTTTGTGGACACTTTCGCGTACAATTCCGGGATTGAATTTGCTGATTTATCTGAAGTAATCCCTGCACCTGAACCTTTTTTCGCTGCACTTCGTAACGGTGCTAATACGATGCAACGTATGGCGGAGTGCTAGGAAACGTGCTATTTATTGTTATCAGTTTTGCGGTATTACGTCGGATAAAAGTAATAGAACCCCGGTTAAACGCAAATTAATTAAATATCTCAAAATTTGGCAAATTTATCAAAAGATTGTTCATTGCAATATAATCTTTAATCTAAATTTAATTTTATTAGACAAAGATATCACTTTATTTTTGAAATCAATGTCTAAAAATATCTACAATTTTGATATATTTATCAAAATATTTTTCATTGTACTTCAAAATCAAATCCTATACATTGTAATTGTAAGTAGCAGTGATTAAAAATAGATTATCTACACGTAACCAAAGATAACTAAATAATCTAATAGCTACCAACTAGTTCTGCTAACAAAAAGACAACAATAAAGTTATAAAGCGCACTTAATTTTTGTCTATTTTATGTTGCGAACTAGCAAAATTGTCATCAAAACAATAAGAGGATTAATCCTAATGGCAGAAGATTTGAGTAATAGCAGTAGCAGTAACTCCTCTACTAGTGGGAACAATCCGCTCGGACAATCACCCTTTGGTCGCTTGACAGAAGTTCTTAGTGATAAAGACCTCGCCAATCTATTTAGTGGTGTTGGTAATGGAGAAAGTGGCGGTAGCCCATTTGGTGGTGGTGCTGCTGCTGGGGGTGGTGCTGCTGGTGGCAGTCAGCCTGATTTAGCCTATGGTGGTAATCCTTTCGCTGGCGACAACTTCTGGAATATCTTTGCAGGCGGTGTAAACCCATCTACAGTTGGTGGTAGCCCATCTACAGTTGGTGGTAGCTCATCCACAGTTGGTGGTAGCTCATCCACAGGCGGCGGAAACCAAGGTAGTGGCTACGACCCTTTGACTGGTAGTAGCAGCCAGACCTATGGTATTAGCACAACTGAAATACCGGACGGGTTCACTTTGAGGGCTACTATTGACAAGCTAGTTAACTCAAAGCTTGACAAGGAAGTGGGTGGTGGACAAACCTCGCCATTTCCAACTGGTGGACAAACCTCGCCATTTCCAACTGGTGGACAAACCTCGCCATTTCCTACTGATGGACAAACCTCGCCATTTCCAACTGGTGGACAAACCTCGCCATTTCCTACTAGTGGACAAAACCCCTTCGCTTAATAGAATCCTTGCGAAAATCAGTAGATAAATAGAAGAGAACAATGATGAGTTCTTCAGTACATAGTATGCTAGTACAGCTTGGCACAAATAAACATATTATTCGATAAACCAGAAAAGCGTGTATTATCGCTGATGTGTCTTCTGCCTTATTGTACTAGTTTGCTATTTTACGCCCGAAACTCTTCTCAGGTAAAGGTTTAGGCAATATCTTCTGTTAGTTTGACGGTAAGATTATTAAAGCCTTTATTTTAGAAATATTTTGGATTTAGCAAATTCATAATTGGTATAAGAAGTACTGAAGACTCCATAATTTTTTAACTAAAAATAGGAGAATTAGTGCCAATGGAAGCGTCTGCTGTCAATCCCATTAATGGTGGAGTTAATCACTTAAATGCAGGTGGCGCTAGCAATCTATATAACGGTAATTCCTTTGCTGCCAATAACAGTTTGTCTGCTGCTAAGGACAGCCTGTTGATGGGTGGTAGCAATCTGTTATTAGGTAACGGTAGCAATCCGATTCCAGGTGGCGGTATTAACCCGTTTGCAGGTGATGGTGGCAGTGGGCTTCAGAAATTAATCTTTGAGCGATTAAAGTTAGTTCTGGGTGATAACTATTTCAAGGGTATTGATAACACATTAGCAGGAGGTAGTAACCCGTTTGCAGGCAGTGGTTTTCCCATTCCAGGTGGCGCTAACAACCCTTTTGCAGGTAACAGTAATCCGATTGCAGGTGGGACTACCAATCCGTTTGCAGGTGACAGTAATCCTATTATAGGTGGGTCTACCAATCCCTTTGCAGGTAACAGCAATCCGATCGCAGGTGCTGGAAGTCTGCTTCAACAATCGCCTTTCGATCCGTTGAAAGAAGTTCTTGGTAACAATATACCTTTTAGTAACACTGGCAATACATCTAATTCAGGTAGCCAAACCTTTAATCAGAGCAACGCACCGGTTGGGAAAGGTAATAAGAACTTTGGTAGTAATAACGCGACTATTGGTAATTTTAACTCGGATAATGGCAGTAACAGTGCAACCATTGGTAATGGTAACTGGAACTTTAATAATGACAATGCAACTATCGGTAATGGCAATTGGCTATTTGGAAAGAGTAACACAACCCTTGGTAATGGCAACTGGGATTGGGACAACGGCAGTAATAATGCAACACTAGGTAATGGAAATTGGCACTTCGGCAGTGACAACGCAACCATTGGAAACGGCAATTGGGATTTTGGTACTAATAACACAATTATTGGTAATGGTAACTGGGTTTTTACCAGTGGAAATGAAATTATTGGTAATGGTAATTGGTTAGCGAATACTGATAACACAAAGATTGGAAACGTCAATAATCTCAGCAGTTTAAAGTTATCCCCATTAGGGATAAAAACTGATGTTAACAATCTGATTGACTCTCTTATAGGTAAAATAGGTCAAAATTTTCTTGGGTTCACAGGAGATTTTGATGAATCGAGTAGCCAAACGTTTAACCGCCTCATCTCTTCTAAAAGTGTTGGTAATGATACTGATATATCTAGCGATATTGAGCAACTTTTGGCATCACTCAGTCCAATTCAAGGAAATTTCATCAATTATCAGCCTGTGCAAAACCCTCAGCCTGTCCCAGAATCTGCTTCTTCAGTGTCGTTGATAGTAATGGGAATGGTGTGTTTGCTGTTGTCACTCTTCAAAAAACAACAGCACTGTTAACGTAAATTTAATCTTTCTCAGCTGATTGCGATCGCACTTTCTGTTTCTCTACCAGGTTGACTTACAGCAGTAATTAGCGAAAATTGATGCTGTCCGCGCCAAGTTTATTGAAATTAACTTTACACCTGATATAGACCTATTAATTGCTGGATTACAACAGAATCCTCAATGCCAAGAAATCCAATTTGTTGTTTTAGATTTTCCTGATGGGAATTTACGATTTCTGCGGGATGAATTGGTGGAGCAATTAGCCAAAATTACTAAAGAAACAAATAAAAAACTTGTTTTATTAATTCGGAATTTAGAAAAATCGATTGGTGTTTTTGGAGATTATCCCCCAGTTTTACAGGATTTAAACTTCGTCCGCGATTCTTATCGAAAAACCGTACCTCATCCGCTTTTATTTATCTTGCCAGATTATGCAATTTCGCGGTTAGCAAAATTTGCACCTGATTTTTGGGCTTGGAAATCAGGTTTATTTCGCTTTAAAACCACAGAATTGACTAGAGATAGGGCAATTGCCAATACTCTGAATACAGACACCAATATAGATCGCTTACCAACACCAGAACAACAAGAACGTATCGATTTATTACATAGCTTGTTGATGGAATATAACCCAACTGGAGAAATACCCAGCCCAGAAAATCACCGCAATTGCTGTAATATTTTAAATGAATTGGGCAAAGCATATTTAAGTCAGCACAAACCAATCCAAGCTAGAGAGTATTTAGAAAAAGCTTGCGAAATTACCAAGAAATTTCCTGATTATTCCTTAGAAATCGAAGTTATCAATCAGTTAGGTAAAAGCTATCAGCAGCAACGACAGTTTGAAAGTGCAAACAGCTATCATCAACAAGCTTTAGATATTGCCAAAGAGCAGAAAAATCGTCCTGCTGTCGCCAATTCCTTGTTTTATTTAGGTAATGTCTCTCTGAATATGCGAGAGTTCCACCAGGCACAGGATTATTATCAACAAACCCTGGAAATCGAAATCGAATTTGGCGATCGCTATTCCAGTGCTAGCACTTACTATCAGCTTGGGAAAGTAGCAGAAGAATTAGGAGAGTTAGAGGAAGCAAAAGCCAATTACCTACAAGATTTGGTAATTACAACTGAGTTTAATGACGAGCATGGTTTGGGTATTTCGTTGCATAATCTTGCCTGTTTTTATCAAACTACTCAGGATGAGGATTTATTGAGGGAAGTAACGAAGATATTAGGGACAACAGTGGAGGAATTAAAGGAGACAATAATCAATAGTGAGGAGTAATCAATCGCATTTTGGGTTTTGTGGGTAAGGGCGATCGCGTTTGCTTGTTTGGTTTGTGGAGGTGCGATGTCTAACGACAAGCCGCGTTGCATCTACGCGTTTTGGGTTTGTGGGGAGGTGCGATTGGGTTTTGTGGAGGTGCGATCGCTCTAAGTTTTTCTTGCTTCTCAACTTTCATCTTTATAAATATTTTTACGATGTCCGACTTCCACAACATTCACCACTAGAAGATCGTCGAAAATATCATAGATAACGCGATAGTCACCTATTCTAATTCTGTAAGCATTTTCTTTCCCTTTTAGCTTTTTGACCCCATTCGGACGTGGTTCTGTAGCTAAATCATCAATTTTAATTTGTATACGTTCTTGAAGTTCTGACGGTATTTTTTTAAGTTGCTTCAATGCACCCCTCAGTATTTCAACTTTATAACTCACGCAACTTCCTTTTGGATTCCTGTTTTTAGTTCTTTTTTAGCTTCTTCCCATGACAATGAATTATCAATATCAGCTTCTTTTTTCGCTTTATCGTAGGCCTTTAAATCTTCTTCTTCTTCTTCTTCTTCGATTGTTTGAAGTAGTGCGTAAATCTCATCTAAAGTACTATCATAAGCTTGATTTAACAGGATGTTAATCTCTTTAATTAATTGTTCGCGTTCCTGTTCACTTTTCATTTTTAGACCTCTTTTATTGCAAATATAGAGCAGATTAGATTGCAATTTAATGAAGTACAAAAATACCCCTCCCTAACCCTCCCCTTTCCAAGGGGAGGGAACTAGATTTTTCCCCCCTTGTAAAGGGGGGATTAAGGGGGGTAAGAATGTACTTCATTTAGATGCAAAATACTGTATGTTTAGAATTTGTCTTTCTTACTCTCAACTGAGGCTGTGACTAAGACAGTAATTCAATTATAAAGCGATCGCGTTTTGGGGTTTTGAGATGGGGAGAGAAATAAATAAGTGTATTGATGCCTATACCAGTCGTAAAAATTACTCAAAATTTCTCTTTGCTCCCCTGCTCATTTCACGATAATCTCACTTTTTCGCGTTGCTCCTCTTAAGGAAGCGATCGCATCTGTATTTTATTTCCCTGGTGGAAAAGTTCCCCCGTCACCTGCATCGGTATACTTACAATAGACATTCAAGCCGATTTTGAGGATGTAGAGAATAACAATAGTAGCGATCGATGCAGCACTTATGATATAGAACTCATATTTAATTTTTTAAATATACGTAGGGTGCGTTACGCTATGCGATAACACACCCTACTTCAATTACATTACTTTAGTTTTCTGGACTCTTTGCCGGACAATTCTTGAATTGAATTTGCAAATAAACCTCAAGTAGCGGCAAATGTCAAGCGATCATTTCCTCTTCGATGTTATCTGTGCCAGTGCGAATCTCGTCCAGATTTTCCGGTAGAAATCCACCTGCTTGCATTTTCCATAATCTGTAGTAAGCGCCGCCGAGTGCCAGCAGTTTGGCGTGGGAACCATCTTCGATAATCCGACCTTTGTCGAACACCAAAATCCGGTCTAAATGGACGATGGTAGATAATCGATGAGCTACCACGATGACCGTTTTCCCATTCATTGCTAAGTCGAGGGTATCCTGGATTGCTTTTTCGGTAATTGAATCGAGGCTAGAGGTGGCTTCATCTAAAATCAGGATCGGCGCATCTTTGAGGATTACCCGCGCGATTACAATGCGCTGTCTCTGCCCTCCAGACAACTTGACACCACGTTCGCCCACCAGAGAATTATAACCATCCTTGCTTTGGACGATGAAATCGTGAGCATGAGCCTTTCGCGAAGCCTCTATTACTTCTTCATCGGTTGCATCCAAGCGACCATAACGAATATTTTCTAGCAAAGTGCGATGAAACAGAGACGGATCTTGGGGAATTAAGCTGATCTGAGCGTGTAGCGCATCCTGAGTCATGTCTCGAATATCGACCCCATCAATGATAATCTGTCCAGATTGTGGGTCGAACAAACGCAGAATCAGATTGACAAAGGTGGATTTTCCAGAGCCAGATAAGCCCACCAATCCGACACGCTGTCCCGCTTGGATGGTGACAGAAAGGTTGTTGAAAACTTTCTTCTCATCTGTGTAGTTGAAATTCACCCGCCGAAACTCAATCTTACCTTGGGTGATTGAGTGAGCGATCGCTTTCTCGCGATCAACCAACTCGTGCGGTTGAACGATGGTGAAAACACCATTGGCGACATTCCCCACATGTTCAAAAAATTCCAGAAAGCGGCGGCTCAAATTCCGGGCTTCACTGATGATCAACAGTGATAAGCTAGTTGCTACAACAAAGTCAGCAGTGGCGATCTTTCCTTGACTCCAAAGAGAGAGCGAGTAATACAGGGTGCTGATTTTCAGAATGGCTGCTGAGATGAACTGAAACCAGCGAATGCGCTCCGAGTACCAGTTGGACTCTCTCACGTGTTTGAGTTCGTGCCTTAATTGCTCATTCAAATAGCGTCGTTCAAAACCAAAGCGAGCAAATAGTCGGCTACTAGTGAGATTTGTGACTGTATCTACGATGATCCCAGTTGTCTCACTTCTGGCGGCTGCGGCTTTCCGGGAGTAAAATCGGCAGCGAGTTGCCAGCCAGAACGAAATACTGATGAAGAGAACTGCCCATATTCCCACGAGTGCAGCTAGTGGAGGATAGGCGCGATACAGTATCGTCGTGGCGACGGAATACACAACAATTACTGGCATAAATTCAGTAATCATCATTTGCATTGTCTGGGTAACACCCAGAGAAGTTTCGCTAATCCGATGTGCCAATGCCCCGGAAAAACTGCTGCTCAGGTAGCGATGTGAATGGTGTTGTAAGTAGGCATATAGCGATCGCACAATGTGCTGTCGGTGGATGGGATGGAGAATCGTCTGCAAGAGTCCAGCCGAGCGCCCAAATACCACTTCACCCACACTCAAGCCGATGAACAACATCAAGGGTTGCTTCATGGCATCAAAAATGGGCTTACTGTCGCCCGTCGATCGCGTCACGCCCCGAATGATCTCACCAATAGCATAAGGCAGCATGATGCCACAGGTTGCGTGTATTACCTCCAGGATCACCATTAACACATACCACCAGCGAAACTGGTTAACAAAATAGCAAATGAACCTGAATGGAGTTGATGGCAAATCTGGTGCATCAGGAGCACGTTGAAAGGATTTGGATTGTCTGGTCTTTTTTGTCATGAAAGTTCCGGTTTGCAAACCTCTAATACCAATTCGTAATGATGCTCCTACATCGCTAGTGCTGCGCTAACGTAATTCATAATCATGAAAATCATTTTTTATCAATAGAAACTAACGAAGAGAATCTCCCCTCCGGTATTCGGCGGTTAGGTCGTCTAACTTTTGTTTCAAATTGTCGTCAAGTTTTAGTTCTAGCGCCTTGAGGTTGTCAGCAAGTTGTTCTGGACGGCTAGCGCCAATGATGGGGGCAGTGATAATGGGATTAGACAAAACCCAAGCCACTGCTAGAGTGGTGAGAGAAAATCCAGCGAGATCCGCTACTGTGCGTAAATCTTCGACAGTATTGAACTCGCGATCGCGCCAGTAACGCTCTTGATAACGTTCTGCGGCAGCACCTAGCGTGAAACGCGTACCTGATGTGGGGCCTTGAGTAAAATTGTGTTTACCTGTAAGTAGACCACCTGCCAAAGGATTGTAGGAAATTACACCCAATCCTTCTTCTTTCGCCAGGGGCAATAGTTCTCGCTCAATTTCGCGGAATAACAGGTTGTAACGGGGCTGAATTGAGATGAACTTGGTTAAATTGCGCGTCTCAGCACGACCCAAGGCGCGGGCTAGTCGGTAGGCTAAGAAGTTGGAAACCCCGATGTAGCGCACTTTGCCAGCACGAACCACTGCATCGAGCGCTTCCAAAGTCTCATCAAGGGGAGTTGAAGCATCGTCGGAGTGCAACTGATACAGGTCGATATAATCGGTTCCCAAGCGTCGCAGGGAAGCATCGATCGCATCCAAAATATGTTTCCGGGAAGCCCCTTGATCCCAAGGTGCAGGACCAACTCGACCAACGCACTTGGTAGCTAAGATAAAATGTTCGCGTTTGCCTTTCAGCCAGCGCCCAACGATTTCTTCAGTGCGTCCAGCAGTAGCAAGCCCGCCGCCGAGGGGATAAACGTCGGCTGTATCTAAAAAGTTGATACCACCATCGGCGGCGGTGTCGAGGATCTGCCTGGAAGTTTCTTCGTCGGTCTGCAAACCAAAGGTCATAGTGCCGAGACAAAGACGCGAAACGGTCAATCCAGTTTTACCGAGATTAGTAGTTGATAAGGTCATAAAAATGTTGTTGATTGAGAAAATGTGAAAATTTTTAAATAGAATGCGACGTGCGTTCCGCCCCGATTCTCTACGAGACGCTACGCGTAGCTTGCTTCCCCGGAGGGGTACGCTAACGCAAAACTAAAACCCTGACACATCGACTAAGCCATAATTAGCCAATAGGATAGTCGGTATTTTTAAGGCGTGAACCAATTTAACCAACCTTCCCAGTTTTGGACGATCGCAGCAAATTCTGCATAACCATCTGCTTTTGGGTGAGCGCCATCATTAGCTTTTGCTTCTGCTAGCCAGATTGGTGACTTCACCAAACTAGAAAACACATCGAGATACGGAACATCTAGTTGATCGCAAACCAATGCGAATTCCTCTGAGAGATTTGCAAGAATTTGATTTCTTTTTTCTTGATCGACATCACCACAAGGTGGCGGACTAACCATCAAGATCGGATAGAGTTGCTTTGCTTGGCTTAAGATAGTGCGAGCATTTGCGATCGATTCAGAAAGTTCGATTCCTTGCTGTTTACCCGCCCATCCTGAATCGTTTGCCCCAAAAGAAAACACTACTCGACCATCGGATTCTCTGGGGAGACGATAGGAGACTTCTGAGTACCAACGTTGTTTGAGATACCGACTTGTCTCTGCCCGCACCCCCAAGTTGTAATGGGTGATAGCGTATCCTCTTAACTCAGCATTGCGGCACACTCTACCTGTCCAACCCAAAAACTCTGGATCGCCTGTGCCATTGACAAAGGATTCACCGATAAAACAAATTCTGATTTCTTTGCGAGAATCTGACATAAGTCAACTGAATTTTGCCGAAAAAGTTCGGTTTTGACTTGAGAAGAAGCATTATGTTCATGATTCTAGAAGATATTAATATATTGTTATGTTAGGCAGGCAGGACGCTGCCTACCTCACAGAATATTGCAAGTTAGTTTTTGAACATTTTACTTCAAGCGACTACAGAAATTTCACGACGGTTCTGGGAAATTAGCCATTGTTGTAACTTCGGATCGCCGTATACTTCATCTGCAATAAAATGATCGCCTTCCGGTAGCACTGTCAAATCAACTTTCCCCCCGACTTTGCGTAAGCGCTCAACAAAATTCTCTGTATCCTCAATCGGCAGATTTTTGTCCTGTCCACCTTGGAATATCTGAACGGGAATGTCTTTGAGTGCAGCTAGTTCGCTTTCTGCTAATGTTTTTGGTACACGTCCAGAAACAGGTACTAAACCTGCGAAGCGATCGGGATGTAAAGCAGCGATATGCCAGATACCCGCCGAGCCTAAGCTGAATCCAGCCAATATCACCCGCGCTGGATCGACAGGCTGAGAAACAATCAGTTCATCAAGCAAAGTAAGCACATCATCTGCTCGATCTGCCCAAGTCTGTTCAGCCGGAATTTGGGGTGCAGCAAAGATATAAGGTAACGAGTTGGATAAATCCACGAAACGAGGTAGACCCCATTTCAGTAGCACATTCAAATCCGTCCCGCGATCGCGTCCTCCGTGCAGAAAAATTACTAAGGGTGCAGGTTGCTTGGCATTGTCAGAAACAGGCGAGAAAAGATAAGGCAAGGAACCATTGTTGGTGTCGTGAGAGCGTTGTTCGACAGGCATTGTTGACTCCTAATTTGATTTGGGGATTGGGTATAAGAGGCAGCACTTCGGCTACGCTCAGTGACCGAGGTGCAGAGGAGAAAAACATTACTGCGACTTCTCTTCTGCTCCCTCATCTCGCCTTTTACACTACTCAGTGCTAAGTCCTGAGTGAATTAAGAAGTACTCAGCACTCGAAACTCAGCACTCTTTATGCCACTACTAGGCTCTTGTCCACTTGTTTAAATTCGGTGTTATTCACCTTGGATTCGATCGCTGTACCCTTGAAGAAATCGGGGTTAGCTTGGGTGTAAAACTTGTAGGGATTAGCGAATACATAGGATTTGAAGTCGGCTTCGGAAATAACGCCTTCTTGTACGAGATCCCAGCTTTCAGCCAAGGGGGAAGTTAAGTCTGGCACATCCCAGTGACCAACATCGGAGGAATAGATGGCGTTGATTTTGACTCCCAAGGGATTGGCTTTGTCGTTGAATGCCGTAGCGATCGTGCGATCGTCGGACTCGGAACCAAAGAAGAAACTGTTCACCCAGCGATCGCGGATGTCTTCAATTGTTTCAATGCCTGCTGCTGCAAAATCATCCAATTCGCTACCAATTGGCGCACGGCTATGACGGCTGAATGAAGCTCCTAGTACAGTCTTGGTCAATTCATCCTTATCGAGGGAATGCCCTTGAGTAACTTCTGCACCGTAGCGCTCAAATATTTCAAACAACTCATCGGCATTTGTCAACGCTGGATTGTAGTTTTCCAGTGCCTTGATATTGCGCTTCGAGAACCGATCTACCAAATGAATGTAGACACGCGCACCCCAATCTGCACCACCTTCCAGCATCGCTACACGCAACTGTGGAAAACGCTTAGTAACACCGCCGAAGAACAACGCCTTCGCAAATGCTTCCGAACCATCGGCGAAGTGACCGATATGGTTGTTCATGTAATTACTGATGGAAGAGCGGCCAGTCCAACCCTGACTGCCGTAATGGGTGGTGACAGGTACGCCCAGTTCCACGACCTTTGCCCAGAAAGGATCGTAGTCGTATTCACTATCTAGTCCGTAGAAGTCGATATAAGAAGCATACTTGGCGATTTCGGGGAATTTATCGGCTGGATATTTATCAGCGATCGCTTTAATCGGCCGTTTCACCCCGCCAGTGATATTAATCACTTTTAAACCAAGTGTTTTTACTGCAAACTCTAGCTCCTCAATGCCTTCTTGGGGAGTAGTTAAGGGAATACCAGCTACCGGTGTCAGGCGATCGCTATATTTCCGGTAGATATCAGCATGATAGTGATTGACCGCGCGTTGCAGTGCTTGACGATTCTCTGCACTCGCTCCAGCCGGTGCCAAAACATTGTTGGGAAACAGCACCGAATAGTCCGATCCTTGTTCCGCCTGACGCTCATAGAGCAATCCGGGAAGGGTGTAAGTAGCGAGATCCAATGTGTTTTTAGTAACTCTAGCCCACCAAGGCGATCGGATTGTGCGGTTATATTGACGTTCTTCAGGAGTTTGTTGATACCAGTCTTTACCGTTGCTCTTAGAGTTAAGACGGGAGGCTTCAGTCTTGCGTAA
Source organism: Nostoc sp. JL31 (assembly GCF_017114965.1). NCBI lineage: Bacteria > Bacillati > Cyanobacteriota > Cyanophyceae > Nostocales > Nostocaceae > Nostoc > Nostoc sp. JL31. The sequence goes on from NZ_JABXKO010000031.1 coordinate 55,267, forward strand.
CTCATCTACAAGTTTCACACCGCCGTACTTAGCGATGTAATCCTCAAAAGCTGGCGTGAAATCATTGGTATGAACGTCGGTGTCGATTACTGGATAATCAAGGGTTGCTCTGATTGCAGCAGAGCGTGAGGTCTTCAATCGGCTATATTCAGTCATGTTTTTTTCCTTACCTACGGCACAAAAATTACAAAGTTTTTCAGCATCCAATGCTGCTATTGACAAATACATTTCTTGTAGAGACGGCGATTTATCGCGTCTCCACTCTCCACTCCACAATCGCGTCTCTCTACGATTTTCTGTAAGGCGGCGATCTACAGAAGGTACGCTTTAAAAGGTATGGCTTAAGCATCCGTGAAAAATTCATTTATCCTACAGCACTATAAACACAGTGCAGATATGAAAAGTCATTTACGCCAACACCAATCTTTCATCTAGTTGTTTAGCGACAAAACGATTCGTCGGACGACGCAATCCCAGATTTTCGCGCAAAGTACTGCCTTCGTATTCAGTACGGAAGAGTCCGCGTTTTTGGAGGACGGGAACGACTAGGTTAACGAATTCATCTAATCCTGTGGGAAGGATTGGCGGCATGATATTAAAGCCATCTGCTGCACCGTTGTTGAACCATTCTTCTAGTTGGTCAGCAATGGTTTCGGGAGTACCAAGTATGGTGCGATGACCTCGTGCAGTAGCAAGAGAGAGATACAACTGACGCAGCGTAAGACTGCCACGAGTCGCTAAATCTTTGACTAGTTTGAGACGACTTTTGTTAGTGTTGGTGTCGCTGGGTAGTTCGGGAGCCACATCATCTAAAGAATATTTCGACAAATCCACACCCTTGTAATAGTTATTTAAAATCCCCCAAGCGACATCGGGATGGATTAACGATTGCAGAAATTCGTACTTCTCTTGAGCTTCTGATTCAGTACGGCCAATGATTGGGAAAGCACCAGGCATAATTTTTAGATCGTCTGGCGATCGCCCATATTGTGCTAGCCTACCTTTGACATCAGCATAAAATTCTTGGGCATCAGCTAGGGTTTGATTGGCCGTGAAAATCACTTCGGCAGTCTGTGCAGCCAAGTCGCGTCCTGATTCGGAGGCTCCAGCCTGAACAATCACCGGATAACCTTGCGGCGGACGACCAACGTTTAAAGGGCCTTTTACAGAAAAATATTTACCCTTGTGGTTCAATGTATGCAGTTTATCAGGGTCGAAATAGACACCAGATTCTTTGTCACGGATGAAAGCATCGTCTTCCCAACTATCCCATAGACCTTTCACCACTTCCACAAACTCTTCAGCGCGTTCATAACGCTGGCTGTGTTCTGGATGATGCTCAAGTCCGAAATTAAGTGCAGCATTCTCATTGCCTGTTGTAACTACGTTCCACCCGGCCCGGCCTTTACTCAAGTAGTCTAGGGAAGCAAACTTACGTGCCAGGGTGTAGGGTTCTTCATAAGTGGTCGAAGCGGTGGAAATGAAGCCGATGTTTTGGGTTACAGAGGATAAGGCCGAGAAGAGGGTGACAGGCTCAAAATGGGCAATTTTACCATTGCGATGCTGAGTTTCTGGAGCGCCGCCCCAGACTCCTGGACTATCTGCCAAGAAAACTGCATCGAATAAGCCGCGTTCAGCAGTTTGGGTAATTTCTTTATAATGCTCAAAATTCAGTCCAGCATCTGCTTGTGTATCGGGATGTCGCCAAGCAGAGACATGGTGTCCGGTAGCTTGAATGAATGCACCTAAACGAATTTTGCGTGTTGTACTCATGCTTTTTTCTTTTCTTAAAATTGCCTTAGCAGTAGCTCTATGGTTGGTATCGCTGATTTGTATATAGCTACGTCAGTCATGATTTAACTGCCGCTACGATAGTTTGGCTAATTCCTAACTGCTCAAATGCCTGACACATCTCGATCAAATCTAGATGCCTACATGGCAATTGACTGATGACAAGATGACAGCATTAGGGTTTAAATCGCTGATATAAGTCCCAAAAATACTCGGATAGCATATCGACAAAATCTTTTCCCCATAAAACTTTGAGGTATTCGTGTCAGTCATTCAGGCATTCACCCCTTGCTACACACTGAATGTAATCATGGAATGCTCTCTAGCAACCAAGCTTATCGTTCAGTTATTTAATAATTGCTCAAAAATCAAATAACCGAATTGTAAGCAAGTTTAAAAGCACAGCAGAATTAAGGATGCTGCTGCTTGGCGCTCGAATTACCATAAATTTATTTAGTAATTTTACCCAGCAGATATGAGCCTACACGATCGCTACAAAAAAAGATGTGTTGGCAATCACAATCTCATGAAAAACTAATTATTAGCTTCACTAATATTAAGTATTGCAAACTATTGGTTTGCGAAGTATATAGTTATGTATGATGTCCAAAGCTGATTAGACAATACTCTAGGTTCGCTTGACCTCTCCCCACGGCTAGAAACTGCGGGTTTTTAGTCTGGCAATTGAGAATAGACACCAATGTGGCAAAACTGTTTGCACGCATGAAGGCAACAAGTTTTTCAATGTCATCTTCTCGAAAAGCATTTGGGATGTACATAATGCTTTAACCTCAGTCTCATTCCTCTGGATATGATAACTAGAGGTGTCATAGTTTGATCATTCAATCCACACTAAGAGATAATAGACATCTCCGAAAAAGAATGTAGAGACGTAGCAGTGCTACGTCTCTACAAGGGTTCTGGTTAACGCATATTTAATTTCTGGAGATGTCTAATGATTATCTCCTGGTGTGATTGGGAAGGCTGAAAGAGGCATTCAGTGGAAGTCTTAAACCCTTGCTCTAAGTACTATGAGTTAATACTTCCATCACTTCTGCTTGCGATTTTACCCTAGCTTCTGCTGCCAGAAATTCAGCCACTTGCGCCTCAATTTCATCTCGGACAATTTGGCGATATTCCAAGAAATGCTCAATTTGGGCACAAACAGCTAAATAGCTACTTACCCCACCTGGATTATGTCGATACATGCTCCACAAGTTGCGCCAGAATTGCCAGCGCGTCTGACGACGTACACCCTGCCGCCAGCAAATAATCAGAAACGCTCGTAGTACTTTCCAGTTCAATGGTTTCTTGGCAGCTTTACCCTTTTTCGGGTAGGTTGCTTCGCCCAAAAGCCGGAAGTGTTTGTATGTACGCTCCAAAAATCGCTCTGGCTCATACAAATCACAGAAAGCCTGCACATATTCACGAGCGATGTCTTCTAAGGGCCGAGTTGGGACAAAGTTCATCAACGTGGTTTGGTTGATGTTGGCAGATTTATTACGGAGTCGTCCTTCCTTTTCTAATCTATGCCAGAGGGCTGTATCTGGAAGCGCTTGCAGCATACTAAATAAGGCTGTGGGAATTGCTGTTTGCTCGACAAACTTGACAATTCGTGCGCCGGCTCCTACTTTCTCGCCATCAAACCCAATGATAAACCCTGCCATGACTCGTAACCCTGAGCGGGTAATTTTATTCACCGCGTCACTGAGTGAGTCTCGCGTATTCTGGTATTTCTGAGTGAAAGTAAGACTTTCTTCGTCTGGAGTTTCAATTCCCAGAAAAACGGCTCCGAAATTACACGCTACCATCAAATCCATCAGTTCTTGATCTTGGGCTAAATCAACTGAAGCCTCTGTGGCAAAGGAAAAGGGATAGTTATGTTCTACCATCCAGGGGAGAAGGGACTTCAGAAATAATTTGACATTCCGCTTATTGCCGATGAAGTTGTCATCCACCATAAAAATACTGCGTCGCCAACCCAGTTTGTAGAGATAATCAAGTTCTGCTAAAAGTTGCTCTGGGTTTTTGGTGCGGGGTTTGCGACCGTATAGCACAATAATGTCGCAAAATTCACATTGAAAGGGGCATCCACGGGAAAATTGCACCGACATCTCTGCATAAGCTTCAAACTCTAGCAAGTCAAAGCGAGGAGTTGGAGTGTTGGTGACATCTGGTTTTTCACCACCAGAACGAAAAATGCCTGTGCGATCGCCCCGTGCGATCGCTGCTACAAATAAGGGTAGGGTAATTTCCCCTTCGTCTAATATCAAATAGTCTGCTCCGGCGGATGTCATTTCATTCGGTAGCGCTGTCGGGAAAGGCCCACCCACCGCAACCCGCTTACCTCTCTGCTTTGCTTCCAATATCTGAGAGAGCAAATCCTCTTTTTGCACAATCATCGCCGACATAATAACCAAATCTGCCCAAGCCCATTCGGCTTCTGTACAGACGCGAACATTTCGATCTACTAGCTTGAAATTCCATTCTTGCGGTAAAATTGCTGCTACAGTTACCAAGCCTAAAGGCGGTAGCATTGCTTTACGGTCTAATAAAGCCAGTGTTTTTTCAAAAGACCAGAAACTTTTTGGAAAGCGGGGGTATAGAAGTAAAACGTTCATATTTGATGTTTATAAACCTTAATTGTTGCTGCTGATTGAATTCATGTCAAACTAAACCAGTCGTGATGACACATTAGAGGAGCTTGTATATCCACTAGCTGTAACTTCTACTATGACTGATTTAGACAAAGCAATATCTTGTTAGGGCGATTATTACTGTTTTCAGATCAGAGAATAACTGAAAATTGCTTATGAGTGTCAGGAGTGCGATATCTACGACGGGCAACTCTTGCAGAGGCTACACCAACACCTACTGTTCTTTTTCTGACTTGGCAAATTGGCAACTCTAAGAAAATTAACCGTGTTATTTTCAATACTATACAAGGTGTATTTGCACTTTCAAGCTATTTAGACGGGCTGCAACCCGTCTTTTTTATCTTTGGATCATTTTAAAATCTTGTTAAATCTTGTTTCCGGGTAGAACTGACAATGCTCTTTCATTGTAACCCTGCACGAATCTGCATTCCCAGCCTCCGGCTGGAAACGAGGTAAAACTGGCGAAGACATTGCCATGAATTTTAGCTGTTTTTGTTCTCGTAAAATACACGCGAACAAATTTGATGAAATTAGAGTCTTATTCAATACCCCATGTTCTCTTGTTAGATTATCAAAAATCAGTCTATTTCACAGGAACAGGGATTTTAAGAGGGCCAATATCGTAGATTCCAGTTTGTTTAGGAGGAACCTCAAAGTGGATGACATTCTGTTGATTGCTATTTAGGCGGAGTTCGTACCTACCGGGCTTAAAACCTTCCAAGGCAAACTTACCCACTTTGTTAGTAAACAAAGTAACCGGCTGCCAATTTGGATCGGAGAGTGACCTTACTTCAGCCGCTTGCAATGCAACAGGTTCTCCGTTTGCGTCTAGCAATACGCCTCTGAGAAAAACAGTAGCTTCTGTACCGATCCGAATTAAAGTGCCACTTTTATAACTAGGTAAAAGGTTGTAAATTTCTCCACCTAAATCGTATCCTAGCGGCAAATCTGACGCATCAATTCGTAGTGAGGAAACATAGTAGGACGATAAATCGGGAACAACTGCCGGACCAAGGCTATCAGCACGAGCAGTATAGCCGCCTCCACTTGGATTAATGCCGATAATCTGACCTCTCAAGTTTTGATTAGGAACAACTAGAGCAAAGCTATTGCTAATAGGACGCGACCATCCAAAATGACCATCCGCAAAAACTAGGGCTGTCCCAAACGTGAGTTTAGTTAGATTGCCAATACTTTCATTCTTCTCTCCCAAAATATTTAAATCATGAGAGAGGTTAGTTGTGAAGCGATAACCTGTGTAATTCAATCGGCTGGTAATGCCGTAATTGTTGGAGCCTACCAATGCACCGACACTAGCATTGATGCCACCAATTGTTTTACGCGAATTGTAGTTCCAGGTTACTTGGTTGCTAGGACTACCTGTAGAGTTGATATTGGTTGAAGCAATAATAGACTGCCGCTGTCTAGGCAATGAGTAAAAAAGATTGAGGAAAACTCTTTGTTCATCGTTGCCTGTGTCGTTTTTTCTATAGCTATAATTTAAGTTGACGCCTAGACCATTGCCAAAACCCTTAGAAAGTCCTAGTGAGGCTCCGTAAGTATCAAGTACATCTGAGCGACCAAACTGGTAATCAAGACCTAAGTTAGTGTTGATGTTCGCAAAAAGTCTTTGGCTATAGTTAGCGGAAAGATCCCAACCAAATTTCTTACGAGAAGTTAATTCATCTGCGGTAGTGAACCCATCGCCCTGATGTTCTAAGGCAAGTCTGAGCGTTCGTTGCGAGGAGTTCTTTAGTCCTGATTGCAGGTATTCGTAACGCAATCTGAAAGCATAGTCCGTTCCGATGTCGCTGGCATGGCTGAAGGCCGCATCCCAACCCAAGTTACCGTAAGAAGTTGCCCAGGCTCCTTCCCAGCCTAGCAATTGTTGTTTTGGATCGCCTTGAAAGTAGGCACCCATTGTGAGAGTGTTACTCAACCCCTGACGATAAGCTAAATAGAGTGCTGGTCGCTCCCAAGAGTAGCTGTAGCCGCCGTTTTTTGCTTGCGATGGGAAGCCGAAGCTATAAGCAAACTGTTTTAAACCCGTAGATAGCAACTCTCCAGCAACAGCAGCAGGGAAATCCAGTCGCTGGACTCGACCCACAGCATCAGTGATAATAAGTTGCACGTCGTTGATGCCACCACTGAGAGGAAGATCGCGAATATCTTGCCGACCAGCAGGTAACTGTAGTGTTTGCACTGGCAGCCCGTTAATAAATACTTCAACTTTTGATGGTGTTTCTAGAAAAAACTCAAACTGGCTAATTGGTCGGGTAACTCGATAGGGCTGCAAGGAAAAGTTTCTAGCAACTGTAACTCCTAGCAGAGGACGACTACTTTGATAGCCAGAGATCGGAACTGAGAGATCGCCAATCACATAGCGCAAAGCTTGGTCGGGAGCATCATGCACAAGCCGTAGATCGCCACGTACCCACAAAGGATCGGTTCGTTCACTGAATGTACTACTACCCTCTAGCACCCATCCCTTCCAGTTCAAGGCTCCCTCTAAATTTAATTGCAGGGGTTGTCTTCCTGTTGCCGTACCTTGTGTTCCTGACCACAGATAGTCTTGCCCACCCCGCAAATTGATGTAGCCGCTCATAGCGCTAGGACGCAGAGCATTTTCGGCTTCGGGTGGCAGTCCTTGTTCTCGCAAATTATAAATGCTAGTCTTGCGTTGAACTGGAGGAACCTGAATTCTTAGCTCTAACTGGCGATCGTCAAAGGTTGCTTCCAAACCATTTTGTCGCAGCACCTCCAGCGTGAGATTACCTTCACTGTCTACTGCTGCTTGCAGCTTTTGTTGAATGTCAGAGCGAAGAATTTTTGCTGTTTGTGTGAAGAGTGGTGTTGCTTGAAAGCGGACTGTGGCAATGTTGCCGGGGGAAAGCAAAACCAGAACTTGACCTGATTCTTGATCGTTGATGAAAAAGGGAACTACAACCCGTGGGATACTATCATGAGTCTGGGGCTGACCAAAAATTGTTTCAAATAGCTTGTCTGTGTTGTTATTTACTGGGGTTTGTGGCTGTTCTGGACTAGACTGCTGTAGTTGCCTGGTGCTTGGAGGTGGTAACTCAGTTTGATTATCAGCAGGGTTTGGTAGAGGAGTTGAATTGTCTGCTGTGGCTGGCTGCTTAGTTTGTTCTTTTACTAGAAGTGAAGCTGAGTGTTTAGGTTGATTTGGGGCTAAGGCTGGTAAGTTGGATAAGCTGACTGCTGGATTTAGCTGTTTGGCTTGCGCCTCGGCTAAGAATTTCGAGGGTTGAGGTTGGGTCTGAACTGAGTCTAGTGCAAGCGCCGGGAATACAACACTCCCCAAAAACAAAAATGTTAGGTTGGCTAGAACACAGTTCACACAAGTTTCTTGACAATAATGGAATTAAGTCAACTCCTTTATTACTTAAAGTACCCAGCCAGGTAAGACAAATATCAGTACCTCACTAGGCTTCATCGGGATTTGAACGGAGGAACTACAAAATTATCAGAGCTTTGCGGTAACTCTCTGGAGCCGCTAAGTTTGTTTACAACTTGCTCGTAGAGAGTTATATCTACACTTGCTCAATGGCTGTCATATCATCTTTGCCAAATTACCCATAATAAAAGAACTCAACCCCTAAGAGCCGGCTCTTAGGGGAGCTAAAGCTGCGCTTTGGCTCTTTGGGGTTCCGGGTAGTATGCTTAATTGCCCGGACATCATATCACTGATAATTGGGTGATACTCGGTAACATCTGCCCTCAGAAGTGGAGGCATTAATGATCTATAATCTCGAAGATGAGGGTATCAGTATAGACCCCTGTTGGCGTAGTACTAGCATCTGAGCCATTGACATTGATACTCAAGTATCGGTAACAACCCGTGCTGATAGCACAGGCCAAAACGTCTGAGCTTTTAGAATTTTGATGCTCAACAACCATTTCAGTTGTGCTTAGACTGATGGCTGATGCACCGTTATATCTAAAGGTATAGGGAACCGAATAAACAACATTATTAATATTCAGCTTCAGCAAACCATTGTTGACTGACTTCACCATCACTGTGTAACCATCAGCTGAATTAGAGCGGATGGCAAGACTACTAATGATAGCGTTATTGATATCTAAGCCATTGAGAGGAACTTTAACCAGAACCGTGTTTGAAGAGATATCAAGAATTAGAGGTACTGTACCCGTCAAATGAATCGTTGCAGTTGAGTCAGCGATCGCGGCTTGTGAGAACCCTGATACTGAAGCGATCACCAAACCTGAAGAAACCAATTTACGGCAAATGGAGGTAGCAACACCAACAGACAGACCAGAAGCAATGAGTTGGCGACAAAGCAAGCTGCCAGAGAGATTTTTATAGCGTTCAGTCTCCAATAGCCCTACCTTTGTTAGTTGACAGTGTTTAGATACTGATACTAGTTTTATTACAAATGCAGTTTTTGAAGGTCTTGAAACAAGTATCCAACGGCAAAATTCATTTGAGTCAATACCTTCGCCAAAAAAAGAGTATGAAGAGATAGGGCTGCCGTAGTAGAGTTA